>JAEKLF010000035.1 GCA_019509985.1 Burkholderiales bacterium | reverse complement strand
CAAACCCCTCGTCATACAAGTCGTGGAACGCTATTTCGTAGCCGCGTTCGCGCAACCTACTTGTGGCGACAGCAGCCATCGCGTGAGCGAAGCTGTCACGACTTGGACTTGCAACAACGACGAGTGCGAGCGCCATGCGGTCTAACGAACGAAAGGGACTTCCCCGTCCCGAACCAGCCGCGTTGCGGCAACCGGCAACCAAAGGCCGCAATGGGAAGTGCAATCTCTCATCAACTCTTTCCGAAGGGGAAGTCCATGACGATTCTGACCGTTGGCATTGACCTCGCCAAGAGCGTTTTCGCGATCCACGGCATCAGAGACCTGCGGCGGCGTCCAACGCTGGGAGCGCAAGCTGCGCGGCTTCGGCCTGGATGCGCAACTCTTCGCCGGCCACGCCGTCACGCCCTACCGCATGGCCGGCAAGCACGACGCCAATGACGCTGCCGCGCTCTGCGAGGCCGCTGGCCGCTCGCACATGCGCTTCGTGTCCGAACAGCAAGCGCTGCTCGCCATGCACCGCCTGCGCGAAGGCTACAAGGAAGGCCGCACCCACCCATCATTGGGCCTGCCAATGCAGGAAACGAATTGGACGAAATGTTCTTCGCGGTCGGTCATTGTTTGAGCCCCGGACAAGAAGGCTTCGTGATGTCGGGCGGCCCGCTCTCTGCGATGTCGCAGGTTGCAGGCGCGAGGCCTGCAGAGCTACGCCAAGGCACCCGGCAGGTGCTCTGCCGGGGCGTCGCGAGCGAGCAGGAGCCGGGTCATGGGCAAGGAATCCAGCAACCTCGCACCGCCCCAGGCCTGATCAGATGGCCAGCCGCTCTCGCACGCCATCCGCCGCCATGTCCTTCCCCCGCCCGCGCATGACGATCTCGCCGCGTTGCATCAGCAAGTACTGGTCGGCCAACTCCTCGGCGAAGTCGTAGAACTGCTCCACCAGCACCACCGACAGACCCTGGTCGTGGGCGAGATGCTTGATGACGCGGCCGATGTCCTGGATGACGTTGGGCTGGATGCCTTCGGTCGGCTCGTCCAGCAACAGCACCTTGGGCCCGGGCGCCAGTGCTCGGGCAATGGCAAGCTGCTGTTGCTGGCCGCCGGACAGGTCGCCGCCGCGGCGGCTGCGCATCTTGGCCAGCACCGGGAACAGCTCGAAAAGTTCGACCGGCAGCGGCGTGCCGGCAGGCTGGCTGCTCAGCCCCATCTGCAGGTTCTCGATGACCGACAGCCGCCCGAAGATCTCGCGGCCCTGCGGCACATAGCCGAGGCCGGCGCGCACGCGCTGGTGGGTCTTCAACTTGTTGATCGGCTCGCCGGCCAGCGTGATGCTGCCGCGCGTGATGGGCACGACGCCCATCAGGCTCTTCAGCAGCGTCGTCTTGCCGACGCCGTTGCGGCCGAGCACGACGGTGATCTCGCCAGGCTTCAGATCGAAGCTCAGGCCGCGCAGGATGTTGGAGCCACCGTAGTGCTGATGCAGGTCCTGGACCTGGAGAACTTCATCGGCCAAGGTACACCTCGATCACCTTTTCATCCGACTGGACGGCCGCCATCGTGCCCTCAGCCAGCGTCTGGCCTTCGTGCAAAACCGTGACCGTGCGATGCGCACCGGCCAGCGCCGCGACGAAGCTCATGTCGTGCTCGACGACGACGAGGGAATGCTTGCCCTCCAGGCTCAGGAAGAGCTCGGCCGTGCGCTCGGTCTCCTCGTCGGTCATGCCGGCGACGGGTTCGTCCAGCAGCAGCAGCTTGGGGTCTTGGGCCAGCAGCATGCCGATCTCCAGCCACTGCTTCTGGCCGTGGCTGAGCAGGCCGGCAACGCGGCTGCGCTCGTCGGCCAGGTGGACCGTGTGCAGCAACTCGTTCATGCGGTCGTGCTGCTCGCCGCTGAGGCGGGCGCGCATCGCAAAGCGCGCACGGCGGTCGCCGGCCATGGCCAGCTCCAGGTTCTCGGCCACAGTCAGCGCCTCGAAGACCGTGGGCTTCTGGAACTTGCGGCCGATGCCCGCGCGGGCAATCTGCTGCTCGTTCATCTTGCGCAGGTCGAGGTTGCTGCCGAAGAAGACGCGGCCGCTGTCGGGCTTGGTCTTGCCGGTGATGCAGTCCATCGTCGTCGTCTTGCCGGCACCGTTGGGGCCGATGACGCAGCGCAGCTCGCCCACGCCGACGGTGAACGACAGTCCGCCCAGCGCCTGGAAACCGTCGAAGGCCACCTTGAGGTCTTCGACGTAGAGGGCCACGCCCTGGTTGAACACAGGGCCGTCGTCGGTGAGGACGCGGGTCAGCGCACGCGAGCGCGCTTCGGCACCTGCCTCGAGAAGTTCCGGCGTCATTTCTTGAGCCTCCGCGCCAGCCCCATCAAGCCTTGCGGCAGGAACAGCGTCACCGCAATGAAGAGCCCGCCCAGGATGTAAAGCCAGCCCTCGGGCCACCAGGCCGTGAAGACGGACTTGGTGCCGTTGACGAAGAAGGCGCCCAGCACGGGCCCGATCAACGTGCCACGGCCGCCCACGGCCGCCCAGATCGCCATCTCGATGCTGGCCGCCGGGCTCATCTCGCCGGGGTTGATGATGCCGACCTGTGGCACGTAGAGGGCCCCGGCCAGCGCGCACATCAGCGCGGAGATGACGTAGGCGCTGAGCTTGAAGGCGACGGGGTCGTAGCCGATGAAGCGCACGCGCCCTTCGGCGTCGCGGATGGCCTGCAGGATGCGGCCCCAGCGGCTTTGCGTAAGCGCTCGCGCGATCAGGTAGCAGGCGATCAGCGCGGCGGCGCTGGCCATGCACAGGCCGACCTTCATGCCCGGCGTGTTCAGCGGCAGGCCGGCCAGCCGCTTGAAGTCCGTGAAGCCGTTGTTGCCGCCAAAGCCCGTCTCGTTGCGGAAGAAGAGCAGCATGGCCGCGACCGTCAGCGCCTGCGTGATGATGGAGAAGTAGACGCCCTGGATGCGCGAGCGGAAGGCGAAGTAGCCGAACACCGCGGCGAGCAGGCCGGGCACGGCGAGCGCCAGGAACAGCTGGCCGATCAGCGAGTCGCTGAGTGCCCAGTGCCAGGGCAGTTCCTTCCAGTTCAGGAAGACCATGAAGTCCGGCAGATCCGACTGGTACTGCCCTTCGCGGCCGATCTGCCGCATCAGGTACATGCCCATGCCGTAGCCGCCGAGCGCGAAAAACAGGCCGTGGCCGAGCGACAGGATGCCGCCGAAGCCCCAGATCAGGTCCAGCGCCAGCGCGCAGATCGCGAAGCACAGGAACTTGCCGAGCAGGCCGACGTAGAACTCGCTCAGGTGCAGCGCGTGACCCGGCGGGAAGGCCAGGTGCAGCAGTGGCACGAGCAGCAGCACGAGGGCAATGGCGATGAGTGCGGCGCGCTTCATTCGACGCTCCGACCTTTGAGGGCAAACAGGCCCTGCGGCTTCTTCTGGATGACCAGCACCAGCAGCATCAGCAATGCGATCTTGGCGAGCACGGCGCCCTGCCAACCCTCCAGCAGCTTGGACAGCACGCCCAGGCCCAGGCCCGCGTAGACGGTGCCCGCGAGCTGGCCCACGCCGCCGAGCACGACCACCATGAAGGCGTCGACGATGTAGCTCTGGCCGAGGTCGGGGCCGACGTTGCCGATCTGGCTCAGCGCGCAGCCGGCCAGGCCGGCGATGCCCGAGCCGAGCGCAAAGGCCATGGTGTCGACCTTGGCCGTGTTGACGCCCACGCAGGCGGCCATGCGGCGGTTCTGCGTGACGCCGCGCACCATCAGGCCCAGCCGCGTCTTGGCCAGCAGCAGCGCCATGCCCACCAGCACCAGCGCCGCGAAGCCGAGGATGGCCATGCGGTTGTAGGGCAGCGTCAGGTTGGGCAGCAGCGCCCAGCCGCCCGACAGCCAGGCCGGGTTCTCGACGGCCACGTTCTGCGCGCCGAACAGCGTGCGCACGGCCTGCATCAGTACCAGCGAGATGCCCCAGGTGGCCAGCAGCGTTTCCAGCGGCCGGCCGTAGAGCCAGCGGATCACCGTGCGCTCCATAGCGGCACCCACCAGAGCCGCGGCGATGAAGCTGGCCGGCAGCGCGATCCAGAGGTAGTAGTCGAAGGCGGCGGGCAGCCAGGCGCGGAAGGCCTGCTGCACGCTGTAGGTGGCATAGGCGCCCACCATCAGCAGCTCGCCATGGGCCATGTTGATGACGCCCATCAAGCCGTAGGTGATGGCCAGGCCCAGCGCCACGAGCAGCAACACCGAGCCCAGGCTCAGGCCGGAGAACAGCAGTTGGGCGCGTTCACCCCAGGCCAGGCGCGAGCCGATGGCGTCGATGGTCGTCTGCATCGCCGCCTTGGCACCGGGATCGGTCTCGGTCGTCATCTTTTCCAGCAGCAACGCCCGTGTCGCAGGGTCGGCGCTGCCGGCCAGCTCGGTGGCAGCCGCACGGCGCTGGCCCGGGTCGGTGGACGACAGCTTGGCCCCGGCCACGAGTGCGCCCAGCTCGCTGCGCAGCTCGGCATCCTTCTCGGCCGCCAGCGCGCGTTCATACAGCGGCAGCTTGGCGGCGCTGGCGTCCTCGCGCAGCGTGACCAGCGCCTTGGCGCGTGTCGCGCGGTCGGTCGACAGCAGGTCCAGGCCGGCCAGCGCCGCATCGATCTCGCGGCGCAGGCGATTGTTCAGCATCGGCTCCTCGCCCTCGGGCGGCGTGCCGCCTTCCGCCGTCACGACCACTTTGCCCTCGCGCAGCCGGACGCGGCCGTCGAGCAGCGCATGCAGATAGTTCGCCAGCGCCGGATCCCCCTGGGCCACGGCCTCGTTCAGCGCGGCGACACGCTCATCGCCCTCCCCGGCCGCGATGCGCGCAAGCAGCTCGGGCGACAGCGCCGCCCAAGCCGAGCAGCTCAGCAGCGCCAGCAGCCAACTGAAAAGAAGTCGTTTGATCATGAAGCCCCAGGCGAACGAAAGCAGTGCCGCGCAGCGCGCACGCCCCTCCAGCGGCCGCCGTGGATCTGGCTCTGCCAGTCCACCAGCGGCGCCCCCTTGAAGGGGGCCGCGGCTTCGCCGCGGTAGGGGGTGAGCCTTATTTCGCCGGCTCGTCCTTCTTGCCCTTGTTCTCAGGGATGTACGGGCTCCACGGCTGAGCCTTGACCGGGCCGGGCGTCTTCCACACCACGTTGAACTGGCCGTCACCCTTGACCTCGCCGATGAAGACCGACTTGTGCAGGTGATGGTTCTTCTCGTCCATCTTGGACGTGATGCCCGACGGCGCCGGGAAGGTCTGGCCGGCCATGGCGGCGATGACCTTGTCGGTGTCGGTGCTGCCGGCCTTCTTGACGGCCTGGGCCCACATGTTGATGCCGATGTAGGTGGCTTCCATCGGGTCATTCGTCAGCGGCTTGTCCTTGTGGCCGGCGATGCCCTTGGCCTTGGCGTAGTCGCTCCACTTCTTGATGAAGGCGTCGTTGGCCGGGCCCTTGATGGACATGAAGTAGTTCCATGCAGCCAGATGACCTTGCAGCGGCTTGGTGTCCACGCCGCGCAGCTCTTCCTCACCCACGGAGAAGGCCACCACCGGCACATCCGTCGCCTTCAGGCCCTGGTTGCCCAGTTCCTTGTAGAAGGGCACGTTGGAGTCGCCGTTGATGGTCGAGACAACGGCCGTCTTCTTGCCTTCGGCGGCGAACTTCTTGATCTTGGCAATGATGCTTTGATAGTCCGCGTGGCCGAAGGGGGTGTAGTCCTCCATGATGTCCTCGTCCTTCACGCCCTTGCTGTGCAGGAAGGCGCGCAGGATCTTGTTGGTCGTGCGCGGGTAGACGTAGTCGGTGCCCAGCAGCACGAAGCGCTTGGCGCCGCCGCCGTCCTTGCTCATCAGGTATTCCACCGCGGGGATGGCTTGCTGGTTGGGCGCGGCACCGGTGTAGAACACGTTCTTGCTCAGTTCTTCACCCTCGTACTGCACCGGGTAGAACAGCAGCGAGTTGGTCTGCTCGAACACCGGCAGCACCGACTTGCGGCTCACCGAGGTCCAGCAGCCGAAGACGACGGCGACCTTGTCTTGTGAAATGAGCTGCTTGGCCTTTTCGGCGAACAGCGGCCAGTTGGAGGCCGGGTCGACGACGACGGGTTCCAGCTTCTTGCCGAGCAGACCGCCCTTGGCATTGATCTCGTCGATGGCCATCAACACGGTGTCCTTCAACACCGTCTCGGAGATGGCCATAGTGCCCGACAGCGAGTGCAGCACACCCACCTTGATGGTGTCGGCGGCAAAGGCGGCAGGGGTGATCAGAGTGGCGGCGGCAGCGAGCGCCAGGGCAGAACGGCGAAGCATCGGGAGTCCTCCAGAGGGGTTTGGGGATGAAGTTCGGTAGCCGATGCCACCGTCCGCAAGCCCCGTGCCAGCCTGTGAAATTCGTCACGCCCCACGAAGGGCCGGCCCAATGCTCCCGTTGTGGTGCAAATTGCACCGTTGGTGTACTGCAGCACGGCGCTTTCGCACCAGTGCGGGATGCCGACGCCCCGATTCGTGCTCAGCCGGCCAGGCCGCGCAAGACCTGGGACCGGCTGCGGCTGACTGGCAGCGCGCGGCCGTCCTTCAGCTCGGCACTGAGCTGGCCATTGGCCAGGCGACGAAAGCGCGCCACCGCGTCCAGGTTGACGATGCAGCCCCGGTGGATGCGCACGAAGCGTTGCGGGTCCAGTCTCTCCTCCAGCCGCGCGAGCGCCAGGTGCAGCAGTTGCTCGGCACCGCCGGCGTGCACGGCCACGTAATCGCCCACGGCCTCGAAGTGGCTGACCTCGCTCACGGCCACCGGCACGATGGCCGCGCCGCTGCGCACGAACAGGCGCGTCAGGGGGCCTCGGCCCAGCAGCTCGGCCAGGCGCTCCAGCGCCGGTGGGCAGGGTTCGCCCAGGGCCGCGCGCACGCGCTCCAGCGTCGCGCCGAGGCGCTCGGCACCAAAGGGCTTGAGCAGATAGTCCAGCGCGCCCAGCTCGAAGGCCGTGATCGCGTGCTCGGCATGCGCCGTCGTGAAGATGACCAGCGGCGGCGTGCCGGACTCGGCCAGCTGCCTGAGCACCTCGGTGCCGAGCAGCCCGGGCATCTGGATGTCCAGGAACACCAGCTCGGGCCGCAAGCGCTGGATCTCGGCCAGCGCCGCCGGTCCGTCGGCCGCCTCGCCGATGCAGTGCAGCCAGGGCAACCCGCGCAGCATGTGGCGCAAGCCGGCGCGGGCCACCGGCTCGTCGTCGGCGATGAGGGCGGTGATGGCGGCGGTCATGCCTCGGCGTCGTCCTGCAGTGGCAGGCGCAGCTCCGCGCGCAGGCCCTGGCCCGGCGCGGCCTGCACGGCCAGCGTTGCACCGCTGCCGTAGAGCCAGCCGAGCCGCTCGCGCAGCCGGCGCAGGCCCGTGCCGCCGGCCTCCAGCGCGGCCGGCTCGGTGCCCATGCCGTCGTCCTCGACGACGATGCGCAACTGCGTGCCGTCAACGCGCGCGCGCACACGCACCGTCGTCGCCTCCACCCGCGGTGCGGCGCCGTGGCGCACGGCGTTCTCGATCAGCGTCTGCACCGCAAAGCTCGGCAGCGTCGCGGCCAGTGCATCGGGCTGAAACTCGGCGTCAACGCGCAGCCGCTCGCCGAAGCGGATGGCTTCGATGTCGAGATAGAGCTGCACGACGGCCCATTCCTCGCGCAGCGTGACCAGCTCGCGCGGGTTGTCGAAGCTCGCGCGCAGCAGTGCGGCCAGTTGCTCGGCCGCGCGTGTCGCGCGCTCGGGGTCCAGCGGGATCAGCTGCACCACCGTATGCAGCGCATTGAACAGGAAGTGCGGATGCAGCTGAGCCCGCAGCGCCGCAAGCTGGCTGCGCGCCTGCAAGGCCTCGAGCTGCGCGTTGCGGGCGGCGGCGCGCTGCGCATAGGCGACGCCGGCGATCATCACGTAGAACCAGACGCCGGTGACGAGATAGGCCGCCACACCCGGGCCGACCACCAGCACCAATTGCCCGACCCTCAGGCTCTCGACCACGCTGTTGGCCGCGACCCAGGCCAGCGCATACAGCGCCGCTCCCACCGCATGCCTGGCAATGAAGGCGAGCCGCATCGGATGCGGCCAGGGCAGGCGCGCGGTGAAGCGGTGCACGACCAGGCCGAGCACCGCGGCCGTGGCCATCAGCCGCAGCGAGTAGTGCAGCGCCTCGTGCATGCCGGCGCCGTGCACCGTCATCATCAGCACCGCAAACAGCGCGGCCACCGGCAGCCAGCCGATCAGCCATTGCACCCAGATCCATGCTCGCCCCATCGTTGCTCCAGGACTAACGCGCTGCCTTGCGCGACATGCGCTTGGCGACGATGGTCAGCGTCCCCTCCTCCCAGTTCGCGCCATTGTCCAGCGACCGATCCTGGCGCATCTTGAAGCGGTCGGGCGTGATCTCGAAGAAGCGCGTGCGCGTCAGCATCGGCTTGCCTTCGGCGTTCTGGCCGCTGCCCTCCAGCAGCATTTCGCCGCCCTGCCACTGGCCGCTGCTGCTGCCGAAGCGCGCGCGGTAGACATCCAGTCCGCTGATGAGCCAGCGCTTGGTCTTGGCGTCGAAGATGCGCTGGCTGAAGCTCAGGGCCATCGGGTTGCCCGAGGCGTCCAGCACGCGCAGCTCGTCGTCCAGGCCGTAGCCATCAAAGGACTTCCAGGCCTTCCAGCTGCCAACGAGCCGCGGCGCGCCGTGGATCATCGCGGCCAGGCCGCCAACCTTGGGCGACACCTCCAGCTCCCACTGGCCGACGAGGAAGTCGAACTGCGCGGCCTCGGCGGGGACACCAGCGGCGGCCGGGTTGGCGCCGCCGTGCTGGGCGTGAGCCATGCCGCTCAGGGCGATGGCGAGCGAGAGGATGAGGGCTTTCATGACGTCTCCAAAGGAAGGGATGTCGCCAGCATCGCGACCCGCGCGGCGCCTGGCGAGGGCCAATTCGCCGAGTGGCAGAACGGGGCCGTCCAACGGTGTGCCGCAAGCGCCGCGGCTTCCTACATTGGCTGCCATGCAAACCGAAACCCAAGCACTCATCCGCCTGCGCGGCGTTGGCAAAAGCTACCCGACGGCGGGTGGCGACTTCCACGCGCTGAGCACCCTGGACCTCGACATCCACGCCGGCGAATTCGTCGCCGTCGTCGGCCCCTCGGGCAGCGGCAAGTCCACGTTGCTCAACCTGCTCGCCGGCATCGACCGCGCCGGCAGCGGCGAGCTGAGCGTGGCGGGGCAGGACCTGCGCGCCCTGCCCGAGCGTGCCTTGTCACGCTGGCGGGGCAAGGCGGTCGGCGTCGTGTTCCAGTTCTTCCAGCTGCTGCCCACGCTGACGGCGCTGGAAAACGTCATGCTGCCGATGGACTTCTGCGACCGATGGCCCGCCGCCGAGCGGCCCGAGCGGGCGCGGGCGCTGCTGCAGCGCCTGGGCGTGGCCGACCAGGCCGACAAGTTCCCCGCGGCGCTGTCCGGCGGCCAGCAGCAGCGCGTGGCCCTGGCCCGTGCGCTGGCCAATGCACCGGCACTGATCCTGGCCGACGAGCCCACCGGCAACCTCGACTCGGTCAATGCCGAGGCGCTGCTGACGCTGCTGGCCGAGCTGGCGCGAGAGCAAGGCGTCACCATCGTCATGGTCACCCACGAAGCCGCGGCCCTGGGCCAGGTGCAGCGCAGCCTGCGCCTGCGCGATGGCCGCCTCGTCGAGGACCGTCGCCATGCTTGACCGCCGCACACGCAAGACCTGGCGCGACCTCTGGCAGCACCGCGCGCGCAGCGTCCTCGTCGTGCTCGCCGTGGCCCTCGGGCTGACGGCGGCCGGCACCATCCTGAATGCCTGGGCGCTGGTCGAGCGCGCCACCGACCTGGGCTACCGCGCCAGCCTGCCGGTCTCGGCCACGCTGGTGCTGGACCGCGCCGACGCGCCGGCGTTGGCGCTCGCCAAAGCCCTGCCCGACGTCGCCGCCGCGCGGCTGCGGCGCACTGTGATGGCGGCCGTGCAAGCCAACGGTCGCGCGCGCAACGCCGTCGTCATCGCGGTGAGCGACTTCCAGCAGGCCGACCTCGGCCGGCTGCAATTCGACGCACCACCCACCGACGGCAGCCTGTGGATGGAACGCTCGTCGCTGGACTTCTCTGGCGCCAGCGTTGGCGACGCCATATCGCTGCGCATGATGGGCGCCGAGACGCAGTCGGTGAGCATCGCCGGCCTCCTGCGCGACGTCAGCCAGGCGCCGGGCTGGATGGAGAACCTCGTCTACCTCTACGGCACCGAGACCACGCTGGCACGGCTGGGTGCGCCTTCCGGCTTCAATGAGCTGCAGCTGCGCCTGCGCGACGAGCACCCCACGCGCGCCGACGTGCGCCGCGTCGTCGACGTTTTGCAGGCCAAGCTCAAGGCCGCGGGCTACACGGTCAAGAGCGTGGACGTGCCCGAGCCCGGCCAGCATATCCACGCCGCGCAGATGGACTCGCTGCTGATGACGCAAGGCGCCTTCGGCCTGCTGGCGCTGCTGGCCTGCGGATTTCTGGTCGTCAATCTCGTGAGCGCGATGCTGGCTGGCCAGACGCGCGAGATCGCCGTCATGAAGGTGCTGGGTGGCTCGCCGGGCCAGATCGGCGCGATGGTGCTGGCCCAGGCCGGCGCGCTCGGCCTGCTGGCCTCGATCGTCGCGCTGCCGGCCGCGCTCTGGCTGGGCCGGGCTTATGGCGGGCTCAAGGCCGACCTGTTGAACTTCCCGCTCGATGGCATCGCCACGCCGGCCTGGGCCGTCGCGCTGCAGCTCTTCGTTGGCCTCGCGCTGCCGCTGGCCGCCGCCGCGCTGCCTGTGCGCGCCGCGCTGCGGCGGCCGGTGGGCGAGGCGCTGCGCGACATCGGCATCACGCGCGACGGCCAGGCGCTGAGCCTCAAGCGTGGCGCATTCGCGGCGCGGCTCGTGCCCTACCTCGGCGGCTGGGCACGGCCATTGCTGCTGTCGGTGGGCAACGCCTTCCGGCGCCGCCAGCGCATGCTGCTGACGCTGCTCGCGCTGGCCAGCGGCGGCGCGGTCTACCTGGGTGCCGCCAACTTGCGCTGCGCCGTGCGCGGCTCGGTGGACGAACTCTTCGATGCCCAGCACTACCAGCTACAGGTGCGTGTCACGGCGCCGACACCAGCCGCGCAGCTCGAAGCCCTGGCCGCCCATGTGAGCGGCGTCGCCGAAGCCGAGGCCTGGCGCAGCCTGCGCACGCCCTTCGGTGGTGAGGCGCTGACGCTGCTCGGCCTGCCCGTCAACGGCCACCTGTTGACACCGCGCCCGCTGGAGGGCCGTTGGCTGGTCGAAAGCGACGCGCATGAACTCGTCGTCAGCCGCCTGCTGCTGAAGCAACAACCGACGCTGGCCGTCGGCAGCACGCAGCACCTGGCCGGCCAGGACTGGACCATCGTCGGCCTCGTCGACAGCGGCCCGCAAGCGCTGGCCTACACCTCCCGCGCCGCGCTGGACGCGCTGGCCGGCAACGGGCTCGCGACCAGCCTGGCGCTGCGGCTGGACTCCCCCAACTCGCCCATCGCGCTGCTGGACGCCGTGCAGCAGCTGCGCGAGGCGCTCGCCGAGGGCGGCAATGGCATCGCCGGCAGCCAGTCCCAGGCCGAGAACCGGCGCGTCGTCGAGGACCACCTGTTGATGGTGGTGGACTTCCTCGGCGCGATGGGCCTCGTGATGATCGTCGTCGGCGCGATGGGACTGGCCTCGACGATGGGCCTGGCCGTGCTGGAGCGCCAGCGCGAGATCGGCGTGCTGCGCGCCATCGGCGCCCGCGACGGCGCCATCCTGGGGTTGATCCAGGCCGAGGGGCTGACCCTGGTCGTGCTGGCCTGGCTGGTATCGCTGCCGCTGGCGCTGCCGATCAGCGCCCTGCTCGAAGTCGCCTTCGGCCGCATCATGTTCAGCGTGCCGTGGCGGCTGGTGCCGAGCGCCGGAACGGCCTTCGGCTGGCTGGGCTTGATGGCGCTGATTTCGCTCATCGCCTGCGCCCTGCCCGCTCGACGGGCCCTGCGAATCCCTGCCGCGCGGGCCCTTGCTTACAACTGAGTCACGGTAAGCCCCAATCGCCATTTGGGGGCCGTCTCCGGACAATCGCCGTCTCCCGGCAGTGGGCGGCGCCCTTGAGTCACACAACCTTACCGAACCCGTACAAAACGCAAGATTGGCGCCGCCGAACCACCCGGAAGATGCGCCGCATGCTGGCGTTGGCGTTGTTGCCCTGGAGTTGCGCGGCCATGGCGGCGGGGCCGACCGTGGCGTCCTCGGCAGCCACACCGGCGGCCGAGGGCGCGGGTGAGCTCAACGTGCTGCACTGGTGGACGTCCGCGAGCGAGCGCGCCGCGGCCAACCACGTCGCCGCGCGCATGGCCGAGAACGGATTGAAGTGGGTGGACGGTGCCGTGGCCGGCGGCGGCGGCGGGCCGGCCATCAAGGTGCTGAACGAACGCATCCTGCGCCGCATGGCGCCCAAGGTGGCGCAGCTCAACGGCCAGTCCATGACCGAGTGGGCCGACATGGGCCTGCTGCTGGAGCTGGACGGCGTGGCCGCCAAACGCAACTGGTCCAAGGTGATGTTCCCGCAGGTCATGGCGCAGGTGACGGTGCATGGCCACGTCGTCGCCGCGCCGTTGGGCATCCAGCGCATCAACAACCTCTACCTGAACAAGGCGGTGTTCAAGCGCCTGGGGCTCGATCTGCCCAATGACTGGGACGGCCTGGAGCGCGCCGCCGCCAAGCTGCGCGCGGCCGGCATCACGCCGGTGGCCTTCAGCGACGAGCCCTGGCAGGTGGCCACCGTGTTCGAGGCCATGCTGCTCAGCGAGGCCGGTCCGGTGCTGTACCGCCGCATGCTGGAGCAGCGCGACCTCAGCGCCTTCGACGACCCCGCGCTGGAGCGGGCGCTGAAGCGCCTGCGCAACTGGCGCAACCTGGCGCTGCCGGCGAACTCGGCATTGGGCATCGCCCCAGGCGAGCGCCCCTGGACCGACGTCGTCGCCGACTTTGCGGCAGAGCGCGCGGCCATGATGATCATGGGCGACTGGGCACGCGGCGAGCTGGGCACCATGGGGCTGGAGGGCGAGCGCGACTTCAGCTGCAAGGCCGTGCCGGGCACGGCCCAGGCCCACCTCTATAGCATCGACACGCTGGCCATGCTGGCGGGCAACGGCGGCAGCCAGGCCGACCAGGAAAAGATGGCCGAGCTGCTCGGCAGCGCCACGCTGCAGCTCGGCTACAACCGCATCAAGGGTTCCATCCCCGTGCGCCGCGACGTGCCGGTGGACGAGCTGGACCCCTGCGCCCAGCAGTCCTTCCACCTCTTCGCCAACCCGAACACGCCGCGCGTGCCCAGCCTCGTGCACCGCATGGCCTTCGGCGAGGTCGGCAAGAACGCCATCATCGAAACCGTCCACCGCTTCGCGCTGGACCCGAGCCAGACGCCGGCCGCTGCGCAGCGCAAGCTGCAGGGCCTGCTGCGGGCGCTCGCCCCGAAGACGAAAGCCTCACCATGACCCCGCGCAAGATCCTGATCGTTGACGACGACCAGAAAATCCGCAGCCTGCTCAAGACCTACCTCGAGAAGAACCAGTACGAGGTGCTGCTGGCCCACGACGGCGCCAGCTTCATGGCCGAGTTCGAGCGCCACCGCGACGAGATCAGCCTGTGCATCCTCGACGTGATGCTGCCCGACACCGAGGGCTTCACGCTGTGCCAGTCGGTGCGCCGCCGCTCCGAGGTGCCCGTCATCATGCTGACCGCCAGCGCCGACGAGACCGATCGCATCGTCGGGCTGGAGCTGGGCGCCGACGACTATCTCGGCAAGCCCTTCAACCCACGCGAACTGCTGGCGCGCATCAAGGCCATCACGCGCCGCACCGGCCAGGAGAAGGCCAAGGAGCCGCGCTACTACGCCTTCAACGGCTTCACGCTGGACCTGCTGGAGCGCAGCCTCATCGACGCCGATGGCACCGTGTCGGCGCTGTCGGGCATGGACTTCCAGCTGCTGAAGCTGCTGGTCGAGCATCCCGGCGAGGTGCTGGACCGCAGCCGCCTGGCGGAGGTCACGCGCGGGCGCGACCTGGGGCCGCTGGACCGGTCGCTGGACGTGCAGGTCAGCCGCCTGCGCCAGCGCCTGCAGGACGATGGCAAGCAGCCAGCGCTGATCAAGACGGTGCGCGGCTCGGGCTATGTGTTCTCGACGACCGTGACACCTCGCCATGCAATCTGAAGGCCCCTCGTCCAAGGCCTACCTTGGCCGGTCCCCCAAGGGGACGGCGATGCTTGCCGGCTCGACCGGCAAGCACATCGCCACAACGGGCCGGCTTGGGAGCGGCCCGGCGCCCGGCCCGAAAACCAAGCCGCCCGCCAACTGACATGGCCGAAGACGCAGGCTCGCCGGCGCTACTGCGCGCATGGCCGCAACGCGCCAGCAGCTTCCTGTTCGACAGCCTGCAGGGCCGCTTCGTGCTGGCCATGCTGGGCGGGCTGGCACTGGTGCAGCTGACGGTCAACTTCGTCTGGTACAGCCAGATCGAGCAGCGTGTGCGCCGCCAGACCGAGCAGGCCGCGCACCACGTGGCCAGCGGCGCGGTCGGCGCGGTGCGTGCGCTGCGCGAGCTGCCGGCCGCCTATCGCCCACTGCTGATCGAACAGCTGCGCACGATGGGCGGCACGCGCTTCCTCGTCTTCTTCAACGGCGCGGAGGTGCCGGTCACACCGCTCGCCGGACAGCCCATGGCGCGGCTGCTGGAGCAGCAGGTGGTGCAGGAGCTGACCGCACAACTGCCCAAGGGCACGCCGCTGCGCGTGGCGCTGGCCTCGCCCGTGGGCTTGGCCGTGTCGCCCAGCGGCGCGCTGCTGAGCGACCTGCCGGAGAGCTGGGTCGAACCGTCGCTGATCGCCGCCGAGCGGCCCGCACCCTTCCTCGTCATTCAGGCCGAGACCGAGCCGGGGCAGTGGCTCTACCTGAGCAGCACGCTGCCCGACCCCTATTTCCTGGAGCAGCTGGAGTTCTTCACCTGGCAGCGCCTGACGCCGCAGCTGCTGGCACTGGGCCTGGCCGTGCTGCTGACGCTGATCGCCGTGCGCGCCATCACGCGGCCGCTCGCCGGGCTGAGCCAGGCAGCCGCGCGCGTGGGCCGGCGCGTGGCGCCCAAGCCGCTGCGCGTCAGCGGTACGCAGGAGGTGCGCCAGGCCATCGAGGCCTTCAACGACATGCAGGAGCGCATCCGCCGCTACATCGGCGACCGCGAGCGGCTGTTCGCGTCCATCTCGCACGACCTGCGCACGCCCATCACGCGCCTGCGCCTGCGCAGCGAGCTGCTGGACGACACCGCCGTGCAGGACGAGTTCCACGAAGACCTCGACGAGCTGGACATGATGGTGAAGACCGCGCTGCAGATCGTGAAGGACACCGACATCCACGAGAACCGCGCGCCGCTGCGCATCGACCTCGTGCTGCAGAAGATGGTGCGAGACGCACGCATGGGTGGGCACAAGATCGAGCTGCACAGCGAGGCATTGACGGTGTTCGGCAAGCCACTGGCCTTGAAGCGCGCCCTGGGCAATTTGCTGGACAACGCGATGTTCTACGGCGAGGCCCAACAGCAACCGGTGGAGGTGAGCATGGCCACCGGCGAGCCCGGCGGCGACGAGGCCAGCCTGGTGCTGTTGACCGTGCGCGATCACGGCCCCGGCGTGCCCGATAGCGCCCTCGCCCGCCTGGGCCAGCCCTACACACGGCTGGACCATGGCGCCAAGCTGCGCAAGGAGGGCCTGGGTCTGGGGCTGTCCATCGTGCGTGAAATCGTCGCCGACCACGGCGGCACGGTGCGCTTTCGCAATCATCCGCTGGGCGGCTTTGAAGTGCGCCTGGCTCTACCCGCAGGTTGACCGTGAGCCCCTCGTCCAAGGACTACCTTGGCCGGTCCCCCGAGGGGACGGCGATGCTTGCCGGATCGACCGGCAAGCACATCGCCAAAGCGGGCCGGCTTGGGAGCGGCCCAGCGCTCGCCCGCCAAATGCACGACGCAAATGACCACCTGACATGACCGCACCGAAACACATCGCCATCGTTGGCGGCGGCACGGCCGGCTGGATGACGGCCAACTTGCTGAGGCAGCGCTGGGCCAGGCTGGGCATCGAGGTCACGCTGATCGAGTCGGCCGACATCGGCACCATCGGCGTCGGCGAGGGCTCGACGCCCTTCCTGCGCCAGTTCTTCCGCACGCTGGGCATTGCCGAGCGGGACTGGATGCCGGCCTGCAACGCGACCTTCAAGTGCGGCATCCGCTTCCCCGGTTGGAGCAGCGTGCCGGGCTACGAGAGCTACGTGCATCCGTTCTTCAACGAAGCGGACCGCGAGCTCGGCAACCAGTTCTTCACGAACGCCTGCCTGCGCCGGCGCGGCCAGGCGGCCGACGCGAACCCGCAGGACTTCTTCCTCGCCGCCGAGCTGGCCCGCCAGCGCCGCGCGCCGCACTACGAGGTCGACGCCGGGCTGGGCACGGACTACGCCTACCACTTCGACGCCGGCCTTCTGGGCGCCTTCCTGCGCACGCATGCACTGGGACTGGGTGTGCGCCACATCGTCGACACGGTCGCGCGCGTGGAGCAGCACGACAGCGGCGACATCGCCGCGCTGCTGCTGGCGAGCGGCGCACGTGTCGACGCAGATCTATTCGTCGACTGCAGTGGCTTCAAGGGCCTGCTGATCACCGAGACGCTGGGCGAGCCCTTCCACCCCTACCACGACAACCTGTTCAACGACCGCGCCATCGCGATCCCGACGTCCCTGGTCGAAGGCGAGGACATCCCTTCAGAGACGGTGTCCACGGCGCTGCGGCACGGCTGGGCCTGGCAGATTCCGCTGACGACGCGCTACGGCAACGGCTATGTCTACAGCTCGGGCTTCGTCAGCGACGACGAGGCCGAGCGCGAGTTGCGCGAGCACCTCGGCGCAGCGGCCCAAGGTGCGACCGCTCGCCATCTGCGCATGCGTGTGGGCTGCGTGAAGCAGCATTGGCGGCAGAACTGCGTCGCCATCGGCCTGGCCCAGGGCTTCATCGAGCCGCTGGAGGCCACTGCGCTGATGCTGATCCAGTTCAGCGTGGAGCACTTCATCACCGCGCTGGAGCAGGACGGCTTCGAGCCCGGCCGCCGCGAAGCATTCAACCGCCGCGTGGCCGAGATGTTTGAGGGCGTGCGCGACTACGTCGTCGCCCACTACCAGCTCAACACGCGCCGCGACACCGACTACTGGCGCGCCAACCGCGCGAACCGGAACATCTCTGACCGGCTCGCCAGCCTACTGCAGGTGTGGGACCGTGGCGGCGATTTCGAGGCAGCGCTGGAACGGCACGGTGCGGCGCTGATGTACCTGCGGCCATCCTGGTACGCGCTCTTTGCCGGCATGGGCCGCTTCGCAGCCGAGCTTCGGCCTGCGGCGCAGGCCATCACGGCTGCCCAAGCCAAGGCACGCCTGCGGCTGATGGCCGCGGCGTTCAGCTCACATCGCAACCACCTGATGGGCGGGTGAGGCGTTCGGGCAAAGCATCGCCTGTTCAGCTGCGTCGGCGACGACCTGCTGGACCAACGGTCCTTGAACCCTACGGCGTGTTCGCTGCCAGCCAGGCAAATGTCGTGTAGGCGGCAACGTTCTGGTTCAAGGACGCGGGGTCGATCTTGTCCAAGGTGTCATTGGCACTGTGATGATGATCGAAGAGGTCCGTGGCGTCCTGCGCGAGCTGGATCCACGGTACGCCAGCTTTGGCCAGGAAGCCCAGATCCGGCCCCGGCGCGCCAGCGGCACCGTCGAGCGTGATGCCCAGCGGAGCCAGCGCGCGTGACAGCCGTGCCGTCAGCTCAGCGTCCTGCGGCGGATGGCGCAATGCGTAGATTCGCCCAGCGCCCCAATCGCTTTCGATCGCCAGATAGTGCCGCGACAGATCGCCTGCATCGCGCGCCGCATAGGCGCGTGCACCATCGAAGCCGTTCTCCTCGTTGGCGAACAAGACCACGCGGATCGTGCGGCGGGGTGCCTGGGGCAGCTGCTTGATCAACGCCCCGGCTGCCATCGTCAGCGCCACGCCGAACCCGTCGTCGACGGCGCCCGTGCCGAGGTCCCAAGAGTCGAGATGCGCAGACATCATCACGATCTCGGGCTTGGCGTCTTGACCGGTGATCTCGCCGATCACGTTGTACGAGGTGCTGTCGGCCTGCGTTTGCGTCGCGATGTTCAGGCGCAGCCGTACCGAGGGAGTCCGCTGCACCAGCCTTTCAAGGAGATCCGCATCCGGGCCCGAGATGGCGGCAGCCGGAATCGCGTTCCCGGGCGCGTAGTTCACGCTGCCGGTGTGCGGCAGTCGGTTGTCGTCGGTCCCCAGGGATCTGATCAGAAGCGCCACGGCGCCCTTGGTGGCGGCCAACGAGGCGGCACTGCTGCGCATCTGCAGGACCCGCGCGTATCCCGACCCATCGCGGTGGCGTTCCATGCGCCGCGTGAGCAGGACGATCCTGCCGCGCACCGAGTCGGCCGGCGCCGACTGCAACGCTTCGAAGTCCTGGAATCGCACCATCTCGGCATCGAGCGGGCCGTTGGTTCCGACGCTGTTGCCCAGCGTGGTCACGGCAAGGCGCTGCGTGATCGGCGCAATGACCTCGGCGCTCTCGGACAACCGGCGCCAGGCTGTGAACTTGACGGGCTCCGTGTAGACCTTGTCGTAGCCCAGCGCGCGGAACTTCGCCACGGCCCACGCCACCGCGCGGGCGTCGGCGTCCGACCCGGCGGGGCGCGCGCCGACTTCCGTGGTCAGCGATTCGACGATCTTGTACGCCCCGCTGTCCGCCAGCGCGCGTTCCCTCAGAAGCCCGGCGGTCGCTTCGTCGGCTGCGGCGGCCGGCAACGTTTCAGCGCCCACGAAAGGGCTTGCCAGATACGCGGCCAGCAGCAGCGCCGCGGAGTGATTCAGCAACCGCCGGGCCATGGTTCACCTCGCCTCGTAGTGGTCGTTCACGTAGGTCGCGGGGATCCACCGGTAGCCCGTGCCATCGGGGCGCAGATGGCCGATGCCGGGGAAGGAGATGTGGTCGGCCGCGACCCAGTACCGGCCCTTGACCGCGTCGGCGAACGCCTGCTTGCGCGTTGCTGCGGCGGCCTTCGGGTCGACGTCGAAGACGATCGTCACGCCGGGGTCGGGCATCTGGACTTCCGCCACGTGAACCAGGTCGCCCCAGAACACCAGCTTCTCGCCCTTGCTCTCGAGCGCGTAGAACGTGTGGCCCGGCGTGTGGCCCGGAGCTGGGATGGAACGGACGCCGGCGAACAGCTCGGTCGCGCCGGAGAACGTCTTCACCTTGCCGGCATCGACATAGGGCTGCACCTTGGCCGACGCCTCGTCGAAGTACTTCTTCGCCGCCTCCGGCGCCCGGGCGCGGTTTTCGGGATTCAGCCAGTACGCGACCTCCTTCTGCTCGATGTGGACCGTGGCGTTGGGAAACACGATGCGCTTGCCATCCATCAAGCCACCGGTGTGGTCGGTATGGATGTGCGTGATGAGGATGTCGGTGATCTGCTCCGGGGTGACGCCCACGCCCTTGAGACTGGCCTCGAGCTTGTTCAGCGTCGGGCCGTAAAGCTCGCCGGTGCCGGCGTCCATCAGGATCAGGCGGCCGCCTGCCCGGATCAGGTAGGCGTTGACCGAGGCATCGACCTCGGTCGTCTGATAGGTGTCCGCCAGACGCGACGCCACCTCGCCGGGCTGGGCGTTGGTCAGCAGCTTCAGCGTCGGGATCGGCAGCGTGCCGTCGGAGAGCGCCGCGACCTCGAAGTCGCCGAGCTTGAAGTGGTAGTAGCCGGCTTGATAGCGGCTCACCTTAGTCGCAGGCCCCTCGGCCGCTGATGAGACCGGGGCGACGAGGCTGGTGGCGACAGTGGCAGCCACGAAGGCCGCGAGGAAAGTGCGTTTCATCTTGAGATTCCTGTGAAGCGATGAAAAGCACTATAGTTATCGCCATCTGGTTGATAAAGATTGAGTTTGCTATTTCACAATCAACGATATGGAAACAATGATCGACAACCTTGCCGAGCTGACGATCTTCGACAAGGTCGCCAGTGCCGGCAGTCTCACGGGGGCCGCGAACGAGCTGGGCCTGTCCCTGGCCGTGGTCAGCAAGCGCCTGGCCGCCCTCGAGGCGCGGATGGGCGTTCGCCTGCTCAACCGGACCACACGGCGGCAATCCATGACGCAGGAAGGTGAACGCTTCCATCTGCATTGCGTGCGCATCCTTGCGGAAGTGCAGCAGGCCGAGGCGGTGATGCAGAACAGCCGCACCGACATCAACGGACACCTGCGGGTGACGGCACCGCGCATGCTGGGCCAGCGCTATCTCGCAACGCTGGCGGCTCAGTTCCAGGCCATGCATCCGGCGTTGCGGATCGAGCTCGTCTTGAGCGACGACATCGTGGATCTCGTGGAGCAAGGCATTGACCTGGCGTTGCGCTTCGGGGTGCTCGACGACTCGACGATGACGGCACGCCGCATCGCCGACAGCGAACTCGTCCTGTGCGCCGCGCCGGACTACTTGCGGCGCTTCGGCTCTCCCGACACGCCTGCTGCGCTCTCAGCGCACAACTGCATCCTCTACGGCACGCGAAGCACGCGGCACTGGCTCTTCCAGCACGAAGGCAAACCGGTCTCGGCCGAGGTGAACGCGACCTTCCTGTGCAATGACGGCAACGCGGCCAAGGCGCTCGCGCTCGCCGGCGGCGGGATCTTTCTCAAGTCAAGCGCAATACGGCCTCCCCAGTGCGCCGCTGCATGTCGTGTACCCGCATGCATTGCATCTGGCACCGCGAGTACGCCACTTTGCCGACTACGCTCTCAAGAGCCTTCGCGGCGAATGGGAGCTGATTGCCGACAAGGCCTCCGCGGATCGTTCTCCGAATGAGGCTTGATTCTGAGAGGCGAGGGTCGCGGCTTCGGCATTGCCAACTTCAGCCATCACCGCAGTCAGGCTGACCACAACGCTGCAAGGCGGCCAGCGACCAGGACCGCGAACCCGCGTGAACGAGTTGCATGACGATGCCACTTCCGCACACGTCGCCCGCAGCGCACGCGATATGCCACCAGGAGACCGCCGCGTCCAACAACGCGACGCCCAACCGCGGGTTCACCAGCGCCTGAGGCGACTGCCGAACAGTGCGTAGAACAGGATCAGCCCGTACCAGGGCAGCATGACCCAGTAGCCGCGCTGCGGGCTGATCACGTCGGCCAGATGACCGTAGAGCATGGGGATCAACGCACCACCGGAGATGCCCATGATGAGCAGCGCCGAGCCTGCGGCCGTGTACTTGCCAAGGCCTTCGAGTGCCAGCGGCCAGATGGATGGCCACACCAGCGCGTTCGACAGGCCCAGCAGCGCCAGGCACAGCACCGTGTCGGGCACCGGCGGTACACCGGCCCAGCCGAGCAAGGCCTGCGACAGGCCCGTGCTCGTGGTCGACGTGAGCGCGATGCCGCTGGCGAACAACAGGCCGCTGCAGGCCGAGGCGATGAGGGCCATGCGCTGCGACATCCAGCGTGGGATCAGCACCACGCCGAGCAGATAGCCGAGCACCATGAAGCCCATCGTGTACGAGGTCAACACCCCGTAATGCGCGACGCCGAGCTGGCGGCCGTACAGGCCGATGGTGTCGCCGGCGATGACTTCAACGCCCACGTAGCCAAACAGCGCAATGGCGCCGAGCACGACTTGTGGATGCTGGAAAACGCCCCAACGTTTCACAGTGCCGCTCGGCTCGCCCGCGGCTTCCAGCTCGGGCTCACGCAGCGACGAGAAGTGGATCAGCAGCATGAAGGCGAACAGGCCGGCGGCCATGACGGCATAGGGGAACACCAGCCGCTGCGACAGCTCGTTGCGCAAGGCCTCGCGACCAGCGGCGTCCAGCGCAGCCAGCGCCGATTCGGAGAAGCGCTCCATGCCCGACAGGATGAGCGCCGAGAACACCAGCGGCACGACGATGCCGGCGCCCTTGTTGAACAGCCCCATGATGGAGATGCGCATGGCCGCGCTCTCCCGCGGGCCGATGCAGACGATGTACGGGTTGATGGCCGTCTGCATCAGCGTCATGCCGCTGGCCAGAGTGAACAGCGCGAGCAGGAAGATGGCGTATTGGCCCGAGCGCGCCGCCGGGATGAAGCACAGCGCACCGACGGCCATGACACCCAGCGCCACCGTCATGCCGCGCTTGTAGCCAATGCGCGCGAGGATGGCGGCGCTCGGCAGCGCCATCACCGTATAGGCGATGTAGAAGGCGAACGTGACCCACAACGCCTGGAAGTTGTTGAGCTCGCAGACGATCTTCAGGAAAGGGATCAGCGAACCGTTCAGCCAGGTCGCAAAGCCGAGGATGAAGAACATCAGCCCGATGAAGAGCATGGGCAGCAGCACGCCCTGGCCTGCCGGGGTTGTGAGTGTTTTGGTGTGCATGAAAACGAGCGCGACAGAACGGAATGGATCGCGGGACGAGCGCCGGGCCGCCCCAAGCCGGCCCGCGGGCGATGCCTGCGGCTCAATGCCGCACGCATCGCCATCCCCTCGGGGGATCGGTCAGTCTCGCCCGCGTTCAGCAGGGCGAGACTGGACGAGGGGCTTAAAACTTCGCGCGCACCCCAACGCTGTAGCGCGCCCCGTTCTCGTAGACGCCGATGGGAATGCCGTCGACCGTATTCGTCTTGATGACCTCGTTGTTGAGGTTGACGGCACTCGCGTACAGCGTGACCTTGCTCGTCACGTCCCAGCTGGCCGACGCGTCCCATTGGCCGTAGGCCGCGTTGATGACCTGGCCGCCCATCTCCACGTCGCCATAGCTCTTGGAGCGGTAGTTGTACGAGATGCGCAGGCTGATCGGGCCCTGCTCGTAGTAGCCGCTGAAGTTGAACTGGTCGCGCGAGTTGCCCAGCACCTTCAGGCGCGGCTGGCCCGCCACGGTGCCGGCCTTGGCGTCGGTGAAGGTGTAGTTCACGACGGTGCCGAAGCCGGTGTGGCCAAAGGGCTGCTGCCACTGCAGCTCCAGCCCCTTGATGTCGGCGCCGTTGTCGGCGTTGTAGGGGCGCTCCACCGTCAGCGTCTCGCTGCCCACCACCTCGGACTTGGACGCCTTGAAGGTGAAGGTGTCGAGCTTCTTGATGAAGAAGGTGCCCGACAGCAGTGCCGCGTCGGCGTAATACCACTCGGCGCCGAACTCGGCCTGGCGCGCATGCACGGGCTTGAGCATGGGGTTGCCGGCGTAGGCCTTGCTCAGCACGGTGCCGTCGCGGCGCAGCCCCGGGCTGAGCAGGTCGAAGGTCTGGCGCGCCATGGTCTTGCCGATGGCGCCACGCAGCACCACTTCCTTGCTCAGCTCGTAGATCACGTTGAGGTTGGGCAGCGCGTCGGTGTAGGTGTTCTTGACGCTGGTGGGCGAGAACCCGCCCGCGGCGTTGCCGAGGAAACCTTCGGACGTCTGCTCGGTGCGCACGACGCGCAGGCCGAAGTCACCGCGCAGCTTGCCGGACGCGAAGTCGGCCTTGCCGTACAGCGCCGAAATGCGCTCCTTGATCTTGTAGTCCTCGTTGGGCACGTCCTTGTAGGTCATGGCCTTGTCGAACATCGGGATGCCCTTGCTGGCGACCAGAGCGTCGTCGAACCAGGCGTACTGCGTCAGCGCGTCGCTCGTCGCGGCTTGCTGGCTCAGCAGTGGCGACGGGCCGCTGGACAGGTCGGACAACGAGAACGACTGCCAGCCGGGCGAGCCAGGACCGGCCGAGCCCTGCGTGCGGGTGTTCTGCAGCGTGTTGTCGCGCAGCTTGGCGCCGAACTTCACAGCGGTGATGACGCTGTTGTCGATGTCGAAGGTGGCGTCGCCCTGGGCGTAGTTCTCCTTGCTCTCCATGCGGCGCACGCGGTCGTCGCCGGACTTCAGCGTCAGTGCCTTGGGGTCCAGCGGGTTGATGTCCAGGTACTTCACGCCGTAGTGATCGGGCCCAAGCGAGATCGTCGTGCGCGTGTCGCCTTCCATCCAGAAATGGCGGTCATGCGAGCTGCCGCCCGAGCTGTTGGTCGTGCCGACCTGGCCGTGCAGCTTCCAGTTGCCGGCCTGGTAGCTGCCGTCGAGGTCCGCCACGCGGGACTTGATGTAGGACTCGCGGTAGATGGGCTCGAAGGACACGCCGGTCTTGGGGCCGACCGTGCCGCCGACGAGCGCCTTGCCGCCGTCGGACGTGGAGATGAACTTCGGGTCGGTGACGCTAATGACGCCACCCACCGCCAGGCCGCCGGCCTGCCAGAGGTAGTTCTGGTTGTTGTTGTTCATCTTCATGTCCGAATCCATCAGGTTCAGGACGATGTCGGTGGCCGGGTTGGGCTGGAACTGCAGGGCGAGGTTGGTGGTCGTGCGCTCGCGCTCCTGGCGGAAGATGGCCGAGCCGCCGCCCCAGGAGGCGTAGGCGTTGGTGACGGCGCCGTTCTGGTCCTTGATGTCGTACTTGCCGTCGGTGAAGTTCTCCAGGCCGTCGCGGCGCATGTGGCGCTTCTGGCTGCTGATGGCCAGCAGCACGCCGAAGGTCTTGTCATCGCTCTTCCAGTTCAGCAGGCCCGACAGCTGCGGATCGGTCTTGCCCGGCAGCTTGCTGTACATGGCTTCGGCCGAGGCCTGCAGCGTCAGCTGATCCTTGAAGGCCAGCGGTTTGCGGGTCTTGACGATGACGAGGCCACCAATCGAGCCTTCGTCCAGGTCCGCCGACGGGCTCTTGAACACGTCCAGGCTGCCGACGATCTCGGACGGCAGCACGTCGTAGTTGAAGCTGCGCGTCTGCGGCTCGTTCAGCCACCACTCGGACGATGCCACGGCCTGGCCGTTGAGCTGCGTCATGTTGAGGTTCTTGTCCGTGCCGCGCACGAAGATCGCCTTGCCCTCGCCCCAGATGCGGTCCACCGAGATGCCGGGCACGCGCTGCAGCGAGTCGGCAACGTTCTTGTCGGGAAACTTGCCCACGTCCTCGGCGTTGATGCTGTCGACGATGTTGCCCGCCTCGCGCTTCTCGGACAGGTTCTTCTTCAGCGTCGCCCGTACGCCGCGGATCTCGACGGTTTCCAGCTGCTGGGCGCCTGCAGCCGGCGCGGCCTCCTGAGCGAGGGCCGGCGCGATCGCCGCGCCGCCTAGCGCCAGACCGATGAGATGGGGCAACAGGTTCTGCTTGAAATGAGGCTTGGCCACGTGGGTGCTCCTGGGCAACGAGTTTTTGTCGGACAACAGGGGGCCCGACTCGGTGGCGACGGCCACCGGGCTGGGCTTGACTCAGGAAGGCCGGGAGCTGGGCTTGGCGCCGTCAGATCCCGACCAGTGGCGGCAATCTAGCGGCGGCGCCGACGGCCGGAGCGGCACGTTGCGCTTTGATGGACTTCATTGCGTCGACGTTACGAAGCGTGGCGTCTACGCAAGGGCGCTCTACGGGTAAGCGCCAATTCCGGCGGCGGCTGGCACCACCGGACGAGGTCGTTCAGGCGACGATGCTGCCGTCGCAAGCCCCGAAGCCGATGCGCCGGAAGCCCGGCTTCTCGGCAAACGCACGCAGGCCCAGCGTGTCGCCGTCCAGCACGAAGGTCCGCTGCTCGCCGTTGGGCAACGTGATCGGCTGCTTGCCGCCGCCGGTCAGCTCCAGCAGCGAGCCAGCCTCTTCAGGCGCAGGGCCGCTGATGGTGCCGGTGCCCAGCAGGTCGCCGGGCTGCAGGTTGCAGCCGTTGCTGGCGTGGTGGGTCAGCATCTGCGCGAGCGACCAGTAGGCGTGGCGCAGGTTGGAGCGCGACAGGCGCGTGGGCTCGGCCATCGCCGGTGTCTTGAACCACACCTCCAGCTCGACGTCGAAGCTCGCGTTGGCGCGGTGCGTGGGCGAGTCGAGGTAGGGCAGCGGCTGCGGATCTTCAGCCGGCCGCGTGAACGGGATGCGGAAGGGCGCCAGGGCCTCCATCGTGACGATCCATGGCGAGATGGTCGTGCCGAAGTTCTTGGCCAGGAAGGGGCCCAGCGGCTGGTATTCCCACGGCTGGATGTCGCGGGCCGACCAGTCGTTCAACAGCGTCAGGCCGAAGGCATGCTCGTTCGCCTCGTCGATGCCGAAAGGCTCGCCTAAAGCATTGCCGGGGCCCACGAACAGGCCCAGCTCCAGCTCGCAGTCGACACGGGCGCTGGGCTTGAAGACCGGCACGTCGGCGTCCGGCGGCTTCACCTGGCCCTTGGGCCGGCGCAGCGGCGTGCCACTGACGACGATGGAGGAACTGCGGCCGTGGTAGCCGATGGGCACCCACTGGTAGTTGGGCAGCAGCGGGTTGTCCGGGCGGAACAGCTTGCCGATGGCGCGGGCGTGGTGGATGCCGGTGTAGAAGTCCGTGTAGTCGCCGATGCGGCAGGGGAGCGTGTATTCGGCAGCGGCCTGCGGCACCAGTTCGACCTCGGGGGCACCGGCCTTCAAAGTGTCGAACAGGCGGTGCCGCAGCGCCAGGCGCTCGCTGCTGGGGCGGGCCATCAGTGCGTTCAGATCGGCGATGCCCCAGCCGGTCAGGTCCAGGATCTGGTCGCCGATGCCCACGCCCACGCGGAACGGCTCCAAGGTGCCGGCGCGGCGGAAGCTGCAGAAGGGCAGGTTCTGCAGCGGGAAGTCGGTGGCCGGGTCATTGGCCGAGGCGACCCAGGAGAGGGCTGCGGCGTCATGGGTGTGGTCGATGGCAGTCATGCTTTGAATTCTTCCTTCAGGCCTTGCCAGCAATTGGCATAGGTCGTCTCCAGCGGCGCGTCCTTCAGCGCCCACGCGGTGGGCTTCAGCGGCCAGCGCGTCTCGAACATGAAGGCGAGTGTCTGGTCCAGCTTGTGCGGCTTCAACTCCGCGCCGCTGGCCTTGTCGAAGGCCTCGGCGTCAGGGCCATGCGGCACATAGCTGTTGTGCAGGCTGGCGCCGCCGGGCTTGAAGCCTTCGGGCTTGGCGTCGTACTGGCCCAGCACCAGGCCCATGAACTCGCTCATCACGTTGCGGTGGTACCAGGGTGGGCGGAAAGTGTCCTCGGCCACCATCCAGCGCGGCGGGAAGATGACGAAGTCGACATTGGCCCAGCCGGGCGTGTCGCTGGGGCTGGTCAACACGGTGAAGATGCTGGGGTCCGGGTGGTCGAAGCTGACGGTGTTGATCGTCATGAAGCGCGCCGTGTCCCAGCGGTAGGGCGCGAGGTTGCCGTGCCAGGCGACGACGTTGAAGGGGCTATGGCGTTGTGTGGCGCGCCAGAGCTTGCCGCCGTAACGCTTGACGATCTCGTAGTCGCCGTCTTCCGCCTCGTGCCAGGCGACGGGCGCCTCGAAGTCGCGCGCGTTGGCCAGGCCGTTGGAGCCGATGGGGCCCAGCTCGGGCAGGCGCAAGGCGGCGCCGTGGTTCTCGCAGACATAGCCGCGGGCCGGCACGTCGAGCGGGTCGACCTTGAAGGCCATGCCGCGCGGCAGCAGCGCGATGGAGCCGGGCGCGACGACGAGGCGGCCGAGCTCGGTCGTCACCAGCAACCGGCCCTGTTGGGGCACGATCAGCATCTCGGCGTCGGCGTTCACCAGCGCGCGGCGGCCCATGGCGCGTGTAGCGACATAAGCCAGCGCGGCCATGCCCTGCACGCCCACCTCGCCGTTGACGGCGTAGCTGCGCAGGCCGTCGATGAAGTCGCCGTCGTCGTGCAGCGGCGTCGGCCCCCAGCGCAGCGGATCGGGCGAGGCGCATTCGCCTTGCGCGGCGCCGCTCTTCCACAGCGCGTGCGCCACCGGCTCGTAGCCGCCGACGACGACCGAGGGCCGGCGGCGGTAGAGCCAGGTTCGTCGGTTGTCGGCACGCGGCGCCGTGAAGGCGCTGCCGGACAGCAGCTCGGCGTAGAGCCCGTGCGGCGCGCGCTGCGGGCTGTTGCGGCCGATGGGCAGCGCGCCGGGCGCGGCCTCGCTCTGGTGCTGGTTGCCGAAGCCGGCGAGGTAGGTCAGTTCAGTCATGGTGTTCGTGGGCCAATGCAGTCATTGGGATTCGCGCGCCAGCGCGAAGGCTTGCCGCAGCACGTCGCGGTCGCCGATGTGGTTGCACAGGATCAGGGTCAGCCGCGCCAGCCAGTCGGCCGCGGCCTCGTCGGAAAGGCCCGCCTGGGCGGCGATCAGTTCGGCATAGAAGGCATCGGCCTCGCGGCCGAAATTTGGGGTCAGGGTCAATTTATGCATCGGACCTCCCGTGCGCACGGGCGAGCGCCGCACGCAGCGCGTCGGCGTCAAAGTGATGCCAGCGCGCGGCGACGACGGCATCGGGGCGGATCAGGTGAACGCTGCCGGGCCGCGCACCGTAGCGCTCCGCAGCTACGCCTTCGGCGGGCAGCGTGATGATGCGCACGCCGGCCGCCGGTGCCGGCCAGCCAAAGCACAACAACAGGAAGTCGCCAAACCGCTCGCTGAGCCAGCCACCGTCCAATGGAACGTCCGGCGCGGGGCAGCCCGGCGACGGGCCGCCCGCCCAGGTCTCGGCATCGGATGTGCTCAGCGGCGAATCGACGTGGTCGGTCGGCACCGACAGGCGCCCGCTGTTGACCAGCGGCTTGGCGAAGTCGGTATGCGCGGCCAGATCCAGCGCCGCCTTGCGCAGCCGCAGGCTCAGGGCGCTCTTGGGGCTGATGAAGTCGGTGGCCCGCGTCGAATGGCCGATGTTGTCGTCTGCCGCCTCAATGCGCTCGAACTCGTAGGTGTCCAGCAGCATGTCGTCGCCCTCGCCCTTCAGCACGGCAGCGAGCTTCCAGCCGAGGTTGTCGGCGTCCTGCACGCCGCTGTTGGCGCCGCGCGCGCCGAAGGGCGAGACCTGGTGGGCCGCGTCGCCGGCCAGCAGCACGTGGCCGACGCGAAAGCGCTCGGCGCGCCGGCAGCAGAATTGATAGATCGAAGACCAGGCCAGGTCGAACTGGTCGGTGTCCAGCATCGCGGCCACGCGCGCCTTGATGCGCTCGACATCCCGCTCGGCGTCGACGTCGGCATTGCGGCCAAGCTGGAAATCGATGCGCCACAGCCCGTCGGCCTGCGCGTGCAGCAACACGGACTGGCCTTGATGGAACGGCGGATCGAACCAGAACCAGCGCTCAGGCCGGGCCGGGTCCAGGCCACGCGGCTGCACGCCGGGTGCCAGGCGCACGTCGGCGATCAGGAAGCGGTCCTCGAACACCTGGCCCTGGAAGCTCAGCCCCAGCAGCTGCCGCGTCGGGCTGCGCGCACCGTCGCAGCCGATGACCCAGTCGGCGCGCATGTCGAACAAGCCGTCCGGCGTGCGCACGTTCAGTGTCACGCCCTGGGATGGGTCGTTGGCGTCCTGTTCCAGCCCGATCAGCTCATGCCTGCCACGCAGCTCGATGCGAGCGTCCAGCCGAACTGCGCGCACCAACCGCGCCTCGACCTGGTCCTGCTGCAGGTTCACCATGGCCGGCATCTTGTGATGCGCCTCGGGCAGCAGGTCGAAGGCATAGGCCTCGCGCTCGCCGTGGAAGACGCGGCCACGCTGCCAGCGCACGCCTTCGCGCGCGACGGCCTCGCCGACGCCCAAACGGTCGAACACCTCCAGCGTCTTCTTGGCCCAGCAGACCGCACGCGAGCCTTCGCCGATGCGGTCGCTGTCGTCGATGACAACGACCGGGATGTCACGGCGCGCGAGATCCAGCGCCAGCGTCAGGCCCACCGGGCCGGCCCCGACGATGACGACGGGCCGGCGCTGCGGCTGGCCGGAGCGTTGCTCCAGGCTCTGGTGGTAGGGGTAGCGAGGCAGTTCCACGTCAGTGCCGCCTTGGACGAGGGGCTTCATTTCAAGCGCCTTCGAGGGCCTTCCACATTTCCACGTCGCGCTCGGCGGTCCAGATGCGCGGATGCGCCGTACCACCGGCTTCGTCAAAGGCGCGGGTGACGTCGAAGGGCATGCAGTGGTCGAAGATGACCCAGTGGCCGTACTTGGGGCGCAATGCGGCCATCGTGCGCTGGTAGACGGGCTTCAGCTCCTCGCCCGCCGCGACGCCGGCCTGCACGGCCGCGTACAGCTCGCTGACGAAGGCGCGCGTGCCGGCCAGGCCCGCGGCGACCTGCTCGGCGCCCTTCAACGCCGGGCCACGGCCAGGGATCAGGGCTGCGGCGTTCAGCGCTGCGATGGCGTCCAGCGTGGTCGGCCAGTCGGCGAAGTGCGCGTCGCCGCAGTAGGGCGTCGCGTCGAATTCGACGAGATCGCCGCTGAACAGCACGCGCTCCTCGGGCAGCCAGGCCACCGTGTCGCCCGCCGTGTGGCCGCGGCCAGGCGAGAACATCTCGACCTTGACGCCGCCCAGGTCCAGCGTCAGCTTGCCCGCGAAGGTCAGCGTCGGCCAGGTCAGCCCTGCCGGCACGGACTCGACGTTGCGGAACAGCCGCGGGAAGCGGCCGATCTCGCTGGCTTTGTCCTGCTCGCCGCGCTCCTTGATCAGCGCCAATGTTGCGTCGCTGGCAATGACCTGCTCCAGGCCCTCGGCCTTGAAGGCGGAGGCACCGAGCACACGTACCGCGTGGTAGTGGCTGAGCAGCACGTACTTGATGGGCACGTTTGACACAGAGCGGATGCGCCGGATCACGTCGGCCGCCATGACAGGCGTGGCTTGCGTGTCGATGACCATCGCCGCGTCGCGGCCGATGACGATGCCGGTGTTGGGGTCGCCCTCGGCCGTGTAGGCCCAGGCGTACTCGGACAGGCGCTCGAAGGTGACCTGCTTTTCTTCCAGGTCGGCTTGCGAGGCAAAGGCTTTGGCGGTCGTCATGCAGGTCTCCAACGTCGAAGCCGAAATTTAGCCTATTCCAAATCAATTCACCAATATAGAATTTTCTGCATGGTTGAGCCCAAGGCCCCACGGGGCATCCAGAGCATCGAAGTCGGCGGCCAGTTGCTGCTGGCGCTGGCCCACCACGGTCGGCCAATGGCGCTCAAGGACCTGGCCCGCGAGGCCGGCATGACGCCGGCCAAGGCCCACCCCTATCTGGTCAGCTTCATCAAGATCGGGTTGGTCGAGCAGGAGGACGGTAGTGCCTATGGTCTGGGGCCGCTGGCGCTGCAGCTGGGCCTCATCAGCCTGCAGCAGTACGACCCGGTGCGGCTGGCCACGCCGGTCATTGAGAACCTGGCGCTGCAGTTGGGCCACACGGTCGCAATCGCCGTCTGGGGCACGCGCGGGCCCACCATCGTGCGCGTCGCCGAGGGGCCGACGCCGGTACATATCAGCATGCGCCACGGCACGGTGATGAGCCTCGCCGGCACGGCATCAGGGCGCCTGTTCTCGGCCTACCGGGGCGAGGACGCAGCGGCACTGGGCGAGGCGCTACCGGAAGCGGCCCTGATGGACAAGGTGCGCCGGGCCGGCCTGGCCAATTCGCGCGACGGCGTCGTCGCCGGCGTCAGCGCGCTGGCTGCGCCGGTCTTCGACGCGGGCGGCCGCCTGGTGCTGACGCTGACCGCCATCGGCCCGAGCGCCAGCTTCGACACGGCGGCCAACGGCTCGTCCGCCAAGCTGCTGAAGGACGCGGCTCGCACGCTGTCCGCGCGGTTGGGCGGGCGCGGTGCGGGCTGACTTGCCTCGGCCGCCGGCAAGTTTGGGGTGGCGCGCTGCCGGCACAGTTTCATGCCAAACAGCTCTTGCAATTTGTTTCCGCGTTAGCGCGCCGGCTCTGAAAAAGTTCGAGTGCCGATGCAAAACCCCATGTCGCTTGCGGGCAAGACCCGCACCGCTGCTAACGGGCGGACGGATCGGAAGAATCAGTTTTCAGCCGTACCCCGCTTCACGCCCATGGACTACCACGCCCCCAAACGCGCGGTGAACAACCTGTTGCTTCACTACGCTGGCCATGAACAACGCCCCGTCTTCTTCGACATCGATGCCACGCGACCCGAGTTGCGCGCGCTGGAGCGGGCCTACCCGTTGATCCGGGCGGAGTGCGATGCGCTGCTGGCCGGCCACGTCTCCATGCCGCGCTACCACGACGTCAACCGGCCAGCCACCGAGATCTCTGCAGCCACCGCCGGTGACTGGAAGGTCTACATGCTGGAGCTGCTCGGCCACCGGCCCGATGCGAACCGGGCACGCTGCCCGGCCACCTGCGCGGCGCTGGCGCAGGTCCCGGGCGTGTTGCAGGCCTTCTTCTCGGTGCTCGATCCGGGCAAGTCCATCCCAGAGCACGACGGTCCTTATGTCGGCTATCTGCGCTACCACCTAGGCATTCGCGTACCGCGGGTGAACCCACCCCACATCCGCGTCGCCGGCCAACCCTACACCTGGAAGGAAGGCGAAGGCGTCATGTTCGATGACTCCTGGCCGCATGCGGTCGTGAACCATGCAAGCGAGCCGCGGGTCGTCCTCATCGTCGACGTGCCACGCCCGCTGCCGCTGCTGCCGCGGCTGGTGAACAACTTCGTGCTCTGGGGCCTGGCGGCCCCGCTTTACGGCAAAAAGGTCGTGGCCAAGGCCGACCGCTACAGCGGCGACTTGATGTAGCGCTGCCGAAATGACCCGTGCCGGCTCAGGTCACCGGTAGCTTGGCCAGCATCGCGGCCTCGGTCGCCTCGTCCCAGAACATCGGATAAAGGCAGCGCGCCGTCGACAGCAGTTCCGGGCGGCCGCCCAGCAGCGAGATCTGCTCGCGCGCCGTCGCAAAATCCATGCTCATCAATACCGCCGGCGCGTCGACGCGCGGGTTGTGGCGCGCCGTGGTGTACGGCAGCAAGCCCAGCCAGCGGCGGTAGAAGGCCACATGGCGCGGGTTCACTTCAATGACCAGGCGTGCCACGCGCGCACGACGGTGGGCATGCAGATAGCCAAGGTGAAAGATCTGCGCCAGCACGCGCTTGGGTTCGCGGGAGTGTTTGTCGACGGCCAAGCCGCCGAATTCGCAGAGCGTGATCCCCGCCGCACGCCACTCGGCCATTTCGGCCCCGAAGAGCAGATCCGCGTTCAGGCCACCCACACCGTCGAAGCGCACCGAAAGCGTGCCGATGATCTTCTCGCCATCGCGGGCCGTGCAAACGATGTCGCCGTCCTCATTGCGGCTGCTGAATTGCTCGCGTTTGACCATCAGGCCCCGGTCGCCGTAACGGCGTTCAACCAAGTCCAGTGCATCTCCGTCGATCGCACCGAAATCGCTGTTCAATTCCAGCGGCGGGCCACCGAAGGGGTTGTCGAGCGGCGCGGGGCGGCTTTCTTTGAATATCGAGATCATTGACTGCATCCTTGGGCGCCCAACGCACCGAGCCGCGAAGTCTAGGGATTGGAATGTGACTTTTAAGGCTGGACAACACCTGGATACATGTGTTTTCCGCCGAGCGCGAATTTATGCGTCACCTAAAAAGGTGACAACCTCTGATGAAAATACCTCTGGCGCCTCGACCGGTCCCAGGTGAGAAGCCCCCGCCAGAAGTCGCAGTCGCGCCTGCGGGAGCGTTGCTGCCAGCGCCTGAATGCGCTCGGGTGGCACGCCGGCATCCAGCGCACCGCCAACGACCAACGTCGGCCCTCGCCAGTTGGATAGCGCCCCGCGCAAATCGGCGTCGCGGACCGCCGCGCAGGTCTGTGCATAGGCCGCCGGATCCTGGGCCAGCAGGGTATCGCGCAAGGCGGCTTCAATGTCAGGACGCGTTGCGCGCAGGTCGGCGTTCAGGTAGCGGGCCAGCACGGTGTCGACGACAGCGCCCATGCCCTGACGGTGCACGGCCTCGATGCGGGCACTGAAGACGGCTCGCGCGGACTCGGGGTAGTGGGAGTCGCAATGCGCCAGCACCAGGCCGCGCAACAGTTCGGGGCGCGTCGCGGCGAGTTGCTGGGCCACCAGGCCACCCAGCGACAGGCCCAGCATGACGACCGGCCCGCGCCCCCACTCGCCGATCAGCCGCGCCGCATCCTCGGCGAGTTCGGCCAGGCCCCAGGCCCCGGCCGGGTTGGGTGAGCGGCCATGGCCGCGCAGGTCGTAGCGCAGCGTCGGGTGGCCCTGTGCCGCCAGGCGGCGGGCCAGGTCCTGCCAGACGGCCTCGCTCAAGCCCAGCGGGTGGGCCAGCAGAACCGGCGCCCTGTCACCCTCCCCCTGCAGCACCACCGCCAGTTGCGGCTGGCTGAAAGTGGTGTGGCGGCGCTCGCGCGTGGCCGGCATCAGCGGCGCGGCCTCGGACTTGATGCCGAGTTCGGCCAGCAGGGCGGCCGTGCGCTTGAAGGCCGTGTTGGCGGCCGGCACGCCGGCGTAGATGGCGCCCTGGATCAGCACCTCGCGCACGGTCTCGGGCGGCACCTCGGCGGCGAGAGCCGCACGGCAATGCAGGTCGAACTCCTCCCAGCGGCCCTGGGCCATCGTGAAGGCCAGCACGAGCAGGCGGCGCGTCTCGGTGGGCAGACCCGGGCGGTTCCAGACTGCGTCCCAGGCGTAGCGGGTGATCAGGGCCTGGAAGTCGGCATTGAAGGTGGTCGCGTCCAGCGTCGCTCGGCGCACCCAAGCGTCGCCCAGCACTTCGCGGCGGCGCGCCAGGCCGTGGCTGAAGTCGTCGAGGCGCTCGTCGTCAGGCGGTCGGGACATGGGGGTCTCCGTGGGAGTAAGCCTCGGGCCGCAGATGCGGCAGGCGGTGACGCCAGGCGGCCAGCACGCTCTCGGCCGCAGCTTCGTCGAGCGGTGCGTCGAAGATGGCCGCGAACTCCGGGCCGGCCAGGTCGCGCAGGTGCAGGCCCGGCCCGATGCGCGTGCACCAGGCCGCGACCTGGGCCTGGGCCGCGGCTCGCCCCAGACGGGGCGCGAGCGCGCGGGCCAGGGCTTCGGCCTGCAGCGCGCCGTGCTGCGCGTCGAGGTTGGCCTGCAAACGTGCCGGGTCGAAGCTCAGGCCTTGCAGCGCCTCGCGCAGCGCCGCCAGAGTCGCGTGGGCGCCAATGACGAGATCCGGCCAGGCGGCCAGCTCGGCCTGCCAGGGCCCGAGGGCGCGCTCGAGCTGCTGGGGCATCGCGGCCAGCAGCGTGGCCAGCCGCTGCGGCTGCGCCTGGGCCGCGGCCAGGGCGCGCATCAGCGCGGCCGGGTTGCGCTTGTGCGGCATCGCACTGGACCCGCCACCACCGGCAAAACGTGCTTCGCCCACCTCGGGCAGGCTGAGCAGCGCGAGGTCCTCGGCAATCTTGGCGGCCGAGCCGCTGAGCAGGGCCAGCTCGGTGCCCAGCCGCAGCCAGTCGCCGCGCCGCGTCTGCCAGCACAGCGCCGGCACGGGCAGGCGAAGGTTGCGGCCCAGCACCGCAGCGACGGCCTCAGGCGCGCCCTGCCCCGCACTGCCCCCGAACTGCAGCTGCAGCGCGCCGGCCGCGGCTGCGCGCATCGGTTCGGTCCCGCCGAGCAGGGCCTGCAGCCATTGGGCCAGGCGTAGCTTCAGCGGGATGACGCCGGCCGGCTGCAGCAGCGTGCGTGCGAGCGCGGGTTGGCCGGGATGGGTGTCGGCCAGCGCCAGCAACGCCTCGGCCGCGGCGAAGACCTCGGCCTCGATGAGCACGAGGGCGCGCCGCGTCTGCAGCACGAGAGCCGTGTCGATGAGGTCCTGACTGGTCGCGCCGGCATGCAGCTCGGCCTCGGCTTCGCCACTCAGGCGCGCGGCCAGCGCCGCCACCAGCGGCGCGACGACGGTGCCTCCCTGCCGGCCGGCAGCCGCCAGCGTCGGCAGGTCGAAATGCTCGACGCGGCAGGCGGCCTGGACCTCGCGTGCCGACGACCAGGACTGCAGTCCGGCGTCGGCGCGCGCCAGCGCCAGCGCCGCTTCCACGTCCAGCAGCGCCTGAACAAAAGCGGCCGGCTCAAACAGCACGGCGCAGTCAGGCTCGGCGAGGAGGTCGGCGGTCAGGCTCATCGAAACCAGCATAGCGGCGCGCCCACAAAAAAGGCCACGCATCGCGTGGCCTCGTGACGAGCGCAGGAGCGGATTAGGCCGCGTACTTGCCCGCCAGGCGGTTCATGTTGGTCAGCGACAGGCGGTGCATCTCGATCATCGCGATCAGGCCGTTGCGGTGCAACTGCAGTACCTTGTCGTCGGGCAGCTCGGCGTACTTCTTCTCGTCCAGCGCGAGGAAGCCTTCGACGTCGATCTTCTCGCCATTGGGCATCGTGGCCTCGAAGCGCATGTCCTGCAGCAGGTCCATCTCGACGAGCAGGTTGCAGATCAGGCGGGTGCGCTCGGCTTCCTGCTCGAAGTTCTCCAGGAAGTTCTTCGCGCCGACGAGGAACTCGGTCGGCTCGCCGTTGTTGAACAGCGGCTCACCGGTGGTGTCATTGAACGCGGCCCACTGGGTGTCGTAGCAGACGGCCAGGTTGTTGGCGTTGCCATCCAGGCGAGCCATCGCGAAGGGGTAGCGGCGCACATAGGCCGGCACGTAGTTGCCGGTCCACTTGTCGCCCTCGACGAAGAGGTTGGAGCCGGCCTTGAGGCCCAGTACGGCCAGCGGCGCAACGGGCGGCTTGCCATCGGCGCCCGGCTCGCCGGCGCGGACGAAGACGATGGGGTATTCCTTGCAGGCATCACCGAACTCGACGGCAGCGAGGAAGACCGAGTTCTGATCGGCCACGCGGCTGACGACGGCCTGGCTCGTGTCCAGCTTCAGGTTCTTGTGGACTTCGCGGTCCAGCGGCAGCAGTTCGCCGTACATCGGGGGGTTGCTCATGATTTCTCTCCAGTTTCTTCGGCCAGACGACTGACCAGCACTTTGTCTACACGCTTGCCGTCGAGGTCGACGACCTCGAATCTCCACGCGTCCCACTCCACGACATCGGTCGTGCGCGGCAAGCGCCCGAGCAGCAGCATGATCATGCCGGCCAGGGTGTTGTAGCGCCCACGGTCCTCTTCGGGCAGTTCCTTCAGCTCCAGGCGGTCCTTCAGCTCGGGAACCGGGATCAGGCCGTCGATCAGCCAGCTCCCGTCCTCGCGCTGCACCGCCCAGGCGTCACCATCGCTCGGAGCGTTGAACTCCCCGGCAATGGCCTCAAGCACATCGCGCACGGCAATGACGCCCTGCACCTCGCCGTACTCGTCGACGACGAAGACCAGCGGCGCGTCCGACACGCGGAAATGTTCCAGCAGCTCCATGCCCGACAGCGTCTCGGGAACGAACAGCGGCGCCTCCAGGCCCACCGCCAGGTCCAGCGGCTGGCCGTCCAGCAGGCGCGCCAGCAGCGCCGGCGCCGAGGCCACGCCGAGCACTTCGCCCAGGCCGCCGCGGCAGACCGGATAGCGGCTGAAGCCATGCTCGCGCAGCACGACCAGCACCTCGGCCGGCGTGGCCTCGGCGTCCAGCCAGGCGATCTCGGCGCGCGGAATCATCATCGAGCCGATCTGGCGCTCATCCAGGCGGAAGACGTTGCGCACCATCTGGTGCTCGTGCTGCTCGATGACGCCGGCATCCAGGCCCTCTTCCAGGCTGGCGGCAATCTCTTCTTCCGTCACGCCGCGCTGGCCCTTGTTGCGCAGGCCCAGCAGGCTCAGCGTCGCCTCTGTCGAGAAGCTCAGCGCGCGCACCAGCGGCCGTGCGCCAATGGAGATCAGGTTCATCGTCGGCGCGACCAGCCGCGCCACGGTCTCCGGGTAGATCTGGCCGATGCGTTTGGGCACCAGCTCGCCGAAGACGATGGTCAGCAGCGTGATGATGATGACGACGAGGGCGGTGGACGCGATGTCGGTGGCATGCGGGTTCAACGCAAAGGTCTCGGTCAGCCAGTGCGACAGCGGGCCGGAGAAGGCGGCGTCGCCGACGATGCCGTTCAGCACGCCGATGCCCGTAATGCCGATCTGCACCGTGGACAGGAACTTGGTCGGGTTCTCGTGCAGATCCATCGCGGCCTGCGCCCCGCCCTCACCGCTTTCCACCATCACCTGCAAACGCGCTTTGCGGCTGGCGGTCAACGCCATCTCCGACATGGCGAACAAGCCGTTGATCAGGATCAGAAAGAGTACGAGAGCGGTATCCATCGAAGGCGTCCAACCCTGGGAAAACCCGGGCGACGCGGGGTCAAAAACGAAGCCCGGGAGACTAGCAGATGGTCATGACGGCGCCCATCGCACATTCCCGGGGCCGCCGGGCCGGGCCGGTTCGGCTCAGCGCGAGGCCAGCATGGCCTCGCAGCGGTCGGCCACGCCACGGATGGCGTCGGCCTGGTCGTAGCCGCGGTACTTGTCGGCGAACTGCCGGGCCTTGTCCTTCATGCCCTCGTCGGCCAGCGCACGCTTGACAAGGCGCTGGAACTGGCCGGCCGCGGCCTCGGGGATGGCCACGGCCACGCCCAGGGCCTCGACGCTGCGGGCGAACATGGTCTGCTCCAGCTGCTGGGGAAAGAGCAGCACGGGCTTTCCGGCCAGCAGCACGGCAGCCACGGTGCTCAGGCCGGCGTGCAGCACGGCCACGTCGCAGCTCTGGCGCACTTGCTCGATGTCCAGCGGCTGGCGCGAGATCTGCAGGTTATCGCCCGCGAACTTCTCGATCGTGCGGCGCGACACGCCGGGGATGTGTACAAGCACGCTGGCGTCGAGCTGGCGCAGCACGGTCAGCAGCGTGTCCAGGCCGCCGTAGTTGGGCTTGAGGTAGGCGAACACGCGCAAGCTTCCTTTGGCGGGCCAATGCACGTCCTCGCCACGACCCAGCGCGAAGATGGGGCCGACGAAGTCGCCACCCTTGCGGTCCGGGTAATGGTCCAGTTCGGGCACCGTGGCGAAGACGTCGGCGCTGCCGGAGAGGATGTCCAGCATGCCTTCGACGGGCGGCGCGCCCAGCTCGTAGAGCACCTGGTTGGCCACGTGCACGACCTGCTGCTCGGAGTCCAGCAGCCGCGCCGGCGGTGCCTTCTGCCACCAGCGCAGCGGCGGCAGCGGCCGGCCCGCCGGCGGCACCTGGAAGCCGTTGGCCAGATTCAGCTGCGGCAGGCCCAGGCCGCGCGCGGCCAGCACGGCGGTGGGCGAGTAGTCGAAGACGAGGGCATCCGGCGCCAGCAGGCCGAGCAGATTGCGCCAGGCCCGGCTGATGCTGAGCAGCGCCGGCGGATCGAGGAAGCCGAAGGCCATCAGCAGCTCGGCATGACTCAGTGGGTCGGGCAGGTTCATCACGCGGCCGACCCACAGTGGCGCCTGGTACCACTTGAAGCCGTGGGGGCCCAGCAGCCGCTCGGCCTCGATCAGCTCGCGGATGATGAAAACGACCTCGTGGCCGCGCTGCTGCAGCTCCCGGGCAACCGGGATCATGCGACCCAGGTGGCCATAGGCGCCGCCGAGTTCCCAGATGAATGCGAAGCGAGCCATGGCGCGCGAGTCTAGAGGGACAAAAAAACGGCACCCAAAGGTGCCGCTCACCGGAGTCGTGCGAACTCAGCCGGCCGAGCCGTCGCTTCGTCGGCGGCGGCTGAGCCACCATCCGCCACCCGCCGCAGCCAGCAGGGCCAGGCTGCCGGGTTCGGGCAGGGGCGCTGCCGTCGCGGTCAGCGAGAAGTCGGCCGTGTTGTCGAAGCCGTTGTTGTTGAACGGGTCGCCGGAGCGGGCGATGCCGTTGTAGCTGACGCAGGGAACGTACTGCTGGACGGCCTGCACCTCGCCGTAGGCGCCATAGCCGCCATAGCAGTTGCCGGAACTGACCGCGCCGCTGACGTACTGGCCACTGACCATGGACACGATGTCGTAGTCGATGGTGATGGTCTCGCCGATGCCGACCAGGCCCATGTCCACCGAGTAGGCGCCGGCAGCGCCGAACACGGCGTTGTCGTTCGGCGTCGAGCAGTTGGCCCAGGCCCCCAGCGCGCCGATATCGTTTTCCGAACAGGTGTAGCCCGAGGCCGTCTGCGTGACCATCGTGTCGCCCTGGCTCACGACCGAGCCGTTGCGACGCACCTGAAGGCGCGTGTTGGCCGTACCGACACCGTCGCCCCACAGGGCCACTTCGCCGCCGTCCACGTTGAACGCGAAGTTCAACAGCATCACGCTGCCGGTGTTGTTCGTGTAGCTGCCGCTGTACAGCGAGCTGGTGCGGGCAGAGAAGTCCAGGCCGTCACCCGAGGCGCGTGCGCCGAAATAGGTCGGGCTGCCGGTGAAGCCGTAGGCGTGGAAGAACACGCCGGAGCCAGCGTCGTTCTTGGTCATGTAGAAGTCAGCGCCATCCGCCGTCGTGTTGAGCGAGCCTTCAGGGATGGCATCGGCCGGCGTGGCGCCGTTGAGCGCGTAGGTGGCCTGCAGCGTGATCGTCGGGTCGGCGGCGGCCGTGACGGACAAGCCGGCGCAGGCCACAGCCACGAGCAGGCTGAGCAACTGGGCGCGCGGCGCGGGGGTTTCGTTGTACATGGAAGAAATGTCTCGGTTGATGAAGAAGCAGAACCAGGCCCGCGCAGCCATCCCAAGCTCGTGGGGGATGGCGGCGACGCCGCCTGGGGCGACGCCCACGTGCGCAAATTTCGCGCCAGCGAAGAATTCCGTTAGACATCAACGGCTTACGAGCCACATCTAAAAATAGCTCACGATCCTGTCAAGAATCCCGACAGCGGCACTGCGCGCCTTAGCATGGCGCCCTCCGCTTCCGCTCACCGATGAACTACCTGATTGGCGACCTGCAGGGCTGCTGCGACGCGTTCGAGCGCCTGCTTGCCCACATCGACTTTTCGCCCTCGCGCGACCGGCTCTGGCTGCTGGGCGACTTGGTCAATCGCGGGCCATCCTCGCTGGCCACGCTGCGCCGCCTGCAAGGCCTGGGCGACTCGGCCAGCTGCCTGCTCGGCAACCACGACCTGCACCTGCTCGCCGCCGCCCACGGCGTGCGGCGCCCGCATCGAGGCGACACGCTGGACGACATCCTCGCCGCACCCGACCGCGAGGCCCTGACGGACTGGCTGCGCCGCCAACGCCTGGCCATCTTCGACGTCGGCTGGTTGATGGTGCACGCCGGCGTCGTGCCGCAGTGGAGCCGCGACGACACGCTGGCCGCAGCCGCCGACGTCGAGGCCATGCTGCGCGGCCCGTCGCTGCCGGACTTCCTGCAGGCGATGTACGGCAACGAGCCCGCGCGCTGGGACGCCAATCTGTCGGGCACGGCGCGGCTGCGCTTCACGGTCAACGCGCTGACGCGGCTGCGCTTTTGCACCGCCGACGGCGAGATGGATTTCAAGACCAAGGATGGTGCCGGCGCCGCACCCGAGGGCTTCATGCCCTGGTTCGACGTGCCGGGGCGACGCACGGCCGATGTGCCCATTGCCTTCGGCCACTGGTCGACACTGGGGATGCTGAACCGACCCACGCTGCTGGGGCTGGACACCGGCTGCGTCTGGGGCGGCAAGCTGACCGCCGCACGCGTCGACGGCGCGTCGCGCGAGATCATCCAAATCGACTGCGAGCAGGCCCAGCGGCCCGGCTCGTAGAATGCGCACCCTTCGGAGGCTTGGGGGAGCGGTTTAACCCAACGGTCTTGAAAACCGTCGGCCGGTCAAACGGCCCGTGAGTTCGAATCTCACAGCCTCCGCCACCCTGCTGATGGCTTCAGCAGCTATGTGCGGCTTGAAGCATTGACCTGCACCAGGTGCAAGTCTTAAGTTCATTTTGCAGGTGCAAGTCTAAAGTTCAGCAGCCCCGGGATGGGTGGCATCGCGAGCCAACGCTGGATCGGACGAGTAGTAGACGCAGGCCACGCTCTTCTCCGCTCGGCCGCAGGTCACGTAGAACAAGCGGTGGGTGCGGTCCGAACCGGCCTCTCGGCCAGCGGCTTCGTTTTCAAGGTCCGCCATTGTTTTCTCCTTGGCGCCGAAGAACTTGTCGTAGGCAAGAAGGAAGCCTCGCGCCTCGTCGTCGTTGATCACGACCAGCACGCATGGGAACTCAAGCCCCTTGACGCCCTGGCGCGTCCCAAACTGGGATTGCACTCGCATATACAGGTCATAGCGTTCGATCTGGCTCAGGGGGGCCTCAAGCGACTTGCTCCATGCACTCAGCTCAGGGCTGGTGTCCTCGTCCTCGCTGCCCTCGACCTGATCGCCCTGCTTTGCGTCGTCCTCGGCCGCCGCAGCTTTGGCGTCACCGGGAACGACGGGAGCCAGAGTGTCCGGGACTGCAAGCAGACCCGTCTTCGCAACAAACTCGAGCACCACCCGAGCAGTGACCTCTGGCATCGCCCCCTTTACCGAAGGGGCGGTGAGGTCACTCAGCCTCGAGTGCGCTCGGTACCAAATAGCGCCTACGCGGTATTCCCGGCGGCAACAGCGCGACGGAACATGCGACCCGGTTTCATAGATCGGCTTTGCGCGCCTCGTGATGTCGCCCATCCACGCGCCAGCCGCACCGCGGTAGCGCCTGTGCCGGCCCTGAAGAGGCCCGGTTGGCGCAGGCCTGTTGCGCGCTGTCGCCCGTCGCGTCCACCTGGCCATCACAGACCTTCAGGAACCTCACCATGACCATCTCCCCTGTACTCGCCCTTGCTCGCGCATTGCTGCCGCTACTTGCGGCGGCTGCTACGGCATCACCCGCCGATGCGGCCGTCACGTCCATCCAGGCAGGTGCCGATTCGCAGACGCAGGTCGGCATCGGCGCGCCAGACACCGTCCGCTTCGGGCCGAGCGACCGAACGTCGAATGTCGTGGCGGACCCGTATGCCGTCTCGAAGTCCGACTCGCGAGACGACCGAGGCCTGTCGCAGGCGGTGAGTTCCGCCGGCAGCGCCGTGCAGTTCAACGGCCCCAACAAGGCCGACTTCTTCGTCCGCAGCTCAGCGAACGCGAACGCGGTCGATGGCGACTTCCAGTACCCCGCGCACGCCGCCGCCAGCGGCAGCGCGTTCTACGACTTCTCGGTCAACACCGAGTCAACGCTGTCGTTCACGTTCTCGGCGTTCGCCTCCGCCGCACCCGCTGCGAATGCCTATGTGGCCCTGAATCTCTTCAACTATGGCACGCACACCTACTTGCGGCAGGGGCTTGTGGCCGGCGCGGACGCCCTGTCGTACACGGTGCCCGTGGGCAGCTACGGCGTCACGATCACTGCCTTCTCCGAAGGAACGATCCCGGCCAACATATCCACCAACACAGTCGCGAACAGCGGCGCCACTGCCAACCTGTCGCTCGCGGTCTCGGCCGTGCCGGAGCCGGCGACCTGGATGCTGATGTTGCTCGCTATCGGCGCGGTTGGCGCGGTGCAGCGAGGGCGGTGGTCCACGGCCCCAACAGCTGCAGCACTGCAGCGCCCTCCGACAAAAGGCTGAATCTTTGGGAGGAGGCCGCGCTCAACTTTGACGATCCTCAACTGCATTGGCGAACCATGTTCTACATCAAACTAGCCCGCACACTTCCTGTCGCGGCACTGGCTGTCCTAGTGACAGCGAGCCAAGCACGCCCACAAAACGAAGTCACGACCGAGTACTACAGTGACGGCACGCATCAGGTGCTCGTCGGGGAACGCATCCTGAACTGCGGCGGCGGTATTCATCGATGGGGGAAAGTGACTGCCTTCACGAGTCGAACCGAAGATTCGTGTGGGCAGCGAGTTGGCAAAAGACCTCCCACCGTGGCCGATCACCTCTTGCTGCATCGTGACCCGCTCGCTACATGCCTCGCGCGCTGTAAGACGAAGTCTCACGTTCCGCCGTTTTGCCCGCCTCCCCCGGAGCCCTGCACCGACAAGCAGGAAGAATGCGTTCAGGCGTGCACAGACGCATACAGCGTGGAGGACTCCGCTCCTTGATGGCAGACGCCCGCGTGATGCCGGGCTGACTCGCCGTCATCGCTGAAGGGCGTTTTGCGATTCGTGGCACTACCACTCATGGCGACGCCCACGGGTGGCTCGCTAAATAGTCACAGCAGGATTTGGGCCTGCAAGGCCCAGGCCCCCGCATTTCGCCTCCCTCGTACGCCGGCCGCTCGCCGCAGTCTGTTCGAGGTATCGCGCCGAGTGCAGTCCCGGCGATCGCTTCACAACGGAGTTGCCATGTTCAGTTCCACTTGGCCCGTATCGGGTCTTCGCCGCCGTAGTGTTCTCCGTCGAGTCTCGCTGATAGCGCTGTTGTCGCTTGGACTGACTGCATGCGGCGGCGGTTCCGGTCCGGACGTCGCACCGTCCCCTCCGGGGACGACGGTGGCAGCGGCCAAGATGAACGACGAGGATCTCAACACCATCCTCTTTCAGGCGCGCGAAGGTGACACCATCACACTGCCTGCCGGTCGCTATGTTTTCAATCGCTCGCTGAAGCTCAGCGTCAACAAGCTGACCATCGTCGGCGCTGGCAACGGCTCCGATCCCGCGACCAACACGATCTTGTCTTTCAAGGGAGCCTCGGAAAGCAACGGTGTCGAGGCTCGCTACGTCAAGGGCGTGACCTTCCGAAAATTCGCCGTCGAAGACGCCGTTGGCAACGCCGTGTTCGTCACCTATTCCAGCGACGTTGTCATCGACACCGTGCGCGCCGAATGGACCGACGATCCGCTGCACAGCTCGCAGATGGCGTACGGCCTCTATCCGGTCACGTCCGACAACGTCCTGATCACGAACAGCAAAGCGATCGGCACGCGGGATGCAGGGGTCTATGTCGGGCAATCGCAGAACGTCCGGGTGATCGGCAACGAGGCGTACTTCAACGTTGCCGGCGTGGAGATCGAGAATTCGCGCAATGCAGTCGTCGAGAACAACAATGTTCACGACAACACCGGCGGCATCCTGATCTTTGCGCTGCCAGGCGCGTTTCGCTTCCTGGACAACAGCGGGACAGTCGTTCGCAACAACAAGCTCGTGAACAACAATCGGCCGCTCGCCGACACGGCGCAAGGCTTTGTCCGCGGCGTTCCGCCCGGCACTGGCGTCATGGCAATGGCGGCGCAGAACACCGAGGTCCTGGGCAACTCGATCACCGGGCACAAGACGGCCGGCCTTCTGGCCGTCAGCTTTCAGTCGCTCGGCATCTTCTTCGACCCGACGACGTTTGATCCCTACCTGCGCGGGTTCTACGCCCACGACAACACGATCACCGATTTCGGCGTCGCGCCCGATGGACCGTTCGCCGATCCTGCCGGTCTGGCGCCCCTCGTGAGCGCCTTGTTCGCATCTCTCGATGCATCGGGCCTTCCGGCACGCATGCCTGCGGTGATTTGGGACGGCATCGTCGACGTCGCCACAGGAAGCACCGGCGCCAACGGCGAAGGCGGCCACTACACGGGCAATCTCCAGATCTGCTCGAAGGGCAACGTCACCGATCTTCCTGTCATCCCGAACGTCGTCTCGTACGAAAACATCGATATCGATCTACTCGCCTTGACCCAGGGCCTGTCCGCGGGACCGATCTTCCCGTTTCCGCCGCGCATGGAATGCGCGATCACGTTGCCCCCCGTCACGGGTCTGCTCTGAAGGACAGTCATGCTTACGAACTTAACGGTCATGGAACGCATGCAGTGGATCGTCCTTGCCATATTGGCAGCGGGCATCTTTTCAGCCTGCGGTGGTGGCGGTGGCCAGCCCGAGGTGGTGGTCTTCGACCAGAGCAATGCACCGCAGAAGCTCTCCGACTGGCACTTCATGGTCAACGACGGCAAGACGCTGACCTTGAACGCCAGCCTGGTCCCCTACGACCTGAATTCGGCTCTCTTCTCGGACTACGCGTTCAAGCTGCGCGCAGTCTATGTACCGCCGGGGCGACAGATCGCCTACAAGGCCGACGGAACGTTCGACTTCCCTGTCGGCTCGGCGATTGTGAAAACCTTCTACTATCCGAAGGCTTCCGGCAACGACGCGGCGTATGTCGCCGTCGCGCGCCGTTCGCAAAACGAACAGGGGAGCTCGATCGACCTCTCCGCCAACGTTCTCATCGAGACGCGTGTGCTGGTGCTGCAGCCCAGCGGCAGCTGGTCGGGACTGCCTTACGTCTGGGACGCCGACCAGCGGGAAGCGACGTTGAAGGTCGGCGGCAAGGACGTGAAGCTCGAACTGACGTCGGCCAACGGCACGAGCGAGAAGTTCATGTATGCGGTGCCCAACGCGCAGGCCTGTCAACAATGTCATTCAACCCAGACTGCAGGCGGCGCCGGCATCCTTCCCATCGGTCCCAAAGCGCGCAATCTGAACAAGACTTACGCCTACGGGCCCGAGCCTGCTCAAAATCAGCTGGTCCATTGGGCTGACAGCCAAATCCTCGCCGGTTTTCCCGGCGTTGCCGGCGCACCGGTGAACGCCGACTGGCGCGACACGACGCAAAGCCTTGACGCGAGAGCCAAGGCCTATCTGGACGTCAACTGCGCACACTGCCACAGCCCTCTCGGGGCGGCGTTCCAGAGCGGCCTGATGCTCGACTTTGCGACCGTCGCCACCGTCAGCCCATCGCCGGTGCGATGGGGTGTCTGCAAGACACCGCTCGCATATGGCGGACCGGGCGCACCCTACCGGTACGACATCGACGCCGGCAAACCCGAGGTCTCGCTGCTTCTCTATCGGCTCAGCCACTACATGACAGGCGACGTGATGCCCCCGATAAGTCGCAAAGTCAACCACACAGAGGGAATCGATCTGATCAACGCCTGGATCCGCGAGACCGCGCTCCCCGCGTGTGAGTGAGGGCCAGCGCGCCGGGCAGGTGCCGGACGAACCGAAGCTTGGGAGGCAGTTGGGGATTCTCGGGACTCAGCGGTTCGGGCAAATTCACAGCTCGGCGCTTCATTGAGCCCAGACTCGGGCGTCGTCGCGGGCAAGGGCAAGTTCATGGGTCCACAGAAAAGGTTCCGGTCGTCAGCCACGAAGACGTCAGGTCCGACAGTGGCCACGGTCGGCCGGAGGGCGCCGCATGCGAAGTGCAAGCTGAATGGCCTGACGGAGCCGGCCGCAAGCTGGCGAAGGTAAGCACAGAGCTGCCTTGGCGCATTGATTCGACTGAAGGACACCAGCGGTTCCCGCGGTTCCAGCCAGACGCGATGCTAGAGTGCCTCGCCCCGTCTTCAGCCCCCGGAAGTGTCCGCTCCGATACCCCAGCCTTCCAAGCCGCCGAAGAGCCGTCGTCACAAGTTGCCCACGCTTGCTGACGTGGCGCGAGAAGCGGGGGTTTCGGGTGCGGCGGCGTCCGCCGCACTCAGCGGTGCGAAGGGTTCGACGCGCGTGTCGGTCGAGACGCGTGAACGGGTCCTCGCGGCGGCGGCGCGCTTGAGCTACCGGCCCAACGCGACCGCGCGTGCACTGACGTTTCAACGCACCAATGCCATCGGCTTCGTCGCCAACATCGCCAATGAGGAGCCCAACCTCTATTTCCTGGAAATTTTCAACGGCGTCGTGCGGGGCGCGACGCAAGCCCAACAGAGCACATCCATTTTTCCGCTCGGTGGCTGGGAAGAAGCGCCCAAGCGCATCCCTGCGTTGTGCGACGGACGCGTCGACGGGCTCGTCGTGCTGGCGCGCCAGCTGGAAGATGACAGCACGACTTGGCTGCCACCGCATACGCCCATGGTCACGATCCATGCTGGCCCGCTATTGCAGGCCCAGGTGAACGTCGAGGCCGACGATGAAGCAGGCGGCTATACCATTGCACGCCACGTGCTCGAGCTTGGCTATCGCCGGATCCTCTGCATGGGTGGTCCCGTGAACGTCAAGGGCGCGGATGTCCGCGTCGATGGCTTCCTGCGCGCCCATGCCGAAGCTCGGGTGGAGATTGCGTCCGACCATGTGATCCGCACGTGGTTCACCGCCGAAGGGGGCAGGCAGGCCATGCGGGAATGGCTGCAACGCCACCGAGGTCAGCCGTTGCCCGAGGCCGTCTGTTGTGGCAGCGATGACATCGCCTTCGGCTGCATCGACGCACTGGAGGGTTGCGGATTCAGCGTTCCTCGGGACATTTCGATCGCAGGCTTCGACGACACCTTGATGGCCCGCACATTGCGTATGACGACGGTGCGCCAGCCGCTGCTTGAGATGGGTCGTCGCGCGGTCGAGGTCCTGATGCAGCTGATCGAGGCGCAGCGCCGCGGGGAGACTTACCAGGGCCCTCGCGACATCGTCATGCCCATCGAGATTGTTCACAGGCGGACCGTGCCAGGACCTCGAAGCGAGCCGCTGATCATTCCCTGACGCGTGGGGAGGTTGCTAGGTTTTTCCCCTAAGCAGCTCGATTGGTCGACCAATTTAAGATGCGCGTGCGGCGTGACCGCATCTTTTTTGATCTGCTGATTAATCGGATAATCAAAAATTGATTAACCGATGAATCAAGCCACAGAAGCAGCGAAAGCCATATGTTCCTGGACTAGGCCGAACACAACAATTTCTCCGAAGAAGTGCTGGCCTGCGCGTTAGCAGGCACGCTCGCCGCCGCGCGAGACAGGGCAACCAATCTTCGGCGCTCGACGCTGCCGGGCAGCCGCCGGCGGACGCACAGTCTGGCGGCCTACCTTGTCGAGTCGCCCACCATCCAGCCGAGTCTGGCGGTGGTGGTGAGGCCAGAGCGTGCCGGCCGATTGCCGCCTACAACTGAACGAACTCAGAGTGATCCGGAAATGAAAACAAAGCACACAAGAGACAAGTCGCTGTTCCGCAGCTGGGCAATGATGGCCGTCGCGGCGCTGACCCTGTTCCTTGGCGCGGCAGGCAACAGCTGGGCTCAAAAGGCTGAAGGCCTGGCCCTCACCCCGCCCATGGGCTGGAACAGCTGGAACAAATTTGCCTGCGATATCGACGAACGCCTGATCCGCGAGACCGCCGATGCCATGGTCAAGTCGGGCATGAAGGACGCCGGCTACCAGTACGTGAACATTGACGATTGCTGGCAAGGCCAGCGCGACGCCGAGGGCAACATCCAGCCCGACGCGAAGCGCTTCCCATCCGGCATGAAGGCGCTCGCGGACTATGTGCATGGCCAGGGACTCAAGCTGGGCATCTACTCGGATGCCGGCGATACCACCTGCGGCGGCCGTCCCGGCAGCCGCGGCCACGAATATCAGGATGCGCTGGTCTATGCGCGTTGGGGCATCGATTACGTCAAGTACGACTGGTGCAACACCCCAGGCATGAGCGCCGAGCCGGCCTACACCACGATGCGCGACGCGATCGCGAAGACGGGCCGTCCGATGGTGTTCAGCATCTGCGAATGGGGCATGAGCAAGCCGTGGGAGTGGGCCGGCAAGGTCGGCCATCTGTGGCGCACCACGCCCGACATCTACAACTGCTTCGACTGCCAGTTCAATCCCGGTTTCTCGACGGGTCTGGGCGTGCTGCGCATCCTCGACAAGCACGCTGACGCCAACCTGCGCAACTTCGCAGGGCCCGGTCACTGGAACGACATGGACATGCTCGAAGTGGGCAACGGCATGAGCGAGGATGAAGACCGCGCCCATCTGTCGATCTGGGCCATGCTGGCCTCGCCCCTCATCCTGGGCAACGACCTGCGCTCCATGTCCGAGTCGACCCGCCGCATCCTGACCAACCCCGGCGTGATCGCGGTGAGCCAGGACAAGCTGGGCGTGCAGGCGCTGCGCGTCCTGGTCGACGGGCCGCTGGAGGTCTACGCCAAGCCGCTCGACGGCGGGGATTGGGCACTGATGTTCCTGAACCGCTCCAACCAGCCTGCCGACGTTCACCATGACTGGAAGAAGCAGGTCCTGGGCGATGACCTGAGCAAGCGGTCGGTCGATTTCAAGCAGGCCGTCTACCGCTGGTCCGACCTGTGGAGCAAGAAGACGGGCGACACCAGCGCCAAACTGGAAGCGCGGCTGGCGCCACACAGCGTGCTGATGCTGCGCCTGACCGGCCCTGCGAAATCGTAGGCGGGCCCGGCCGCGCAAAGCGTCACTCATGAAGAAGGCCGCCTTGATCGCGACGCTGCTCGCCGCAGTGCTGATCACGCCCGTCAGCGCCGCCGAAGCTCCGCGCCTCGTGCAGCGCGACGGGCACCATGCCTTGCTCGTGGACGGCAAACCCTTCCTGATGCTCGGTGCCCAGGCGCACAACTCCAGCAACTACCCCAAGGCCCAGGGCAAGGTCTGAGCCGCGACCAACGATGCGCATGCCAACACCGTGTTGATGCCGGTGGCCTGGCAGCAGGTCGAGCCCCAGGAAGGCCGGTTCGACTTCAGCTTCCTTGACGTCCTGGTCAAAGATGGGGCGCCGCGCGATCGAGGTCCTGATGCAGTTGATTGAAGCGCAGCGCCGTGGGGAAGCCTACGCCGGCCCAAGCGACATCGTTCTGCCCGTCGAAATCGTTCGCAGGCGGACCTTGCCAGGACCTCGAAGCACGCCGCTGATCGTTCCTTGACACGGGCGAGGCTGCTAGGTTTTTCCCCTAGTTAGTTCGACCGTCGACCGAACTAAGATCGCTTTCGCGGCATGGCCGCAATTATTTTCGTCAGGTGATTTACCGAATAATCAAAATTGATTAACCGATTAACTAAGGCGCGAGGTTGGAGGAGTCGTATGCCCAGGGCGAATCCCGCAGGCCGTCGTGCCGGCACCGTTCTCCGCGAAGCCTGACCCGCAAGGCCTGGTGCTGGAGCTACCACCCCAATCCATCGGAGCGTCGGGATGTAAGCCCATGTACTGAGCTGCGTCCTTCCATAACGCTCGAGTCCGGAGGAGACAACCGGCCGAGCACTTTCAAACTTGAAAGGTAGAACATGAGAACCTTGATACCCGCATTGCTGCTCGCCTTCGGCGCGAGCGCGGCGCCACTCGCGCAGGCACAAAACTGCGGCAGTGGCGGCGGCGCCACCGTCTGCCTGACGGCCAACGGCTCGGCCAACAACAACCAGCTCAGTTGGACCGTCAGCGGCACCGTCACGCGGCTGGAGGTCTACCGCGACACCGACGCCGACCCCAACGGCCGCAGCCGCATCGCGGTGCCGGCAAGCAGTGCCACGAGCTACGCGGACACCTCGGCCAACACCGGCACGCCGTACTGGTACTGGGTCAAGTTCACGACCAATGCCGGCAGCTACAACTCCGGCTCGGCCAGCGCTACACGCGGCACCAGTTGCGCGCCGACAGCCATCACGCCCTACATCAGCGCCAACGGCTCCTGGGTTCAGACTTCATCTGCCACCGTCACTGCTGGCAACTCGGCCATCCTCGGCCCGCAGCCCGTGAACGGCGGCTCGTGGGCCTGGAGCGGCTGCGGCACGTCGGGCTCGGCACGCCAGCAGACCATCACGCCCGCTGCCAGCTGCACCGCCACCGCCACCTACACCAACACCTGCGGCGCCAAGACCACCCAGGCGTTCGCGATCACCGTGCCGGGTTCCACGCAGGCCCAAGTCATGCCGAATCCCGGCATCAACCTGGGAAACACCTTTGATTCCTTCTGGGGGTATACGTCGCCGACCAAGGCGCTGATCGACTCCATCAGGGATAGAGGGTTCAAGACCCTGCGCATACCCGTCGCGTGGGATTTCCATTCCACCAACGGAACGATCGATCCCGCGTTCATGGCCCAGGTCAAGCAGACGGTCGACTGGGCCCTCGCCGATGGCCTGTACGTCATCATCAACGACCACTATGACCTTGGCTGGTTCGAACGCAACGGCTTCAATTCCTACGACCCTGCGATCAACGCCAAGTTGATCAACATATGGACCCAGGTTGCGAACACCTTCAAATGGTACGACAGCGATAAATTGGCCTTCGCTGTCGCTAACGAACCTGACGCGGCATCCCAGGCGAAGACCGATGTGCTCTACCAATATGAGCAGAATTGGATCAACGCGATGCGCGCCAACGGCGGTGGCAACGCCGTTCGCTGGCTGATCGTCCAAGGGCCGAACACTAATATCGATAACACGATTAACTATGGAAAGAATCTACCTTCGGATCCGGCGAATAAGCGGATGGTCGAAGTGCACTTTTATGATCCCTTCGATTACACCTTGATGACCACGGACGAGTCGTGGGGGACCTGGAAAGCCTTCTGGGGATATAACTATAAAGTGAGCAACCAGCTGACGAATCGCAACGTCGCGGCGGGAAACGACGAAAGCCTCATTGATATTCAGCTCGCCAAGATGAAGTATTTCACGGACCGGGGTATTCCCGTACTGATCGGCGAATACAAAGCGGAGGTAAAGAACTTTCCCGAGCTGACCGGCTCATACAAGGACCAGAACTACCGGTCGGTCACGCACTGGAACAAGTACGTGCAGAACAAGATCAACAGTCTTGGTTTCAGTGGCACCGGCTGGAACATCCAAAACGACCTCTTCGACGCGACGACCGGTACGGTCCTGGACTGGAACCTGCTTAGCTCCATGCTTGGCGCTTCCGAGTTTCCTCCGATTTCGGGTCTGTAATTCCCTGTGACTGTGTCCGAAGGTCCTGCGTATGGCGGGCCTTGTTTTTGAATTCCGTGCCCGCCCCGGTCCGGAATCGACCAAGGCTCGGCAGGCCGCCGTCCAGCTTCTGGCGACGGGCCTGCCATCCTTCTCTTCCGAAGTCCTCCGAAATCCTCCAATGAACACATCCCTGTCCCTGCCCCGAAGCGCCATCAGCCTCGCGGCGACGCTCCTTTCACTCGGTCTGTGCGCCGCGACACCTGCGGCCACTCCTGCTGCTCGCGTGGTGACGCTGGACCGCGCTGCTGCGACCCAGCCCATGGACCGCTTCTTCGATCTCTCGGTCGGCGCGGACTACCCGGGCACCACCGGCCGCCCCGAAAACATCGCCCAGCTCAAGACGGCGGCGGGCGAACTGGGCTTCCGCTATGTGCGCTTCCACGACATCTTTCACGACGTCTACGGCACGGTGAAGAAGGACGGCGACAAGCTGGTGTTCGACTGGACCGGCATCGACAAGCTGTACGACGGCCTGCTGGCCAGTGGCGTCAAGCCCTTCATCGAGCTGGGCTTCACACCCGCCGTGATGAAGACCTCCGACCTGAAGGTCTTCTACTGGAAGGGCAACACCTCGCACCCGCAGCCGGGGCCCTGGGCCGAACTGATCGACGCCTTCGCGCGCCACCTCATCCAGCGCTATGGCATCGAAGAAGTGCGCAAGTGGCCGTTCGAAGTATGGAACGAGCCCAACCTCGACGGCTTCTGGGAGAAGGCCGACCAGAAGGCCTATTTCGAGCTGTACGCCAGCACCGCGCGCACGCTCAAGAAGGTGGACGCGGGGCTGAGGGTCGGCGGCCCCGCCACGGCCGGGGCCTTCTGGGTGCCCGAGCTGCTGGCCTATGCCAAGCAGGAAGGCGTGCCGGTGGACTTCGTCACCACCCACACCTACGGCGTCACGGAGGGCTACCTCGACGAATTCGGCAAGTCGGACCGCATCCTGGATCCGAACCCCGATTCGATCGTCGGTGACGTGCGCCACGCGAGGCTATGCGCAGGCGATGAGCTACTGGACCTACAGCGACCTGTTCGAGGAGCCGGGCCCGCCGCCCCGCGCCTTCCATGGCGGCTTCGGCCTGATGACACGGGATGGCCTGCGCAAGACGACCTGGTTCGCCTACAAGTACCTCAACGCGCTGCGCGGCAATGAGATCCCGAGCGCCGACGACAAGGTGCTGGCCGCAGTCGATGGCGACAAGACGGCCGTCGTGGCATGGGACTGGCAGCACCCCGACCAGAAGAGCGTCAGCAACGGCGTGTTCTTCGCCAAGCCGGTGCCCAACGGCCCGGCGCCAGCGATCAAGCTCGCGCTGCGCAACCTGAAGCCGGGCGCCTATCGACTCGAGCTGCGCCGCGCCGGCTACAAGGCCAACGATGCCTACACCGCTTACCTCGAGATGGGTTCGCCCATCAACCTCGATGCGGCGCAGCTTGCCAAGCTGCAGTCACTGACCCGCGACCTTCCCGAAGTAAAGCGCACCGTCAACATCGGCAAGGACGGCCTGATGAACTTCACCATGCCAATGCGCAGCAACGACATCACCTTGCTGACGCTGGACCCGGTCAAGCGCTGAACCATCCAAATTCGGAACTGTCATGACCTACTCGAGCGCCTTCATGTCCGACCTCATCCGCGGCATCGAGGCCAGCCGTCCTCAAGTGGCAGAGGACTGGTTGCTCGCCCAAGACGTTGACAGTCCCCACGGCGCTATTGCTTCTGTGACGTGGCTTGCAACCACGACCGACCTCATCCGCGGCATCGTGGCCAGCCGTCCTCAAGTGACAGAGGACTGGTTGCTCGTCCAAGACGTTGACAGTCCCCAAGGCGCTCTTGTTGCTTCTGTGATGGGGGTTGCCACCACGACCAAAGTCGGGGTCGAGAGCACGCCAACCCATGCAGTCAAGGTGCCACACGACGGCAAGATGTGCTCGCAGCCTCGAGAACCGGTCGCTCAGGCCTGGTCAGACCGTGCGGCTGCTGTCAGCGCGGACCGCGAACGGGTGTTCCCGGCCAGGAGCCGTCACTGGCCCGCGTCCGCTCCGGGGTAGACCGACCGCCTAGCGGACGGTCTGGCGCATGCTCAAATGCTGGGCAGAAATCGTTAACGATCTGAATACAAAACTTAGCCGCTCGAGGAACCACATGGTCGGTGCAACCGTCGGAAGAGTGCGCGCGACGCTTCGTCTCGAAGGCCTGTGCGTGTTGGCAGCGTCTGTCTTTGCGTACTCGAAATTCGGTTCCGGCTGGGGTTTGTTCTTCGCATGCTTCCTGCTGCCTGACCTCTCGTTCCTTGGGTATCTCGCCGGCGCACGCGTTGGTGCGTTTTCGTACAACGCGGCCCATTCATACGTCGGGGCGGTCACATGCTTGGCGATTTCGTTGGCCTGGCCGTTGCATCTACCGTTCGCGGTGGGTCTCATATGGACCGCGCACATAGGGTTCGATCGGGCCCTCGGCTACGGGCTCAAATACAGCCAAGGCTTCAGCTTCACACATTTGGGTCCTATAGGCCGCTTGGCGCGCGAGGCGACTGACCCTTCCATCGAGCGGACAGCCGCAGGCGGGGTTCGCCCACCTGCGTCTGCCGCTCATGTCAAACATTGAGCGGCGGTTCCGGAACTGTGCTGGGCCTGGGCCAGCGTCGGCTCCGTCGATAGCAGCCGACCATTCGGCCCGGCGACAATGTCCGCCCCATCGCGGCCACTGCCGAGGTCGACCGTCTGCCGGGCCTGGAGCCCGGCGTCACGATGCAAAGCTGAAGCGCCAAGTTGGCGAACGCAATGATGGCAACGCCGCCGCAGGCTGTTGCTCGAACCAGCTGAACCGATCTGAATGAGGCGGCGCTTCGGCCCTCTACCGGCGGAGGCGCGCTGGACGCCAAATGCTTCGGCGCTGCACGGCTGCGGCACACGAACTTGCCAGACACCATGTTTCGGCACTGCGCAGGCTACCGGGCCGGTTGCCATGCCTGCCCTTGAGCCGGTTCCTGCCCAGCAAACCGTCCGCCTTCATGCGGCTGAACATGGGTTCCACCACTTGGCGCCTCTTGTGCAGGTCTGCAACGTCTTGGGCAACCGCCCCCGTGTCCGGTTTTCCGAGCCGCTTACGTCTGAACGAGGGTCAGGCCATGCACCTTCTCATCGTCGCCCCTGCAGGCAGCGGCGCAGCCCGCGACGAGAGGACCACTCAGGGAGCCCTTCATGCGCAGTTCCAGACCCCAGACGATGCCCATTCGAGGCGCCCTGCCCACTCGCGCGCTCCAAAGGTGTGCCCGGCACGGACACACCTGGCGCCGCAGGCTCGCGATGACAGCTCGGCCCATCACCATGTCGCGCCGCCTGCTGGCCGCCACCCTGTTGTGCCTGGCCTCCCAGGCCAGCCAGGCGACGAACGCGCTATCGATCTTCGGCGGCTGCGGTGCTTCGCGGGTCGAGTGCAACATCCCCAGTCGACTGCTGATCGATCTGCCCCTGGGCGCTGTCTTGGCGGCCGGGGACAGCGTGGTGAGCACCCATGCCGGCAGCGCCAGCGCCCAGGGCTACGCCAGCTTCGGGGCCCTGGGGGCCATGGTCACCGCCACGGCGTACAACAGCGCGGGCAGCGCCTCGCCGGCGCTGGCCAACAACGGGGCCAATGCCCGCATGTTGGTCGAGTTCGGCGACACGCTCACCTTCAACGCGCTGGGCCTGAATGGGCAGAAGGGCACTGTCTTCGTCAATTGGCGTTTTGACGGTTCGGGCGGCACCTTCGTCGGCGGCCCCGCGCCCGTGCTGGCGCAGCAGTCCAGCATGACGTGGGAGCTCAGCGTCTTCACGCCGTATGCCACCTTCACGCAATCCAAGGTACTGATCACGAACCCGGAGCATCCCGATGCCCAGTCGGCGTTGTTGACGCCCATCACGCTGGCGATACCGGTGGTCTTCGGCCAGCCAACCTTTGTGCACGCCGCGCTGGATATCGGTGTCGCCGCAAGTGCCGGCGTGCCGAACCTGAGCCCTGATGACCCCGGCTACTTGATGACGCGCAGTGCCGGTGCGTATGCCAACCTGATGCACACCGTGGCCTGGGACGGCATTGAACAGATCGTCGATGCCCAGGGCCAGGCCTTGCCGGGCTGGACCGTCACCTCCGAGTCCGGCACCAACTATCGCTACGCCATCAGCGCCGTGCCCGAGCCAGCGAGCGCCGGCCTGATGCTGGCGGGTCTGTGGGCGCTGGCGGCGGGTGCCGGCGTAAAGCGCCGTCGAGAAAGCCGCGACCCACCGGCAGCCTGACCCGCCTGTTGCCTGATTCCCACCTACCGAACCGACTGGAGCAACCCATGCGCACCGCGACCTTCATCCCGCCCGTCTTGAGCACGCTGGCCGCCCTTCTTGCCAGTGCCTGCCTGCTGGCCCCCGCGCAGGCGGCGGCCGTGGACATCACCGGCGGGTTCTATGCCTACTCCGGCCCGCTGGTGAACCACCTCACCGGCGACCAGGTTCACAGCGTGTTCTCCACACCGGACCTGGGCGCCGTCAATGCCAACCCGAGCGAGGCCATTCCCGGTTTTGATTTCGCCTGGCGCCAGGGCTATGGTCAGGGCGACGTGGCACTGTTTTCTCGCGCGGCCGACAACAGCCCGGTTCCCGCCAGCACGGTCGACTTCTACCTCGACCGCACCTTCGGCGCCGTCGTGCACAACAGCATTGCGTTCACGCCGTCCACCGGCCTGGACCTGCAAGTAGGGCAGACGTTCAAGCTGGGCACGTTCAGCTTCGCCAACGGCGGCTGGATCGGCGACCTGGGCGACGGCGTTTTCAACTTCAGCGCGCGCACGTCGTCGAGCGTCGCCGCGCTGGACGGCCATGTCCTGAACATGCGCATAGGCTTTCACGTCACCACGGGCTAGCGCCGACTATCCGGGCGTGAAGCTGGACTACGTGGGCGTCTACGAACTCGAATCCGGCCTGGGCAACACCGGCTCGGTGGACCTCTACGCCAAGATCGGCTCCCTGCTGCCAGTAGCCCTTGCCAACCCGGTCAACGTGACCCTGCAGCCGGCGATTCCCAGCCCGGTGCCCGAGCCGAGCATGCTCGTGCTGATGGTGGGTGGGCTGGGCTTGGTGCTCTGGGTGCTTCGCCGACGCCCGGCATCGGGCACACACGTCTGACGTGCCCAATCACACCCGGGCCGCGCAAGGTTTTTGCCGGTGCAAGATTTCGCGGCGACGGAGCATCGTCCTTCCGAGTATCCCCAACCCGCAGAGCATCAGCGCCCAGGACGCGGGTTCCGGAATGGGCGCCGCGGGCACGCCGACGATATTGACAAGATTCCTGAACTCTGCAGGAAGCGTGAACACCGGATCGACATAGGCGGACCCAGTGCCATACTCGTCTCTATTAGGATTCTGATCCCAAGCCGGAGTTCCAGCGTAAACACGCGCGGCCATCTGAACCAAAATGTCGCGGTTAAGTGCGACATTTATATTTTCGTCGATATCTATTTTACCGTTGCCGCCATACGTTTCGATACCCGAAGGACTACTTGCCACACCGGTGTCTTTGAAAATTGACTGCGCGGTGATGCTGCTGTCAGCCCAGCTAAGGATGAAGGTGATCCTGGCCCCTGAGTAATTTTCGGTGCCGGTACTGCCCCGTGCAAAGACATGCAGCGGCACAACATCTGGGAGCACGGCGCCTGCTTTCGGTTGCAATTGGAAGATGTAGTTCAGCCCCGCTTGCGAGTTGATTTCCTCGTCGCCGGTTCGTGCGATCGCGCGCACGGTACCGCCATTCTCTGGACCGGCATAGGCCGTACCCGTTGATGCGGACCGGAGATAACTGATGTGCGAAAAGCTAAGGTCCACCGGATTGCGCAAAACATTCGGCGAGTCGCCGAAAAGGGGATAACCCGCGCGAAGCGGGGAGCCGTCATCCACATAGCCGCCGTCCGGCTGCACAGCGATCCCTGCCATATACTGCGGCGCCGTCACCGCCGCTTCCGCCGACATGGCTGAAACTGAGCTTGTCAGGATGAGTGCCACCCAACTCGCCGGGCCTGGGCGAAAGGCATGTTGAGCGTTTTTCACGGACGCATAAAATCCAGGCATATTCACTCCTTAAGTGAGTTGATCAAATTGCACAACATTGGCCATTGCGCGTGGCGATGCCGAAACAAAACATACAGTTCTCCTTGGGAGACTCGATCATGAAACTGGCTGAATGGCTGCCAGATATTTGTTTCCCTAGCGCCTGCCAAATATGGATCGCCGATGACCTGCCGAGAGCACTTCACGGCCGGACGGATATCTGAATCTTGGGATCGGCGGCGGCACCGATGCTCGGCTCGCCGCTCGAAAGGAGCCTGGAGGTATCCCAGGTCAGCCCGTCAGCACTCGGCCCAACGGCAACACGCTCCGGATGCGGGCTGCCCGATGGATCGATGTGAACCGCCTGCAAGTGCCAGTCCTTGACACCGGCAGCCGTGACCGTCATCCACAGGATGGAGCCGGTGTTGTTGTCCGCGTCGCTGAAGCCGTCGAAGACGAAGTTGCCCAGGCTGTAGATCACCGGCTTGCCGTCGATGATTTCGGTGTCCTGGCGAATGTGCGGATGGGCGCCAACCACGGCGTCGGCACCGGCGCGGATCATCAGCCGGGCCAGAGCGCGCTGGCGGGCGTGCGAGACCTCGCTGTGCTCCTGGCCCCAATGCATGAAGGGAATGACCACGTCGGCTTGGGCGCGGGCGGCGTGGATGTCGGCCACGATCTGCTCTTCGTCCGCCCAGGCAATGCCGGGGCTGTCGGGGCCGGCCTCGAACCGGCGCGGGAACATCTCGTCGTATCCCAGCAGCGCGATGCGCAGGCCCTGGCGTTCGATGATGGCTGGGCGGTGCGCCGCACGCAGGTTGCTGCCGCCGCCGAAGTACGGCAGGCCGGCAAGCTGCAGCCGGCCCAACATCTGCGCAAACGCCTCGGGGCCGAAGTCGCCCGAATGATTGTTGGCCAGCGAGACGGCGTCGACATGGCGACGCAGCACGTCAAGCACCCGCGGGTGCGCTCGGAAGGTCCAAGGTTTGGCGGCTTTCGTCCCGCCCGTGGCGATGACGCACTCCAGGTTAGCGATGCGCACGTCCGCGTCCTTCATCGCCTTCATCACGGCGCCGAAGGGGTCGCCACCGTGAGCGATGACCCGCCCCGGTCCATCCGCCAGCATGACGTCGCCCATCCAGGCCAGCCGAACGACGGCGGTGCCCGCCTCGGGGCTGGCGCCGGGCTGACGCGAGGGCGGTTGCGCAGCGTCTCCGGTCGCGTCCGCCAAATTCCAAGCCAGCGGCACTGCTCCCTGGTGCACCAGCGCGCAGCCCAAGGCCAACTCCCGGCCGAGCGCTGGCGAGTAGATCCGCTGCCAACCGGACAGGGACGGCCGCCAGGCGGCGTCGCGGGCAAGCACCTCCTGCTCATCTACCGGCCACCGGTTCTGGGCCAGCACGACCTTGCGCCCCGCTTCCTCCAGGTCCAGTACCGTGACGACCACCCGGGCCACCTTTCCTGGCGCCGCCGAGTCGCCGAGCGCGACGGCGCGCACTTCAAAGCTTTCACCCACCTGGACGCTCGATGCGGCCAGCGGATCGACGCCCGCCGCCACACGCAGCGTCGCCGTGGCCTCCCCAGTGCGCATGCTGCATAGCAGTTCGGTGGGCTGAAGCTGCTGTGCAGAGACGGCGCCCGATGCGAGGCACAAAAGCACGGCAACGCTGAGGCCGACGCGACGAGAACTCGCCGCGAACCAGGCACGAACGAACATGACAACTCCGTTGTGAAGAGACCAAGAGCGCTGCGCTTGCTGCAGCACCTGCTACTCATTGAACGAAGCGCCAGGCCCACGATGGACATTCAGCGTGGGCTCGGTTCGGGCATGCCATGAGCAGGCTGGGCGCAAAGCCCTCCGGACGCTCGGCACCGCCAAGGTCCGCTGCGTGGCATCGGTCGCAGGACGCATGGTCCCCGCCGCTGCAGCTCCGCGGCAACCAATGCAGCCGTGTACCTTCGACAAGCGTTGACCTTCGACGAGGAACACCGCGTCGGTGAGAACCGGGATCGCGGGCGATCGATTCGGCAATCGATTGGACGGTCGTCGCGCAACGTGGACTCCGCCCGCGGCTCTCGCAAGGCTGAGCGAGCGCGGACGTCACTGCACTGACTGCTGCGTCGGGAGCCTTGATAGCCGCAAACACCATCCGCAGGCGGCACGCCGACTCTGTCGCTTCTACGGCGAGGGGCAGTCGCAGCTGTTCGATTCGTTGTTCCAGCGGCCCTTGTTGCCATCGGCGCAGATGAGGCCTGGGAGCGCGCAGAACTCCTTGTTCGGCGAGGGCGGTGGCTCGATGCGAGCCGGCCTGGTGGGGCGTTTGGGATCGGGGACTCCGATCTTGACGCCGGACTCGCAGCACTTGTTCCTGACCACCGGCCGACGCGAACTCTTGAGATAGCAGACGGCTTTCTCGTTCTGAACACCTGGGCGAACGTAGGTGTAGGAAGCGCAGCGCTGGTCGAACAGACATTGCCTGACGCAGAGATCGGGATCGGCCTGGGCCAGGAGCGAACGCTGAAAGTCGCCGCCGGGTCGGTCAATGCCGTGCGCGTCCTTCCTGATGCCCGTGCCGGCCATCGCCGGGGCTGCCACCAGCAGAGCCGCCGCGGCCATCAGCCATTTCGAGCAACCTCGAGCTGGCCGGGATGTCGTAGCCTGGCTGCTCCCGGAACGGTTGCGAGCGAGCTCTTCATCAGTGCCACCGTCGGCGCCGGCTCCCGGCGCGAACCCGCTGCAGTCTCCCGTATTGCCCCTGCGCCGCGCCTTGTAGCCAGGCAGACCCAAGCGTCCCAACAGCAGTCCCCGGGTTTGCGGTTCAGGCACGGCCGGAACCGCGGCCAGCAGCAGCGGCAGCGCAATGAAGGTCCCGAAAAACGCGCTTGATCGGGTGGTCCGGATCGCCGAAATGAGCGCCGTACGAACCCAATGGCGGCGCACCAGCAGGCCGGCGGGACTTGTCCGTTTCATGATCATCCTTCCGAGTAGATGAATTGGTCGAACAGCCAAGCGCCCGATGACCGAAAAGCAATGCCGGTTCCGGGTCTCCGTGGACGACCAGCCGCTACTCCGTTGAACGACCTCGCGGCCTTGCCACGGACATCGACACAGAACTTCTTCGCAGTGGCCGCGACGCCTGGCACGGATCCGCCGACAGCTGATGTCCGTTCGCGGCTGCCGATCTCGTTCACCTCGACAGGACCGCGCGATATTCCGCGCCGTCAACGAGGGGCACGATGGATTCGCTGTTCAAGGCTCTGCTGACAGCAGGCACGGTATTGCTCGTGATGGCGGCGGCGCGCCTCGGCGGGCGCCGGTTCGCAGGGGTGGTCGCCGCACTGCCGACCATCACCGCGCCGACGCTGGCCTGGCTCGCGGATGACGAGGGGACGGCATTCGCCATCAGCGCCGCGGTCGGCAGCGTCGCCGCCTGCGGCATGCTGGCTGTTTTCGCGCTGGTCTACGCACGCGCAGCACGCTACAGCGGCGGCGCGGTCGCACTGGCGTGCGGGCTCCTGGGAGCACTCGCCATCGCGTTGCCGGCCGAGGCTGCCAGTGCCAACCTGACCTGTGCCCTGGCATTGGCGCTCGCAAGCAGCGCGGTCGCCTTCGCCGCGATGCCCAGTTCGCACGCGGACGTCATCGTGTCGAGAAAAGGATCGCTTCGCCTGATGTTCCTAGTCGCGGCGATTTCGGGCGGGGTCACCGCCTTCGCGGCGTCCATCGGTCCGTCCGTGGGCGGCTTTGCAACCGGGCTTCTGTCGTCGCTGCCGCTGGTCACCGGGCCGGTGGCCATGGTCGAGCACGCCACCCACGGGCATCGCGCCGCCGCACACTTCCTGCGCGGCTACGTGGGCGGGCTGTTCGGCAAAGCGGCGTTCGGCACGGTGTTCGCCTTGACCGCTGCTCGCCTGGGCGTCGTCGTCGCGCTATCCCTCGCAGGCGCCTGTGCCTGTCTGCTGTCGACGTTGCGCTTGCGCGAACTGCCGGCACGGGCGGCATCGCTGCCGGTTCGCCCTCTCCGCCTCCCGGAGTGAAGCAATGAAACCGTCCTTGCCGAACCTAGGGAGACACGGCGTGCCAGCCCGCTTAATGCGTTCGTTACCATCGCAGCTCACAAGATTCTTTCGGGCGGAGCGACGGAATGGGGGAAGTGACGCTGCTGATTGGTGCGGCTCGCGCAGGCGACCGCGAGGCTTTCGACCGGATATTCGAGCTGCTCTATCCCGAACTCCGGCAAGTTGCTCATCGGCGCCTGGCACGCGGGTCCCGCGACGGCTTGATGGAAACGACCGCGCTGGTCAACGAGTGCTATCTCAAGTTCCTCAAGGGGCAGAGGCTGACGCCAGCGGATCGCTCACACTTCCTGGCCTACGCGGCGACGGTGATGCGCTCGATCATCGTGGATGCGGCACGCGTCGCGAAGACGGACCGCCGCGGTGGCGATGCCGAGCAGATCACGCTCGATTCCGAACTCATCGGCTCACTGCCCGCCGCGTCCGACGAGATCCTGGACGTCCACGCCGCGTTGGAAGACCTCAGCCGCATCGACGAACGGCTGGGGCGCGTGGTCGAGATGCGCTACTTCGGCGGCTTGGACGACGACGAGATCGCCGAAGCACTGGGTCTGTCATCACGCACCGTGCGCCGCGACTGGGACAAGGCGCGGCTGCTGCTGGCCCACGCACTGCGCAACTGATTGAGCAGGCGCCGCGTGAGTGACGCCAAGGCACCGCTCGCCACGTTCGAAGCCGATTGGCCGGCGATCAGCGCGCTGCTCGACGAAGCGCTCGACCTGCCGCCTTCCGAGCACACGACCTGGCTGGACAGCCTTGCGGGCGAGCACGCGGCGCACCGCGATTTGCTGCGCTCGTTGCTCAAGCAGCGTCATGGCATCGAGACCGACGACTTTCTCGGCCAGTTGCCCAGGCTCGACATTGATGCGGGGCAGGCACAGGCAGATGGACTGCGTGCAGGCAGCCCGGTTGGCGCGTACCGGTTGATCTCGGAGATCGGGCGCGGCGGCATGGGCACGGTGTGGCTCGCCGAGCGCTCGGACGGCTTGATGAAGCGCCGCGTGGCGCTGAAGCTGCCGCGCGTCGTCTGGGGCGACGCCTTGGCCGAACGTCTCGGGCGTGAACGCGAAATCCTGGCGACGCTGGAACACCCGCACATTGCCCGGCTCTACGACGCGGGGGTGGATGCTCAGGGGCGGCCCTTCCTGGCGATGGAATACGTCGAAGGCAAGGCGATCGACGCCTATTGCCGCGAGCATTCGTCAAGCATGCCCGAACGGATCGCGCTGCTACAGCAGGTGATGGCCGCCGTTTCGCATGCCCACGCACGGCTGGTCGTGCATCGCGACTTGAAGCCCGGCAACATCCTCGTCACCTCAGACGGCCAAGTGAAGCTGTTGGACTTCGGCATCGCCAAACTGCTGGAGGGCGACCGCACGCGCGAGACGGCATTGACCCAATTCGGCGGCCGCGCGCTGACGCTGGATTACGCCAGCCCGGAGCAGATCTGCGGAGAGCCGCTCGGCACGGCCAGCGACGTCTACAGCATGGCGGTCGTTGCCTACGAGGTGCTGGCGGGTGCACGGCCCTACCGATTGAAGCGCGGCACGCCTGCCGAGATCGAAGAGGCCATCGCGACCGCCGAACCCCGGCTGGCGAGCGATGCTGCAACAACGCCCGAAGCACGCAGGGCCCTGCGCGGCGATCTGGACGCCATCCTGAACCGGGGCCTCAAGAAGTCGACAGTGCAACGGTACGCCAGCATGGAATCGTTCGCCCAGGACATGCAGCGCTACCTGCGTGGCGAGCCGGTCTTGGCCAGGCCTGACAGCCGGCTCTACCGAGCCTCGAAGTTCGTGCGCCGCCATGCGCTGGCGGTGGCAATGGCTTCAGCGCTGACGAGCGCGATCGTCGTCGGCGCCGGGATATCGCTTTGGCAGGCTGGAATCGCGCGCGAGGAGCAGCGACTGGGACGAGCAGAGTTGGACGGCGCCGACGCGGTGCGCGAACTCTATGTCGAGACCATGATGCAGCTATCGGTCGCGGCGACAGAAGCGCCGGAATCACTGACCCGTCCGCATGCCGTCACGCTCGTCCTGCGGAAAAAGCTGGATGACATGGCCCCGCGGCTGAAGGACCGGCCCATCGAGCGCGCGGCGCAGCTCTCCGCTGTCGCGCTGCAGCTTGACCACACCGAAGAGTTCGAGGCCGTTGTGCCGGTAGCCAGGCAGCTCATCGAAAGCCTCAAGGCGCAGGATGCCGCGCCCTACAAAGTTCTCGAAGCCTACCGCGTGCTCGGGGCTGCCTTGTTCAGGCTGCGTCGCTGGGACGAATGCGAAGCAGAGCGCCGGGCCGGCGTCGAATGGGCGCCCGACGTCAACGACCCGAACACGGAAGCCAGTCGGGGGTCAGTCGCAGCGGGTCTGGGAAGCATTCTCAGAATTCAAGGAAAGCGCGCCGAGGCAGAAGCGGTATTCCTGCGCAACGAGCGGGCATTGGCTCGCTGGGCACCCGGCGCGCCGGCCCGCTTCGAGAACCTGAAGCAGTTCTCGCAGTTCTGGCTCGGGTGGGATGACGCTCAGGCCTTGCTGTATGCGCAACAAGCGCAGGCAGGCATGGGCAAGTCTTCCGTCGGCCAGATCGAAAACGCTCCGGCGCAGCGGTCCCTGGGCTACGCGCTGCAGGCTAACGCCCGTGCGCCGGAAGCGGAGGTCGCGGCGAGGGCTGCGCTGCGCGGCTTCACCGCCAGTTACGGCCTGGACAGCCGCAACACCCTGCGTGCCGTGGCGGCAGTCGCCGACGCAATCTCGCGCCAGGGCGACTACGCAAGAAGCGACGCCTTTCTCGCCGAACAAGAGCGCCAGATGGCCGGCACCGCCGGGGGCGTGACACCTTCGATGGCGCGACTCCTTCGTGAGCAGCGCCTTGAAAGCGCCTGGTTCTCGGGCGACAGCGCGTCAGCTGCCGCAATTTTCTCTGGCGACAAGAAAGCATTGCTGACGCCTTCGGCACTGGGCGACAACGACCTGACTTCGTTCTGGCCGCTGTTGGCGCTCGACCTGGCAGGCCATCCGAGAGAGGCGCTGGACGCCCTGCTGAACTATCGCAAGAGCCTCCCGCAGCCCGTGCGCGCGACGCTGATCTGGATTCGCACGCTGGAGGTCCAGGCGATGCTGGAATTGGCTTCCGCGGAGCCCGCCGCCGCACTCGATACGGCGCGCGCTTTGATGAAAATTCTCAGTGCTGAACGCGCGGCGACAGGCCGTGCCTATCGGGTCGCCGCCGAATACGCCGCGCTCGCCGCCGCCCGCCTGGGCAACATGGCCGAGGCAGAACGCGCACTCGCATCTGCACAGAACGCGAAGCTGGCCCTGTTCCCCACCTCAGTGGAGCGCGCGGATTCCAGCTTGCGCCGTGCGGAGGTCTTGAGCGCCCTGGGCCGCAGCGCCGAGGCAGCGTCGGCAGCTCGTGCGGCGTTGACCGACCTCGCCGGTCAGCATCCTGGCAGCCCTCGACTCGCGCGGGCTCGCCAACTCGCGGGCCTGTAAACAGAACTTCGCGATCCGGCGCATCGGCAGCACGTCGGCTCGCCCGGGGGGCGCTGCCGCCGTAGCCGTCAGCACGCCATGTCCAACCAGGCGTCCCAAATGCGTACACCGTATAAAAACCCCTGAAACGGAATTTTCCATGCGAAGCGCATCACGGGCTGCGATGCACGGCCTGGCCCTCGCGTTCACTGTGCTGGCTGCCACTGCGCCATCAACCCAAGCGGCCACCGAGGCGACTTCGCCCACCGCAACAGGCGTCCGCCCCGCAGCACCGACCTGGCCGCTGCGCGCCCGCGTGGTCGCGACGGGCATGCACCGCGCGTTCGGCGTGCGCCAGGTCGGCCGCTTCCACAGTGGCGGTCCCTTCGTGTCCAACCCCGAGTTCCTGCTGCAGACGCAGGCCGGACGGGCGTTGGATCCACAGCGCCTATTGGTCGCCGTCGAGCAGAACTTCGGCGCCTCGCCGGGCAACGCGGCCCATGCGCCGGGCGCGGTCCTGTCCATCGACCCGACTGCCGCAACGGCGGGGCACGCACTTGCCGTTCCCGCGGTGCTGGCGGCCGGACGGCCGGCCGAGGCCGGCGCCGTTCAGCTGTACAGCGTGCAATCGCCCGGCCAGCTCAACCGGCTGCACAACGCCAGCGCCCGCACGGCCGACTTCGCCGGCGTTTCCGGGCCGCGCTACCTGTCCATCAACAACGGCTTCGGGCGCCCGTGGGTCGCGAACGCGCCTTTCGGGCTGCAGGGCGCCGGCAGCGAAAGCGTTCTCGACCCGGACGGTGCGCCGCTGGCGAACGCGCCCAGCGACAGCGCCGGCGGCGTCTTCGTGGGCGCACAGACGCCTCGCACCAGCCGCCCGAAGGCCGTCCGCTTGGGCTGGCTGGCTTCGCTGCTGAACCGGCAGGACAGTGGTCAGCTCACGCCCGGCGCGATGGATAAAGGCGCCCTCGGCACCGCCTTCCTCGGCTCATCGCCGGACGGCAGCGGCTTCGCCGTGTTCGCGGTGGTGACGGGCAATGGCGCGGTGGTGCAGGTGCACGTGCAGGACGGCGTCGATGGCCTGGCACCGCCCGGAACGGTGGATGTCGGCGATGAAGACCCCGGCGTCATCGGCATAGCCTTCCAGTGGATTCCCGAGCGGGCGCTGTACGTCACCGATGCCCGGCGCGACCGCGTTGTCGTGCTGCAGCTCACGGACGACACGCGCCAATTCAAGCTGCAGCGCACTCGCTACCTGCAGTCGCCTTGGCTCAAGCACCCGGTCGATCTGGCGGCTTGCGTGCCCGAGATCGCCAACCCGCGCTTCGCAAGCCACACCACGCTCGCCGGAGGCTCCGATCTCTACGTCGTCAATCGCGGTGACGGGTCGGTGCTGCGCCTGAGGCAGGATGGCACCGTCGTGGCCAGAGCAGCGGTCGCCTGGCCGGACGGCCGCGACGTGGGCGGCGGCCGGCTGCGCGCCATCGCCGTCTCGGCCGATGCGCAGCGCCTCTGGCTGATCGCCGAGCGTGAGGCCGCCGGCGGGGCCGTCGAAAGCGTGCTGATCGAAACGAGCGGCTTCGATGCCTCCGGCGCCTTCGCCTCACGCGCCGATGCCGTCGCCTCACGGCCCAGGCCCTTTGAAACGGCGGCGGCAGGCGCACGCATCTTCTCGGCCACACTCACGCCCGCCACGGGGCTAGGCCCGCGGTTCAACGCCGCGTCCTGCGTGGCCTGCCACCCAGGCCCGGGCGGCGCGAGTTCACGCGAGGAGCACTTCGCGCGCCGCATCGCCCGCATGGACCCGGTCAGCGGGCGGGTGCTCGCCACCGACGACCCTGCTGCCGGGATGGCGCCACGGCACTCGATGGCCGCTTCGGCGGTGCTGTCCGAGCCGTTGCCGCGCGCCGCCAATGTCGTCTCGCTTCGCATGCCGCTGGCGCTCGCAGCGACCGGCCGGCTGGACGAGATACCAGACGCGGTCATCGAGGCGCAGGCCTTCAGCAAGGGCGATGGCATCAAGGGCCGCGTGCATTACGTGACCGGCGCAGACGGGACGCAGCGGGTCGGGCGCTACGGCTGGAAGGCCGACTCCGCGCGGCTGGACGAGGCCGTGGCTGCGGCGCTTGCCAATGAGATGGGTGTCCACAGCGCACTGGCCGCGCACCCCGCGGCAGTGGTGACGGACGACGGTTCCATGGTGAGAGCGCTCTCGGCCTATCTTCGCGACATCGCCTTGGCGCGCTCGCCCACCGTCCCCAAGCCGGCAGCTCCCCAGCGCCTTGGCGAGGCGCTGCAATGACGCTCGCACTGCGCTGGTCCGGCATCGACCTGAAGCTGCGCGAGCGATGGCCCGGCATCCTCGTCGCCGCCGCACTGGCTCTCGCGGCGGGCTGGATCGCCGGCGGCCTGGGTGACCCGATCGCGCGCAACCCGGTGCTCGTGTCCATGCTGCTGGGCCTTCTGCTCGGCAACGTGTTTGCCTGCCCGGCCTCGCTACGGCCCGGGCTGGACTTCACCAAACGCTACCTGCTGCGCACCGGCATCGTGCTGCTCGGGTTTCGGATCACGGTCACTCTGCTGAGCGACCTGGGCCTGGCACCCATCATGATTGCCGCGGTCGAATTGGCGGTGGTGCTTCTGCTCGTCCGCTGGGTGGCGGTGCACCTGTTCCGACTCGACCCGCAGCTGGCGCTGCTGGTCGCGGTCGGCTCGTCGGTGTGCGGTGCAGCAGCCATCCTGTCGGTGGCGTCGATGGACAAGGGCCGGGAACGGCATGCCGGCGTGGCGATCGCCCTCATCACGCTGGCCGGCACCGTCGCCCTGCTGCTGTATCCCATCGGCTTTCTTGCCGGCTGCATGCCGGGCCTGGACGAGCGCGGCTTCGGCATCACCGTCGGGGCGAGCATCTTCGAGCAGGCCCAGGTCTACGGCGCCTCGTTCGCAGTGTCCGAGGGGGCGCTGAACATCGCGACCCTGGTGAAGCTCAGCAAGGTCGTGATGCTCATCCCGCTGCTGCTGGTGCTGGGCGTCATGCAGCGCCGGCAGGCCGTGGGCGAGGCGCGCGGCCGTGTGCCCGTACCCTGGTTCGTGTTGGCCTTCCTGGCGGTGCTGTTGTTCAACTCGGTCGTGACGGTGCATCCCCAGGTCCGCGCAACCATCCTCCAGGGCGACCAGTTCCTGTTCCTGATGGTGATGATCGCGCTGGGTCTCACCACGCCGCTGAAGCCCTTGGTCGGCAGCGGCGGCCTGCGATTGGTCGCGGCCGGCATCTTCGCGCTGTTGACGTCTGCCGCTGTTGCCTACGTGCTGGTGCGGGCGAACCAGGGCACGAGCGCCGTCGTGCCATCGGCTGCTGCGAGCAGCATCCCGTCAGGCCAGGGCGCCCGGCTGTTCAACGCAGTCGGCTGCGCCAAATGCCACGTGCCCAGCCTGCGCGGCATCAACGGCGATGTGCCGCTCTATTCCGACCTGCTGCTGCACGACATGGGTTCGGCGCTCGACGACAAGATCACGCAGGGCCAGGCAAGCGGCGCCGAATGGCGGACGACGCCGCTGATCGGCACGCGGCTGCGCGACCGATACCTGCACGATGGCCGCGCGGCCAGTCTGCGCGACGCCGTGCTGGAACACGGCGGCGAAGGCGAAATCGTCAGGAGGCGGTTCTTTGAACTCGACGAAGACGAGCAAAAGGCCGTCTTTGCGTTCGTTGCTTCGCTGTAGGGCTCGGCAGCGGCGCCGCGAACCGGTTGCCGGCCGGCGCAGCGTGACGAATACCGCCGCTGTCCACATCGTGTCTGCCTTCTCGTAATCAAGGAGAAGCGGGTGGCGGCACCCGGCACGGAGACCACGATGATCGATACCAGCCACGGGCACGAGGGCAAGCATGCCCAGCTTGCCCAGCTTGCTCAGCCGCGCTGGCGGCCCCTGCCCTGCATGGCTGTCACGTCGGCGGCCTATGTCGCGCTGTACACGCTGTCAAACCGACTGACCAGCCTGCGGGCCGATGTCGGCACAGGCGTATTCGAATGGGAGCGTGCCATTCCCTTTGTGGGCTGGAGCGTCGTGCCCTATCTGTCGATCTGCGTTTTTTTCGCGTGGTCCTTCTTCGTCGACCCCGATGAGGCGCGGCTGCGGCGCCACGTTCTGCGACTCTTCATCGTGCTGATCGTGTCGGTGCTTTGCTATGCCGCTTTCCCGCTGCGCTTCACCTTCGAACGGCCATTGACCGAAGGCCCGATCGGCTTCATGTTCAATCTGCTCGGCCACTGCGACATGCCCTACAACCGCGCACCCTCGCTGCACATCGGGGTGCTCGTCTTGATGTGGGCGCGCTTCGCGCCAGGCCTGCGCGGCTGGCGGGCCGGGGTCCTGCACAGTTGGTTTGCGTTGATCGCCGTATCGGTGTTGACCACCTATCAGCATCACGTGCTGGATGTGCCCGCGGGCGCCGCCTTGGGTCTCGTCACCATCCTGCTCACCGAGCCTGCGCGACGCCGGGCCGCCCCGGCAAATGACTCGCCAGCTTGTGAACCCACCGGGGCAGGCATCTTCAGCATGCGCAACGTGACCCGCGCTGCGGCCCTCCCCTTCAATTCCCGCTGAGCCTGCAGCGCCCCGGGAGGGCAGTGCGCCTCGCGCAGCTGGGCGGTGTCCACCGGGCCGGATCGCATCGAGACTTGCAATCAGCTTCTTTCGTCGAACTTGACCAAGTCCTTGAAGATCAACGCACCCCAGCTGTTTCCGCGCGCCTGCACAAGCAATCCACCTTCCGAAAGCGCGCCCAGCCTGATCGGCGAGAAACCGAGCTTTTCCGCAAGGGCAGCAATCTCCGCCGCTGCGTCGCCATCGTCGCTCGCGAGGAACACGACCCTCCTGCCACCATGTACAGCCGGATCCTGGCCAAGGACGGCGGCGCCCAAATGGTTGAATCCCTTGACCAGTCTGGCGCCGGTGAAGGCCTGAGCGACGGCTTTGGACGAAGGTAGCCCTCCCAACTCCTCTGGAGGCACGCCGTAGGCATTGGTCACGTCGACGATCGTCTTCCCTTGCCACGTCGCAAGGGCCTTCGCGACGTCCCGGTGCGACTCGAAACGGACCGCCAGGAAGACGATGTCCGCCTTGACCGCTTCCGCCAGCGTCCTGGGGATGACCGTGGGTCCGATCGCGGCCGCATCGGCTGCAAAACTTCCCGGGTCGCGCGTGGTTGCCACGGCAACGTCGATGCCGCTTCGGGCAAACGCCTTGGCCAGAGCCTGGCCGATGTTGCCGAAGCCGATGATTGCGTATCGCATGTGTTCTCCTTGGATTCAGCACGCCTGACCGGCTCCGGATGTGGAAGGAACCGGCCGGGCGTGGCGGGTCAGAGTTGCGCCAGGCCGCCGTCGACGGCGACCTCGCTGGCGGTCATGAAGCTGCTGTCCGACGACGCAAGAAAGGCGGCCACCGCCCCGATCTCCGCCGGATCGGCCATGCGCTGAAGCGGCGTCATCGCGGCGAAGACCTTCTGGCCCTCCTCGCCCAGCGCTTCCTTCGCGAGTTCGGTCGCAGTCGCTCCAGGCGACAGGACGTTGACCCGGATGCCGGTGCCTTTCAGATCCTCCGCCCAGCTCCGCGCCAGGTTGCGCACGGCCGCCTTGCTCGCGCTGTAGGCACTCATCGCCGGGGCGCCCGTGGTGCCGGCGCTCGATCCGGTGAGGATGATCGAACCGCCCTTGCCCATCAGTGGCAGCGCCTTCTGGACCGTGAAGATCGTGCCCTTCACATTGGTGTCGAAGGTTTCGTCGATGTGCCCGGCGGTGATCTTGCCGAGCGCGAGCTGGCTTCCTGCCCCGGCATTGGCGAAGACGATGTCGAGGCTTCCGCGCTCTGCCCTCACCGCCGCATAGAGCCGGTCGAGATCGGCCGGATCGGACACCGAGCCCTTCACCGCGCGGGCGTTGGGCCCGAGTTCGGCCAGCGCGGCGGCCAGCGCGTGCTGCCGGCGGCCGAAGATGAAGACGAAAGCGCCTTCCTCGACGAAGCGCTTCGCCGCGGCGCGGCCGATGCCGGTCGCGCCACCGGTGATCACGGCGGTCTTTCCATTCAGTCGGTTCATGAGTGTTCCTTGAGGTTGAACGGTCTGCGGCTCACGCCGGGAGAGCCGCGATGTCGGCGAGCGCCTGCGAGACGGCGGCGTCCTTCGCCTGAGCGCCCAGGGCAAGGCCTTCGGCGCGGATGACCGTCACGTCCGCCACGCCAAGGAGGGCCAGTACCCCGGTCAGGTAGTTCTCTTGGTGCTCCAGTGCAGCCGCCGGGCTGCCGGCCGAATACACGCCGCCACGCGCCGAGGCGATGAAGGCCTTCTTGCCCTGAAGCAAGCCTTCCGGCCCGCTGGCGGTGTAGCGAAAGGTCTTGCCCGCGACCGCGACCCGGTCGATCCACGCCTTGAGCGGCGTCGGGACGGTGAGGTTGTACATAGGCGCCCCGATGACGAGGATGTCGGCAGCGAAAAGCTCGTCCATGTAGGCATTGCCTTTGAGCAGGTCCGCCGTGATGGTGGCGTCATCGCTCGGCACGCCCTGAAAGGCGGCCACGTGAGCGCCAGACAGATGCAGGGCCGGGTCGGCCGCAAGATCGCGGACGACGACGCGCAGGCCAGGGTGCAGGGCCTGCTGACGCGCGACGATGCCAGCGGACAGCTGACGGCTGACCGACGCGGCGCCGAGGACGCTGGAGTCGAGATGAAGGAGTTGCATGGCTTGGCTTCGAGGGGGGGGCTTCGGAGGAGGCTGACCCCTCGCAGTCGCGTTCGGGCCAGCGGTTCTGTGGTCACGGGCTGAATCTTGAAGCGGCCATGACTATCTGAGAAGCCGGTATATTGAGATGCAAACCATCTCGTTCACAGATGAAAGGAGCTTGAATGCTGGACGGTTTGTCGCTCGATCAACTGCGCAGCTTTGTCGCGGCCGTCGATGAGGGCAGCTTCTCGGCGGCGGCGCGAAGGCTGAACCGCGTGCAGTCCGCCGTCAGCACCTGGGTCAGCAGTCTGGAAGCGCAGATCGGCGTCGTGCTCTTCGACCGGTCCGGCCGATACCCGAAGCTCACACCCGAAGGCGTCCTCGTGCTGGCGGATGCCCGCAGCATCGTCTCGGGTGTCGACACGCTCAAGGCGCGCGCCAGGCTGATGTCGGCAGGGCTGGAGGCGGAACTCTCGGTCGTGGTCGACGTGTTCTTCCCGACCGCCGTGTTCAGCGCCGCCGCGAAAGCATTTGCCAGCCGATTCCCGCTCACCCCGCTGCGCGTGTTCGTCGAGGGCCTGGGCGCGGCCTATCAGCCCGTGGTCGATGGCCGCTGCAGCTTGGGAATCCTGGCGCCACTGCCCATCGAATTTCCTTCGCTCGCCAGCGAGGGCATCGGCCCGCTGTCGCTGGTCACGGTCGCCGCGCCGGACCATCCGCTGGCGGGTTTCAAGCGCCGCATCCCGAAAGCGGCGCTGGCCAAGCACGTGCAACTGGTGCTCACCGATCGCTCCGACCTGAGCGCGGGCCACGACTACGGGGTGAAATCGGCGTTGACCTGGCGCTTGGCGGACCTCTCCACCAAGCATGCCTTCCTGCGGGACGGCGTCGGCTGGGGCAACATGCCGCAACACATGGTGAGCCGCGACCTTGCCGACGGCACGCTCGTGTCGATCGATGTCGAGGACATGGTGCCCAAGGGCTCCTCACTCACGATGGCCGCATTCCACCGGGCATCGGAGCCGCCAGGGCCGGCAGCCCGTTGGCTGATCGATGACCTCAAGGTGCGCTATCCCCAGGAGGCGCAGTGAAGGCCAGCCTTCAGCGACCGTCGCGGTCGGCTGCTCACGACCGAATGCTCAACCGCGCCCGGAATCACGCAGCCGACAGGCGTGCACGATGCTCGGCACATCGTTCGCCCAGCGTGTCAACACGACGGAGATGGCCAGCCCCTCCAGGTCGGCAACGATGCCGAGCCAGACCGCCGCCGTGACGGGCCAGCCGGATCGACCCAGCGCGAGCAGCGAGAAGAAGCCCGCGAACAGCGCCAGCCCCCAGAGCTTGGACGACCACATGTGATAGCTCGCCTCGCGGCCGAACTTGCGCAGGTCGAACGCGTAGCGGGAGATTTCAAGCACCACCAACAGAATCAGGGCCGCTCGATGCTCGAGGAGTGCCTCGCGCTGCAGATGCCAGGCGGCGAAGAGCGCCGCGACGTAGAACAGCGAGTCGGCGATGCTGTCGAGGCGGCGCAGCTTGGGCGTCGCGATGCCGAGCCGGCGGGCCAGGATGCCGTCGAAGACGTCCGACAGGAAGGCCACCACCAGGCAGACGCCGAACGCCGCACGGCTGGGCCCCGCGACGGCCAGCAGCACCATGACGGGCGCCAGCAGCGCGCGCAGCGCGGTCAGTGCCAGCGGGAGGTGTCGAAGCGCGCGCATGGATTCGGGGGTCTGCTCGATGGTTGCCGCGTCCAGGCGCGCGGCAGAGTAGCGCTTCAGCGTACCCGAACTCCGGCAGCTGAACAGGCCGATGCACGGCCCTGAGCGACTTCAGTAGGGCCTGTCGCCTTCGATCGTCGTGCGGTGCAGACGGCGGCGCATGTGCTCGGGGCAGCCGGCGGCCAGGTGGGTGACGGAGCGGTTGTCCCAGAACACCATGTCGTGCGGCTGCCAGTGGTGGCGGTACTGCAGTTCCGGCCGCGTGCCATAGGCGAACAGTTCGGCCAGCAGTGTGCGGCTCTCGTCATCGGGCAGGCCGACGATGCGGGTCGTGAAGTGTTCGCTGACGAAGAGGCCCAGCCGCGCGGTTTCCGGGTGGGTGCGCACGACCGGCTGCACGACCGGCACGACCTGCGCGACCTGCTCGTCGCTGAGCTTGGGCCGCCAGGGGCTGCGCTCGCGCAGTTCTTCGTACCTGGCCAGGTACGAGTGTTCGGCGCGCAAGCCGCGCACGCGCTGCTTGAGCGCCGGCGGCAATGCGATCCAGGCCGCATGCTGGTCGGCGAACAGGGTGTCGCCGCCCTCCTCCGGCAGCTCCTGCGCGAGCAGCATGGAGCCCAGGCTCGGCACCTCCTTGTACGAGAGGTCCGAGTGCCAGAAGTGGCCCGCGTCGCCGAGGCCCACCGGCTGGCCGTTCTCGACGATGTTGGAGACGATGAGGATCTCCGGATGGCCCTTCAGGTGGAACTGATGCAGCACGTGAATCTGCAACTCACCGAAGCGCCGGCTGAAGGCGACCTGCTGCTCGGGCGTGATGCGCTGGTCGCGGAAGACGAGCACGTGGTGGTCGAGGTGCGCACGGTGGATGCGGCGGAAGTCGTCATCCGCCAGCGGCCGGCTCAGATCCAGCCCCACCACCTCGGCGGCAAAGCTGCCGGGCAGCGGATGGATCTCGACGCGGGTCTGCGCCCCAGGCGCTTCGAGGACGGATGGGCTCATGTCGGCTCTCGTGCGAAAACCGAGCAAGCTTAGGGCTCGCGTGCGCCGCCGCAAACGAGGCAAAACGCGGACGGTTATGCGGATCGCGCGCAAGGCGCGAGGGACGCCTTCGTTCCTGCTACTGCGTGGCCGGCAAGGCCTGCGCAGCGGGCGCCGGCGCCGCGGCCTTCACAACGGCGCAGTCGTGATCCTGGATATCGTGCTCGGTCAGGCCGCTGGTGGCATCGGCGTCATCGCGATGCGTGGCCATCAGCACGAATCCCGGACGGCCGTCCTTGAAAGTCATGGCGACGACGCCCACGCCGACGGCGCCCATGTCGTCGAGCGCACCCGGCATGTGAGTCGCGACGTCGACGATGGGGTTGACGCTGTCCAGCCGGTCGCCGTCCACCCGACGCACCAGCCAGCTGTGGTTGCGCCAGCCACCGGCCAGCGGCGACCACTCCGACGCGATGTCAGCCTCGGCCGCTTGCAGCCGGGCTTGCAGCTCGGGGCGGACGCAGGAAATGTGGATGTGGAACTGGTCCTGGGTGCGCCGGCGCACCGGGTTCAGCGTGAGGGACAGCGCGTCGCGCGGCAGCGGGCGGCCGTTGAGCTGGTCCAGCAGATCGCGCGCCTGCCAGGCCTGCGCGAAGAAGTTGGGCGTGCCGGGCTTGAGCAGCTCGGGGCTCTCGACGCCGCTGATGCGGGCCGTTGGCAGCAACAGGTACTGCAGCACGCCGCGGCGGTCCTTCATGACGGCCCAGCCGAACTCGCGGCCAGCCGGCATCTCGACGCGGGTGCAGGGCGGCGGCATCTGGCCGGTGGCCGAGCCGGGCACGCAGCCGGTGTCGATGATCTTCCACAGCACATCGCGATCCGCCGCATGCGCGGCGCCGGAAGCGGTCAGAAGCAACAGGGTGATGGCGAGGAGGGACGAGCGCATCGGCAGGATGATGCTGGCGGCAAAGCAGACGCCAGACGGGTTGAACGGCTGGGGCCCAAGTTTAGGTGGGTCAATTCGGCGATGCTCGGCGACGCCCGCGAACGTCGCTGCAGCGTCATGCCAGGCACACCACGCTGCCCCGCTCGAACTCGCCGCAGCGCAGGCTCGCAACGCAGCTATAAAGCCTGGATGCCAAGCCCTTCACAACCTTGAACACCATGGCAGATACGTTTCACGACCGGCAGGCTCGCGGGTGGACGAAAACCGGTTGGCTGCAGGCTCACCACACGTTCTCGTTCGGCTCGTTCAACGACCCCACGCGGATGGGATTTCGCGCGCTTCGGGTCATCAACGAAGACATCGTCGCCGGCGGATCAGGTTTCGCCGAGCATGCGCATGAGCACTTCGAGATCCTGACGTTCATGCTGTCGGGCGAACTCGAGCACAAGGACTCCGCGGGCAACGAGGGTCGGCTTCGGGCGGGCGATGTCCAGCTCATCAGCTCGGGCACGGGAATCAGGCATTCCGAACGCAACCCGGCAGCTCACGAACCTGCCCACCTGTTCCAGATCTGGCTGCACGGGAACGCCGACGCCAGTCCGCCGCGCTATCAGTTGCTCAAGGAGGCGCTGCTGGCGACGGAGGGCCGGCGCCTCGTTGCCAGCCCTCTGGAACAGCCCGGATCATTGCAATTGAGATCCCCGGTGAGCATCTGGGCTGTCGCGGGCCAGCCAGGCGAAAACTGCACCTATGACGTCGCCGCCGACCGGTATGCCTGGCTCCAGGTGCTCGAAGGCATTCTGGTGGTGGAGGTGGAAGGCGAACCCGAACCCTTGGAGCTGCGCGGTGGGGATGCGCTGCAAATGGCGACGGTGACACAGGCGACGCTGTCGCCCCGTACCGAAGCCAGATGGCTGTGGTTCGACTTGGCCTGAACCGGCCGGTGACCGGGTGCCTGCAGGTCGACGGCTTCTACGCGTGAGGCGCTTCTTCAGGGCGGACAAATGCAGCCTGCGCGGCCGCGACGACCAGCACCACGGCCAGCCACAGGCTGTCGAAGCCGAGCCATGCATAGCCTGCCGCGCCCAGGGCCGAGCCGGCGGCAAATGCCAGGATGGCGGGCCACGCGTTGTAGATCCGGGTGCGCGTCGGCGCATCGGCACGGCCGGTGGCCAGGGCCAACAGGTCGATGGCCGTCTGCGTCACGTTCCCCGTCATCACCGTCGTCTGCACGGGGCCGGCCAGGCTGGTGCGCATCAGCGCGTTCTGCACGCCCATGGCGGCGATGAGCGTGAAGCCGAGCACCATGGTCACCCTGTCGTCGGCCTGGCCAGGCGCAGGCAGGCTGCGCGCGGCGATGGCCGCGGCGGCGATGAGCAGGGCCTCGACGAGCAGCAGCAGCACGGTCGCCGGCTTGCCACGCCGCTGCAGCGTGAACTCGGCCTGCGCGGTCAACAGAACGCTGACCACGAAGACCGGCAGCGCCAGCAGCTTGGTCAGGATCTGGTCATGGTGGCTGACGAGCTCCGCGCCGATGAGCACGAAGTTGCCGGTCACATGGGCTGTGAACAGACCGAACAGGCCGATAAAGCCGCAGGTGTCCACGTAGGCGGCAGCCAGCGCCAGCAGCGCGGCACGGCGACGATTGCCGGTTGCCGGCGTCATGTGTTTTGCTCCCGATAGCTGATGACGCCGGCAAAGCCCAGTGCGCCGACCAACGCGATGTGCTCCCAGAAGCCGTTGAAGGCATGCGCCCTCTCCATGCCCGGCGCCAGCTGCCACCAAGTGTGGGCGAGGAAGGTGGCCGCGAGCGTGAAGCCGGCCAGCGCAACCGCCGCGAGCCAGGCGCCGCGCCGCCCCGACAGCAGCCAGAGGCTGGCGCCGAGCTGCAGCAGGATGACGCCGGCCGCGACGAACATGAGCAGCGGCCCAGGCGGCAAACCGGTCAGCGCCGCCACTTCGGCCTGCGCACCGGCCCAGTCGAACAGCTTGATGACACCGCTGATGAGGTAGGGCCCGAGCAAGGCGAGCAGCGCGAGGCGCTGCAGCATGCGAACGGGGGCGGATAAAGAGGTTGGCAGGGCCGTCATGGTCAGAACGCCCAGCAGGCGCAGCCGAGCGCGCCCCAGAAGCCGCGGTCGTCGGCCGGCACGCTGGCGGTGTAGGCCCGGTCATGAGCGTGCCCATGCACGCCACAGGGCATGACGCAACAGCTCGCCAGGTTGCGTGTCGACGCGCCTGATGGCCGCGTGAACAGGCCCGCGGCCGGGTTGGCGTGCCAGTGGCCGCCGAAGCGGTTGACGGGCGACCAGTCGGGCGACGCGGGCGGCAACGGGGGCGCTTCGCCCGAGAAGTCGCCGCTGCCGTGCACGACGCGGCCATCCATGACGGTGAGCTCGGCGTACAGGTCGCCGATGTCGTCCTCGGGCACGCTGAAATAGTCGCGGTTCAGCAGCGCGAAATCGGCGAGCTGGCCGGTCTTGATCTGGCCCTTGCGGCCTTCGTCGTGGCTGAACCAGGTGTTGGCGCTCGTCCACAGCCGCAGCGCGGTGTGGCGGTCGAGCAGGTTGGCCTCGCCGTACATGCGCATGCCGCCCACCGTCTTGCCGGTGACGAGCCAGGCCAGGCTTGTCCAGGGGTTGTAGGAGGCCACACGGGTGGCATCGGTGCCGGCGCCCACGGGCAGGCCGGCGTCGAGCATGCGGCGCACCGGCGGTGTGGCCCGGGCGGCCTCGGCGCCGTAGCGGGCGACGAAGTACTCGCCCTGGAACGCCATGCGGTGCTGCACGGCAATGCCGCCGCCCAGCGCCTTGATGCGGTCGATCGAGCGCAGGCTGACGGTCTCGGCATGGTCGAACCACCAGTGCAGGCCATCGAACGGCAGCTCGCGGTTGACCTTCTCGAACACGTCCAGCGAGCGGCTGATCGTCTCCTCGTAGGTGGCGTGCATGCGGAAGGGCCAGCGCTTTTGCACCAGCAGCCGCACGACGGCCTCCAGGTCGGGCTCCATGCCGGGCGGCAGGTCGGGGCGCGGCTCGCGGAAGTCCTCGAAGTCCGCGCCGCTGAACACCAGCATCTCGCCGGCACCGTTGTGACGGTACATCTCGCTGCCGGCCAGCGGCGCGAGCATGTCGCTCCAGCGCTGGAAGTCGGACAGCTCCGCGCCCTTGCTCTGCGTGAAGAGGTTGTAGGCGATGCGGATGGTCAGCTCGTTGTCGCGGGCGAGCTTGTCGATGATCTGGTAGTCGTCGGGGTAGTTCTGGAAACCGCCGCCGGCGTCGATGACGCTGGTGACACCCAGGCGGTTGAGTTCGCGCATGAAGAGCCGCGTGCTGTTGACCTGGTCGTCCGGGCCGAGCTTGGGGCCGCGGGCCAGCGCCGAGTAGAGGATGACCGCGTTGGGGCGGGCCAGCAGCAGGCCGGTGGGCCGGCCGGCGCCGTCGCGCTGGATCTCGCCGCCGGGCGGGTTGGGCGTGTCCTTGTCGTAGCCCACGGCGCGCAGCGCGGCGGCATTCAGCAGGGCGCGGTCGTAGAGGTGCAGGATGAAGACCGGCGTGTGCGGCGCCACGGCGTTGATCTCGTCGAGCGTCGGCAGGCGCTTCTCGGCGAACTGGTGCTCGCTGAAGCCGCCCACCACGCGCACCCACTGCGGCGCCGGTGTGCGGTCGACCTGCGCCTTGAGCATGGCCATCGCGTCGGCCAGCGTGGGCACCCCCTCCCAGCGCAGCTCGAGATTGAAGTTCAGGCCGCCACGGATCAGGTGGATGTGGCTGTCGATGAGCCCGGGAATGATGCGTTTGCCACGGGCGTCGATGACACGCGTGTCGTCGCCCCGCAGGGCCATCACCTCGGCGGCTTCGCCCACGGCGGCGAACTGGCCGCCGCGCACGGCCAGGGCCTCGGCCTGAGGCCGCTCACGGTCCAGGGTCTCGATGCGCGCGTTCAGCACGATGAGGTCGGCGGCTTGCATTCAACTCTCCTTGTCGGTGCGGGCGGCGGGCGCCTGGGGCGCAACCACGCCGGTGATTTTGGGTGTGCATTCGCTGTGGAACCAGGCGAGCGTGATCGGCTCTCCGGCCAGCGCGCGCTTGGCCAGCGGCATCAGTTGCTCGCCCACCAGCATGCCCAGCAGCCCGAGCAACGCGATGGCCGGTGGCGCGGGCGAGCGCACCTGCAGCAGCGCGTAGATGACGCCCACGAGCAGGCCGGCACCCAGCGATAAGAGATAGACCTTCATGGCGTTGTGCTCCGGGCGTGCGGGGTTACTGGCCGGCCGGCTGGGCGGCGAGCACCGGGCCGTGGCTCACGCGCTCGGGCGCCTTGTGGACCATGGTGTACGCATAGTCGACGCCCATGCCGTAGGCGCCGCTGTGCTCGCGCACGATGCCGATGGTCGCGTCGTACGTGTCCTTGCGGGCCCAGTCGCGCTGCCACTCCAGCAGCACCTGCTGCCAGGTGACGGGCACCACGCCGGCCTGCACCATGCGCTGCATGGCGTAGTCGTGCGCGTCCTTGCTCGTGCCGCCGCTGGCGTCGGCCACCATGTAGATCTCGTAGTCGGTGTCGTGCATGGCCGAGAGGGCGAAGCTCAGGTTGCAGACCTCCGTCCAGAGGCCGGACACGACGATCTTCTTGCGGCCCTGGCCGGCATGGCGCGCGAGGGCGTCGCGCACCTTCTGGTCGTCCCAGGAGTTCATCGACGTGCGTTCCAGCAGCGGTGCCTCGGGGAAGACAGCCAGCAGCTCCGGGTAGGTCGGGCCCGAGAACCCCAGCGTCTCGACCGTCGTGATCGTCGTCGGGATGCCGAAGGCCTTGCCGGCCTTGGCCAGGCCCACGACATTGTTCTTCAGCGTCTGGCGGTCGATGGACTGCACGCCGAAGGCCATCTGCGGCTGCTGGTCGATGAAGATCAGTTGCGAATTCTGCGGGGTCAGGACTTCAAGCTTCGGGTTGTTCACGGTAGGTTCCTTGGGAGGTGGGTAGGGCGCTCCGAAGCGCCTGGGATCGCATTCTTCGCAGGCCACCCCCTGTCGAGAAGCCAGCTCACCCGCGACCCTTTGTCTCCGATACGAAGACAATCCTTGGCATGGATCGCATCAGCCACCTCCGCGTGTTCGTTGAAGCCGCGCGCCTGGGCGGCTTCTCGGCGGCCGCCCGCAAGCTCAACCTGACGAGGGACCAAGTCTCCAAGCAGGTCGCCGCGCTGGAGTTGGAAGTCGGCGCGCCTTTGTTCGCGCGCAGCACCCGCAGCATCACATTGACCAGCGCTGGCGAGGCGCTGATCGGCCGTGCCGAGGCCATCGTGACGATGTTCGACGAGGCCCTGGGAGAGCTGCGCGGGCTCAGCGGCGCCACGCGCGGATCCCTGCGTGTGAATGCCCCGATGAGCTTTGGCCAGCGTTATCTCGCGCCGCTGGTTGCGGGCTTCCACGCGGCCTACCCCGAGGTGCAGCTGCGCATTGACCTCGACGACCGCTTCGCCGACCCGGCCAAGACGGGCGCGGACGTGACGCTGCGGATTGCCCAGCTGCCCGAGCATCTCGACCTCGTCGCGCGGCCCATCGCCATCGCGCCGCGCTGGGTGATCGTTTCTCCGGCGCATCTCGCTGCCGTCGGTGAGCCCACGCATCCGGACCAGCTGTCGCGGCTGGCCTGCCTGCAGTACGGCGAGGCCGGGACGGCGTTGCCCTGGCAGTTTCGCCCGGCCGATGTCGAGTCGCCTGTCAAGGCCCTCAGCGTGGCGACGCGGGGACCGGTGTGCTCCAACAATGGCGACGTGCTGCTGCGCGCCGCCATCGATGGCCTCGGCTTCACCGTGCTGCCAGCCTTCATGGTGCAGGACGACATCGCCGCCGGACGCCTGCGTCATGTGCTGCAGGACTGGCTGGTGACGCCCGACATCGGCGTCTTCGCCCTCTACGCCAGCAGCGCTCGTTCCTCGCCGACGGTCCGTGCCTTCGTGGAATTCTTCGGACCGAAGCTGAGCGAGGCGTTGGTGGTGAGGCGCAAAAACTGATGGACGCCGGTTAAGGCGGCCCTTCGAGGCCGTCTTGTTTGCCGCATCGCGGCGCTGGCGGCGAGATAGGTCTTATCGCGCCGATCGACGGTTCGTCGCTATCACGAGCTGAGCGTCGTCACGGGGATGCGCGGCGCGTTGATGGCGCAGACCCGCGCAACGTCTGCGGCAAGTTCCAGCGCGATCGCACGGGTGTTCGGCTGGGACGCTTATCGCTGCGCCGTGGCCTGCGCCAATCGGCTCGACCACAGGGGCTGTCGCGCGAGTTCCGCTGCGGTCGCCTCGTCAGCGGTCACTGCGTATTCGTTGCTGCTGCGTTCCACGAAATAGGCCGACCGGTAGCGCTGCAGAAGGCCCCCGAGTGCCTTGCGAGCCTGGCTGGGCGGGCCGTTGAAGGTGAGTGTCAGCGTGGTCATGGTCGGTTCTTCCGTCAAAAGGGCCGGCGGGCTATGGCCCGTCCGCCTTGTTTGAACGCCAACGCGCCGATCCGGTTGACGGGAGAGGTTGATACAGCTTGTGAATCGCCTGGGCGGCCGCCCAGGCGATTTGCGGGCCAGCAGCAGTGCGCTCACGTGTGGCGGGGCCGGGAAGCGGCTGCGCGCCGCAACCCGGGACGGCATAATCCGCCCGTCACTGGGGAGTAGCCGCTCTTCTCTCGAAGAGGCTGACGTCAACACACTTGGCCCGCAGGCCATGGCGCCAGCGGTTTCTTGGCTTGGCAAGACCTTTGACCACATCGCCTCCGCACTGGCCGGGGAAGCGACGTGGTCATTCGTCCTTGAACCGGTCTGGATCATCTTCATGGAAGCCCTCCTCGTCTCCACCGGCGTCGTCGCCCTCGCCGAGATCGGTGACAAGACCCAACTCCTCGCCTTCCTGCTGGCCGCGCGCTTCAAGAAGCCGTGGCCCATCATCGGCGGCATCCTTTGCGCCACGCTGGTGAACCACGGGCTTGCGGGCGCCCTGGGCGCATGGATCACGTCGACCGTCAGCCCCGGGCTGCTCCGCTGGGTGCTGGGCGTGTCCTTCATTGGCATGGCCATATGGACCCTCATTCCCGACAAGATCGACGAGGAGGAAACCCAGATCGCCAAGCGCTTCGGCGTGTTCGGCGCGACGCTGCTGACCTTCTTCTTGGCGGAGATGGGCGACAAGACCCAGATCGCGACGATCGCGATGGCGGCCCACTACGCCAACCCCCTGCTGGTGGTCGCCGGCACGACGCTGGGCATGCTGATCGCCGACGTGCCCGCCGTGTTCATCGGCGACAAGCTGGCGGCGAAGATTCCCATGAAGCTGGTGCACATGATCGCCGCGGCGATCTTTGCGGCATTGGGCATCGCGACGCTGCTGGGCGCGGGGGCCGGCCTGGGCCTCTGACACCCGCGGCGGCGAGAGCCTTCGCTTCCGGAGCGGCGGCGGCAGATACTGCGGGCCTCGCGCGGCTGCTCCGGCAGGTTGTCAGGGCTGAGCGGCCTTCCCTCTCCCCACTGGCACGCGGCTTGCCGTGTGCCGCCACGACACTCCGACGACATGCTGCCCCTGCCTCCCGCCGAACTGCCGCAATCGGTCGCCGCCGTCCCCGTGGACCAGCGCTACCGGCTGCTCGTCGATGCCGTCACCGATTACGCCATCTACATGCTGGACACCGATGGCATCGTGACGAGCTGGAACACAGGCGCGGAGCGTTTCAAGGGCTATGCCGCGCACGAGATCATCGGCCGGCACTTCTCCGAGTTCTACACACCGCAGGACCGGGCCTCGGGCCTGCCGGCACGGGCACTGGCCCAGGCGGCCACGAAGCAGTTCGAAACCGAAGGCTGGCGCGTGCGCAAGGACGGTACGCGCTTCTGGGCCCATGTCGTCATCGACCCGATCCGCGGCAGCGACGGCCGGGTGATCGGCTATGCCAAGGTCACACGCGACCTCACGGAACGCCGCGCCGCCGAGGCCGCGCTGCGCCGCAGCCAGGAGCAGTTCCGGCTGCTGGTGCAGGGCGTCATCGACTACGCGATCTATCTGATCGACCTCGACGGCCACGTGGTCAGCTGGAATGCAGGTGCCCAGCGCATCAAGGGCTACGAGCCAGCGGAGATCATCGGCCGCCACTTCGAGACCTTCTACCGCGAGGAAGACCGGCAACGCGGCGAGCCGGCACGGGCCATGCGGCTGGCGCTGGAGAACGGCAAGTTCGAGAGCGAGGGCTGGCGCATCCGCAAGGACGGGTCCAGCTTCTGGGCCAGCGTCGTGCTCGACCCGGTCCGCGACGACGACGGCCAGCCGATCGGCTTCGCCAAGATCACGCGCGACGTCACCGAGAAGATGGCAGCCCAGAGGGAACTGGACGCCGCGCGCGAGTCGCTCTTCCAGTCCCAGAAGCTCGAGGCCATCGGCCAGCTGACGGGCGGCGTCGCCCACGACTTCAACAACGTGCTGATGGTGATCCTGTCCAGCCTGCAGCTGATCGAGCGCAAGCTCGATGCCAACGATCTGCTCACGGCCAAGGTGGTGCAGAACGCGCTGAACGCCACGCGCCGCGGCGCCTCGCTGACCCAGCGCATGCTGGCCTTCGCGCGCCGCCAGGATCTCAAGCCCGAACCCACCGATCTTGTCGAGCTCGTGCAAGGCATGCTCGACCTGCTGCAGCGCACGCTGGGCCCGGCCAACATCATCGCGCTCGATCTTCCGCCGGGGCTGCCGCTGGCGCTGGTCGACCAGAACCAGCTCGAACTCGCGCTGCTCAACCTGGCCGTCAACGCGCGCGACGCGATGCAGGACGGCGGGCGGATCACGGTCGCCTTGGCGGAGGCTGAGTTGCTCGGCGCCACCGCCAAGCTGCCGCCGGGCAGATACCTCAAGCTCAGCGTCATCGACACAGGCCCGGGCATGGACGCGGCCACGCTGGCGCGGGCCACGGAGCCCTTCTTCACGACCAAGGGCGTCGGCAAGGGCACGGGGCTGGGGCTCTCGATGGTCGACGGCCTGGCCTCGCAGTCCGGCGGCCAGTTCCTGCTGCGCAGCAGCGTCGGCCAGGGCACCGAGGCCGAACTGTGGCTGCCCGCCGCATCGGTGGCACCCAACGCGGCAGCGGTCACCGAACCGCCGCCTGCCGCCGCCGCGAGCGGCCTTCCCCGCTCGCTGCACATCCTGCTGGTGGACGACGACCCGCTGGTGCTGGACAGCACCGCAGCCGTGCTGGCCGACCTGGGCCATCGCGTCACCCCGGCCGGCAAGGCGCTGGACGCGCTGGCGCGGCTGCGCACCGGTGGCGACTACGACCTGGTCATCACCGACCAGGCCATGCCCGGCATGACGGGCACCGAGCTGCTCGCGGTCGTGAAGAGCACGCGCCCGACGCTGGCCACCATCGTCGCGACGGGCTACGCGGAGATGGAGTCCAGCACGCCGCTGCCGCCGGCTGTCATCAAGCTGGCCAAGCCTTTCGGCCAGCACGATCTCGCGCTCGCCATCGAGGCCGCGCTGGACGCCACGCAGCCTGCCTGATCATCCTCAAGCGTCGACGCTCTCCGGCCCAATCCATGCCACAGGCCGACTCCAGCGCGCCCCACTTGAAGGTGCTCGTCGTTGACGATCAACTGGACGCGGCCGAGTCGCTGGCCTTCAGCCTGCAGTTCGACGGCCGCACAGTGCAGTACGCGACCAGCGGGGAGGACGCGCTCAAGCTTGCCGAGACCTTCGCGCCCGACTTCGCGTTGATCGACATCTTCATGCCCCGCGTCGACGGCCATCAACTCGCCCGGGCGCTGCGCGAGCGCTTCGGCGCCGAGATGGTCATCGTTGCCGTCACCGGCGCACTGAAAAGCGTCGAGCTGGGCGACTTCGACTTCCACCTGATGAAGCCCATCGACTTCACGCAGCTGCACCTGCTCCTGGCTCACAAACGCGGCGACGGTTGCTAGGCCCCGCGTCGTTCAGGGGCTGCCGGTGTAGCGCGTGTGAAAGCGCCGGCCCTGCGAATCCATGGCCTGCAGCCACAGCTCGGACTTGACCGTGCCCGTAGGCGTGAACGCCGCGCCCAGGGTCGCCAGCGTCGTCCTGGGCGGCAGCGGCACCGTCGTGCCGAGCACGGTCGGCGCACCGCCGGCGGTGGGCGTGAAAACGCGCTTGACCTCGATGAGGCGCAGGTCGGGATTGGCGGCGGCCCAGCTGTGCCAGTCCAGCGCGAGCGTGCCGGCCTGCAGATCGACGGCGCGCAGCGGCAGGTTGGTGGTCAGGCCATCCAGCGCAACGAAGCGTGCGGCGGCCGGGTCGCCCAGCACGTCGGCGCGCAGGTAGGCGTTGCGCGTCTCGGCCGTGCCGGAGATCGTGTAGGTGATCGGGTACTTGGCGCCGCGCACGCTGTCGGCGGTGCCGATCCAGCCGACGGCCGCGCGCTGGATGGCGAGGTCGCCGACACCGCCGGTCGGGATCAGGCTGGTTGCGCCCGTCGTGGACGACACGCACAGGAAGGGCCGGCTGCAGTAGCCGAAGGGGATGCTGAAGCCGCCGGGCAGCTGCAGCGTGGCCGAACTCAGCAGCGGGATGGGCGGATTGACGGGAATGGGGTCGGGCGTCTGCGCCTGGATCTCGACCTGCAGGCCGATGCCGGGGTTGGGCGACAGCGCCGTGTCGGCCGAGCCGTCGGCATTCAGCGCCGTGAAAGCCAGCGGGTAGACGGCAACGGCGAGCTTCTTGCCGTTGCCGATCAGGTTCCACTTGTTGGTCGTCGTCGCGGCCTTGTTGTAGCTGACGGCGTCGCTGAAGAGGTCGACGACGGTGCCTGTCGAGTCGCTGATGACGGCGCCGACCAGCACCTTGGCGCAGTTGCCGGCGGCCGGCGCGTCGTCGGCACAGCCCAGCAGTTGGAAGCGCCCGAACTGGCGGTTGGCCGTCGTGTCGACGGACAGGATGGCGGCGAGGTCGGTCTTCACGCGGCCGTTGTGCTTGTCGTAGCCGGTGACGAGGGCATTGGTCAGGATGGTGCTGACGTCCTTGCCCTGGGCGATGAGCTGGTTCAGCGCGGCGCCCAGGTCGTCCAGCGAAGGTAGGTTGCCCAGCAGCGTCGTCGCGCTGGTGGCCGCCTTCAGCGTCGACGTGACCGCATTGGCCGGCGTGCCGGCGGCCTTGAGCAGCTCAGCCTGCGCCATGGGCAGCTCGACGACGACCTCGGCGTTCATGCCGGCGATGAACTTGTTGGCGAGCTGCAGCACCGGCACGTTGAGGCGGGAGCGCGCGAGGTCAATGCGCACGCTCTCGATCAGCAGATCGTGCGCGCCCTTGTTGGCGGCAAAGTTCGCGTCGGCCAGCAGGTCCAGCGTCTTGGGGTCGGTGAACTTCAGGTCGGTCAGCTGGGTCTTGACCAGGGTCTTCAGGAAATCGCTGGCGGCCGAGGTGGCGCTGGCCATCTGCGTCAGCTGGCTGGCGCTGGTGGCCGCGGCCGCGAACACCGGCGCGGGCTCGGTGCCCAGGGCCAGCGCGACGACGGCATTGGTCAGCGGCGTGACGTGGCCGACCATGGCGGCGCTGATGGCCGGCACCGTGGAGTGCAGCACCTGCATGCTGCCGCTGGCGTCCATGCCGCGCGCCTGGATGAACAGGGGGGCCGCGGGGTTGTTGACGGAGAGCGTCAGGCTGTAGCTGCCGTCGGCCGCATGTGTCGTCGCCGTGCCGACGGCCTTGCCCTGTCCGTCGACGACGCTGACCTGCGCGTTGACGAGGGGCGCGCCAGTGGCGGCAATGCCGCGCAGCGTCGGCGGCGTGTCGAGCACGGGCGGACTGGAGCCGCCGCCCCCGCCGCCTCCGCAGGCGGTGAGCAACAGGGTCAGGGCAAGGGCAGCGAAGCGGTACAGCATGGCGCGGGCGTGGGTCTGGGCTCGGGCCAGTGTGCCGCGACCGGCCCACTGGCGGTGGGCCGTAAAAGGGCCGGAATCAGCGGCTGATCTGCACCCAGGCCAGTTCCAGCCAGTTGTCCGGCCGGTGCACGGGCGTGACATTGGTCCGCGCCGCCCAGGGAATGACCTGGCGGTGCAGCGGGATCACGTTGACCTGCTCGCGCAGCTCGGTCAGCGCGCCGCGGATCAGCGCCTCGCGCTTCTTCGGGTCGGGCTCGACACTGCTCTGCGCGGCCAGCGCGTCGGCCTTGTCGTTTCGGAAGTTGCCGTAGTTGTAGTTGCCCACGCCCTTGTCGCCGCGGTTGCGGTACAGCGGCGTCAGGATGGTCTCGGCATCGGTCACCGAGCCGCCCCAGCCATACATGTAGAGGCTGGTGTCCAGCTTCTCGAGCTTGGGGAAATAGATCACGCGCGGCATTGCGTTGACCTTGACCTTGATCTTCAGCTGCGCCCACATCGCGGCCAGCGCCGAGCAGATCTGCTCGTCGTTGATGTAGCGGTTGTTCGGGCAGTCCAGCGTCACCTCGAAGCCGTCGGCAAAGCCGGCGTCGGCCATCAGCTTGCGCGCGGCGGCCAGGTCGTAGGGCAGACGCGTCTGCAGCGCCGGGTCGTCGAAGGAGGCGTTGCCGGACGGCGTCAGCCCGCCGGTGGGGATGGACAGGCCGCTCATCAGCTTGGTCTTCAGCGTCTCGATGTCGATGGCCTGATACAGCGCGCGGCGCACGCGCACGTCCTTGAAGGGATTCTTGTTGCCCGGCACCTGGCCGTAGAGCAGCTTGTCGCGGGCCTGGTCCATGCCGATGAAGACCAGGCGGTTCTCCGGCCCGTCGATGACCTTGATGCCTGCCGTGTTGCGCAGGCGGGCCATGTCGCGCGGCGCCAGGTCGTGCACGAAGTCGATCTCGCCGGAGACCAGCGCGGCCAGGCGCGTGGCGTCGCTGGCAATCGGCGTGAACACGACCTCCTGCACGTTGCCGTCGAACTTGTTCCACCAGTTCGGGTTGCGCTTGAGCACGGTCTTGATGCCAGGCTGGCGGCTGGCCAGCATGTAAGGGCCGGTGCCGTTGGCGTTCAGCGCGGCGAAGCTCTCCTCCTTGTTCTTGAAGTCCAGCGGCTTGGTCACGTGGTGGGCCTCGCACCACTTGCGGCTCATGATCCAGAGCTGGTCGATGTGCTGCAGGAAGATGGGGTCGAAGGTGCTCAGCCGGAAATCCACCGTCAGGTCGTCGACGCGTTTGGGCGTGCCGACGGCATCGGCCCAGACGGCGATCTGCGAGGTGGGCTCCTTGGCGCGCTGCACCGAGAAGACGACGTCGTCGGCGGTCAGCGGCGTGCCGTCGTGGAACTTGACGCCCGGGCGCAGCTTGAAGCGCCAGCTCAGCGGGCCGGTCTGCGTCCATTCGGTGGCGAGACCCGGCACCAGCCCCAGCTTGGCGTTGCGGCTGGTCAGGCGCTCGTAGATCTGGCCATTGACGACGTTGGTCAGGCTCTCGTTCTGCGAGTGCGGGTCCATGGTCTGCGGGTCGCCCTGGCCGGCCCAGCGCAGCGTCTGCGCCGACGCGCCACAGGCCAGGGCCAGCAGCGCCACGCCCATCCATCGCTTCATCTTCGATCTCCCAACTGCATGGACCGTGCAGTTTAGGAGGGCCCTCAAATCACCGCCTGGCGTTGGGGTTCCAGAGCTCTTCGAGATGGCTGAAATTCCAGTTCTCGGGCGGCTCGCGGCCGGCGATGCGGTCCGTCGTGCCGGCGGCCGACAGGTCGATCAGCTGCAAGGGGATGGGCATGCCGGACTTGGTCGAATAGAAGACCTTGACGCGCGGCGCGACCAGGGAGGCCGGGTTCTGGTCGACGACGACCGCGAGCCGGCCCGACTGCAGGCGCACCAGCGTGCCCGTGGGGTAGATGCCCACGCTCTTCACGAAGGCCTGGAAGATGCCCGGATCGAACTGGCCCTTCCACTGCGACATGCGCTGCAGCGAGCCGGCCGGGTCCCAGGCGTTCTTGTAGGGCCGCGTGGAGGTGATCGCGTCGTAGACGTCACAGACCGCGCCCATGCGCGCGAACAGGCTGATCTGGTCACCCGCCAGCTTATGCGGGTAGCCGCTGCCGTCGATCTTCTCGTGGTGGTGCAGGCAGACATCCAGCGCCGTGGCCGGCACCTTGGCGCCGTCCTTGAGCAGATCGAAGCCGCGCTCGGGGTGGCTGCGCATGACGTTGAACTCGGCGTCGGTCAAGGCGCCGGGCTTGTTCAGCACCTCCAGCGGCATCTGCATCTTGCCGACGTCGTGCAGCAGGCCGGCCAGGCCAGCCTCGCGCACCTCGGCATCGCCCAGGCCCATGTGGCGGCCCAGGGCCACCATCAGGCCGCAGACGGCGACCGAGTGCATGTAGGTGTAGTCGTCCCGCGTCTTGAGCCGCGCGAGGCTGACGAAGGCGGACGGGTTGCGAGCCAGCGAGGACGTGACCTCGTCGACGATGGGCAGGCAGACCTCGCTGTCGATGGCCTTGCCCAGGCGTGCCTCGCCGAACAGCGCGATGACGGCCACCTTGGCCCGGCCCAGCACCTGGGCGGCCCGGTCCAGCTCGTCTTCCATGCGGGCGCGCGGCACGGGCGCGGGGGCCGCCAGCGGCGGCGGCGGCGGCGCGACGACAGCCGGCGGCACCGCGACGACAGCCGGCGGCGCGGCGGCGGCTACCGCGTCGCCACCCTTGCTGTCGTCGATCCAGACCGCGGGAACGCCGCTGGCCTTCAAGGCCACCAGGTCGGCCGGGTCGGTCAGAACGAACTTGGTCTTCCAAAACGGATGGGACAGCCAGGCCCCTTCCATCGCTTGGAGATACATGCCCAGCCTCACCTCGTTGGTCGAGATCTTCTTCAACATGACAGCGCAGTCTCTGACGCGTCGAGTATCCGCGTCCGTCGGCTCGCAGGCCCCGGCATGAACGTGCAGCCCTGCACGCTTTTGCGGCGGGCAGCAAAAAGCCGCCCGAAGGCGGCTTGTCGACCTGGCGCGGCCGCCGCTCAGCGGAACTTGCTCTGCGGCACGGTGGCCAGCTCAGTCGGCAGCGTGCTGATGTAGGCAGCGATGGCCTTCAGCTCGGCATTGCTGAACTGCTTGACCTGGCCGGCCATGACGCCGTTGCTGCGGCCGACGCTGTTGTTGTGCTCGGTCTTGTAGGCCTTCAGCGCGACGGTCAGGTAGTCGGCATGCTGGCCGGCCAGCTTGGGGTAGCTCGGGTCGATGGGCTTGCTGAAGTTGGCGCCATGGCAGGACACGCAGGCGCCCTTGGTCAGCAGCTCGGCCACATTGGCCGGCGCAGCGGGGATGGCTTCGGGCACGGCGGGCAGCTTGGCCTGCTGCTCGTAGAACGCGGCGACGTCGGCCATGTCCTGCTCGCTCAGCGAGCCGGCGATGCCACGCATCGTCGGGTGCTTGCGGTCGCCCTTGGCGTAGGCGGTCAGCGCCGAGACGATGTACTTGGCGTTCTGGCCCGCGATCATCGGCACCTTGTGGATCTCGGGGAAGCTGGCCTGGTAGCCGACGATGCCATGGCAGCCAATGCACATCGCGACCTTCTTCTCACCGGCCTTCACATCCTGGGCCTGTGCAGCATGAGCGGCAAGGGCAGTGGCCAGGGCGAGCGAGATCTGCAGCAGTTTTTTCATGGTCCCGGGAGGTGTCGTGTTCTGAGCGGCGGCGATTATAGGGGGCCACCTATACTGGTCCGGCACCCTGCCAACCCCCTGTTCTCCCTATGAAATTCCAAGGCTCCGACCAGTACGTGGCCACGGCCGACCTGATGCTCGCCGTGAACGCTGCCGCCAAGCTGCAGCGGCCGCTGCTGATCAAGGGCGAGCCCGGCACCGGCAAGACCATGCTGGCCGAGGAAGTGGCCACGGCCCTGGGCATGCCGCTGCTGCAATGGCACATCAAGAGCACGACCAAGGCGCAGCAGGGGCTGTACGAGTACGACGCCGTCAGCCGGCTGCGCGACTCGCAGCTCGCGGGCATCGAGGGCAGCGACCGCGTGCGCCACATCGAGAACTACATCGTCAAGGGCGTGCTCTGGCAGGCCTTCGAGGCCGATGAGCCGGTCGTGCTGCTGATCGACGAGATCGACAAGGCCGACATCGAGTTCCCGAACGACCTGCTGCGCGAGATCGACCGCATGGAGTTCTACGTCTACGAGACGCGGCAACTCATCAAGGCCAGGCACCGGCCCCTCGTCTTCATCACCTCCAACAATGAAAAGGAGCTGCCCGACGCCTTCCTGCGCCGCTGCTTCTTCCACTACATCAAGTTTCCCGACGCCGCGACGATGCAGAAGATCGTCGACGTGCACTTCCCCCGGCTGAAGAAAGATCTGCTCGCCGCGGCGCTGAAGAACTTCTACGACGTGCGCAACCTGCCGGGGCTGAAGAAGAAGCCCAGCACCTCGGAGCTGATCGACTGGCTCAAGCTGCTGGTGGCCGAGGACGTGCCGGTGGACGCGCTGCAGTCCAAGGACGAGAAGGTCAGCATCCCGCCGCTGGTGGGGGCGCTGCTGAAGAACGAGCAGGACCTGACGCTGTTCGAGAAGCTGGTCTTCATGCAGCGGACCAACCGCTGATGGCGCAAGACTTCGACGGCGCGATGCGCGAGGGCTTGGCCGACGCCATCGGCTTCGTGCTCGGCGCCCTCGCCGGCTGGTGGCTGGGCCGGCAGTTCGGCATCGACTTCATCGCCAGCCCCGACTGGAACGTGCGCCAGATCGTCGGCCTCGTGCTGATCGTGGCCGGCTGCGGCGGCGGCCGGTTCCTCGCGCGGCGCCTGATGTTGAAGGACAAGGCATGAAGCCGGTCACGCCCGTCACGCTGGCCGCCGGGCCGATCCGCCTGGTGCCGCTGATGCTGGAGCACGTCCCCGGCCTGCAGGCCGCGGCAGCGGATGGCGAGCTATGGAATCTGCGCTTCACCAGCGTGCCCACACCCGACGAGACCCGCGGCTATGTCGAGACGGCGCTGACGGCCCAGGCCGCCGGCCACCGCCTGCCCTTCGCGGTACTGGACGCCGCGACCGGCGAGGTGCTCGGTTCGACCAGCTATCACGACATCGTGCCGGCCGTGGAACGCCTCGAGATCGGCTACACCTGGTATGCCCAGCGCGTGCAGCGCAGCGCCATCAACACGACGGCCAAGCTGCTGCTGCTGACGCATGCCTTCGAGACACTGGGCGCCCGGCTCGTCGGCTGGCGCACGGACAACTTCAATCACGCCTCGCAGCGCGCCATCGAGCGCCTGGGCGCCAAACGCGACGGCGTGCTGCGCCACCATGCGCCGCGCCGCGACGGCACGGTGCGCGACACCGTCATGTACAGCCTGACCGCCGGCGAATGGCCCGAGGTCAAGGCCCACCTGAACTGGCAACTGACCCGACAGAGACCATGAAAGAAAAAACCAAGGCCTTCGACGTCGATTCACTCTGGGCCTTGGATCGCATCGGCGAACCCAGCCTCAGCCCCGATGGCGCCCAGGCCACCGCCAGCGTCACCCGCCACTCGATGGAGACCAACAAGGCGCAGAGCAGCCTGTGGCTGTTCTCCACGCTGGGCGGCGAACCGCGCCGCCTGACCGAGGCCGGCGAGAAGGACGGCAACCCGCAATGGAGCCCGCGTGGCGACCTGATCGCCTTCACGGCCAAGCGCGAGCAGCCCGGCGCGCGCGACGAGGAGACCCAGCTCTACGTGATCCCGCCGGATGGCGGCGAGGCGCGCCGAGTCGGCCTGGTGCCTACGGGCGTGGAGGCCTTCAAGTGGTTCCCGGACGGCCGGCATATCGCCTTCGTGTCCTGGGTCTGGCCCGACCGCAAGGCCGCCGCTCAGGGCCAGGCGTTGAAGGACTTCAAGGCTCGCAAGGAGACCGCCTACGTCACCGACGAGGCCCTGTACCGCTTCTGGGACCACAACATCCCCATGGGCCGCGTGCCGCATCTGCACGTGATGGACGTGGCCACGGGCAAGGCGCGCGACCTGTTCGAGGGCACGGCCTACGAGCTGGACCGCGCCGAGCCCGACGCGAACAGCTTCGACGTCGCACCCGACGGCCGCCGCATCGTCTTCGCGCACGACCCCGCCGTCGAGAAGAAGCTGGACAACCGCTTCGCGCTCGCCGAGGTCGATGTGAAGACACGCCAGGTCAAGACGCTGCTGCAGGATGCCGACTGGGACTTCGCCGCGCCGCGCTACAGCCATGGCGGCGCCCACCTGGCCTTTCTGGCCAGCCACCAGGCGCTGGGCCACAACCAGCCGGAGCAGTTGGCCGTGCTGGACCAGCAAGGGCGCTGGGCCGTGTTCAGCGGCGACTGGGACCATGAGGTGGCCGCGCCGCTGCGCTGGGCGGCAGACGACCAGAGCGTGCTGTTCGCCGCCGAAGAGCGCGGCTGCCGCCACCTGTGGCAGTTCATGCTGGGTGAACGGCTGGCCGAGCCCATCTTCCACGGCGGCCACGTCGGCAGCTTTTCGCTGGCGGCGGACTTCGTCGTCATCAACCACGACAGCGTGCAGTTCCCGCCGCGGCTGTCAGTGCTGGGCGAGGACGGCGTGCGCCGCATCGAGACGCTGAACGACGCCCGGCTGGCGGCGCACGGCTTCGGCCGCCACGAGGAGGTCAGCGTCAAGGGCGCTCGCGGCGACGACGTGCAGATGTGGCTGATCTACCCGCCGGGCTTCGATGCGAAGAAGAAGTGGCCGGTCATGCAGGTCATCCACGGCGGTCCGCACACGGCCTTCGGCGACAGCTGGCACTGGCGCTGGAACCACCAGGCCTTCGCGGCGCAAGGCTATGTCGTCGCCTGCGTGAATTACCACGGCTCGTCGGGCTTCGGTTTCGAGTTCCGCGACTGCATCACCGGCCACTGGGGTGAGTACGAGCTGCAGGACGTTGAAGCCGGCACCGACTGGCTGCTGCAAAAGCGCTGGGTGGACGAGAAGCGCATCGTCGCCGCCGGCGGCAGCTATGGCGGCTACATGGTCGCGTGGATGAACGGCCACGTGAAGGCCGGCCGCTACCAGGCCTATGTCTGCCACGCCGGCTGCTACGACTGGCAGGCCATGTTTGCCGACGACGCCTATTGCTGGCACCGCAAGGAGCTGGGCGCGGCCTACTGGGACGACCCCGCCAAGGTCGCGGCCCAGAGCCCGCACAGCTTCGCCAAGGCTTTCAAGACCCCAACCCTCGTCATCCACGGCGCGCTGGACTACCGCGTGCCCGACGCCCAGGGCCTGGCCTACTACAACACGCTGAAGTCGCTGGACGTGCCGGCGCGGCTGGTGTGGTTCCCGGACGAGAACCACTGGGTGCTCAAGCCGCGCAACAGCCGGCTCTGGTACGGCGAATTCTTCGGCTGGCTGAAGCAGCACGCACCGGCTCAGGCCTCGAAGCAGGCCGGCTGATCGACATCCGCAAAGAAGCCGGGCTGCGTGGGTGCCCAGCCCAGTGCAGCGCGCGTGATGTCGCAACCCCAGGGGCGCCGACCGGCCTGCAGCATGCAGCGCCTGATCGACTCGCTCCCGCCCGTGGGCGCCTAAGCTTCGAAACTGCTCCAGTCCACGTCCGTGCACAGCACCTGCGGCCGGCCGCCTACACGCAGCGCCACGGACAGCGTCACACACATGCGTGCGCCGTGCAGGCTGAGGTAGGGCCGCGTCATCTGCACGACACCGGGCTCGTCCAGCGCGCGCCGGAAATACGGCCGGCGCGCCCAACGTGCATCACCGGCCAGCCCCAGCGGCTGGAAGCGCGGGTCGGGCGACTCCGGCTTCACGTCGGGCGGCAGCAGCGGCTCGGCGAGATGGCGGCCCTGTTCGTCCAGCAGAAAGCAGACCTGCACGCCGGGCAGGGCCAGAAGCCCGGCACAGGCAACGGGCCAGGCTTGGCTTTGCAGCGCGGTCTGGGCCTGCCGAATCGCGTCTCTGTACGGACCGATGCGCAAGGCATGCGCCTTGCGCCCGTCGGCATGGCGTGCGTCGAGCTGCGTCCACAGCGCCTCGATCTCCTCCGACGCGCCGCTCGGCCCGAGCATGCCCGGCACCGGCCGGCCGAAGGCGAAGCCCTGCACCATGTCCACGTCGACATCCAGCGCCAGCAGCGCCTCGTCGCGCGTCTCCACGCCCTCCAGCAGCACGAGGGAGCCGCATTCGTGCAGCAGCGACACCATCTGCGCCAGCACGCGCGCGATGCGCGGCGAGCCGCAGGCGCGGCGCAGCAGGCTGCGGTCCAGCTTGACGATTTCAGGGTGGATGTTCCAGACCCGGTCGAAATTGGAATGACCCGCACCGAAGTCGTCCAGCGCCAGCAGGCAGCCGGTCTGGCGCACATTGGCCACGGCGCGCTCGAAGTCGGCCTCCTGGGCCATGATGTCCTCGGTCACCTCCAGCACGACGCGGTGCATGGACAGGCCCAGCGCCTGCATCGTGCGCACCGACGAGTCCAATGCCCGCATCTGCTGCGCGCCATGCACGAAGACGGCGGGGTGGATGTTCAGGAACAGCCAGCCCTGATCGTCGGACCTGCCGGCCTGGTCCACAAAGTTGTGCACGTGCAGGAGGCGGCACAAACGGTCGGCGGCCCATTGCTGCTCGAAGCTGGCCAGATGCTCGAAGAACTTCAGCGGTGAGACGGGCTGCCCGCTCGCGTCCGACACCCTCAGCAGCGCCTCGTAGCCGACGGCCCGCCGGTGCGGGAAGCTGAAGATCGGCTGAAAGTGGCTGTCCAGCAGCCAGTCTCCCTGTCGCGCCCGCCAGCGGCCGTCCTGCATCTCCAGCGTCTCGACGAGCCGCATCAGCATGGCGTCGGCACCAGGCGGCGCGACGGCTTTCAAGGCGGGTCCTGCGTGAGCGACATGCGACCCATACTAGCGACGCCGACTGCAAAGTCGCGGGAATATCGCACTGCATAATCGTTTTCGACCCGGCAGCCCCCCGAGCTACGCACCCATGCTGACCCAGTTCTTCCATGATCCTTGCGCACCGAGCCAACGCCGGATGCCGCAATGAGCGAAGCGGCTGCCGGTCCATCGGGGCGTAGCGCCCCGGAAGACCCGGCAGAACCCACCATTGCCTTGCCGACCCCGTTGACACCGGGGCACACCCTCCCGCCCGGCACGCGCATCCACGACTACCGCGTCGACCGGGTGCTGGGAGAAGGCGGCTTCGGCATCGTCTATCTGGCCACCGACGTGGTTTTGGAGCGCCAAGTCGCCATCAAGGAATACCTGCCCTCCTCGATGGCGGCACGCGCCGGCCATTCGCTGACGGTGCTGGTCAAGTCACCTGTGCACGAAGAGACCTTCCTGATCGGGCTGAGGAGCTTCGTCAACGAGGCCAAGCTGCTGGCGCGCTTCGACCACCCGGCGCTGCTCAAGGTGCATCAGTTCTGGGAAGAGAACGGCACCGCCTACATGGCCATGCCCTACTACCAGGGGCCAACGCTGAAGGCCGCGCTGGCCAAGCTCGGACGGCTGCCCACTGAGAGCGAGGTGCGCGCCTGGCTGATGCCGCTGCTGGACGCGCTGGAGGTGATCCACAACGAACATTGCTACCACCGCGACATCGCGCCTGACAACATCCTGCTGACCGACCACGGCCCGCTGCTGCTGGACTTTGGCGCCGCACGCCGCGTCATCGGCGATCTCACGCACGCCCTGACCGCGATGCTCAAGCCGGGGTTCGCGCCCATCGAGCAATACGGCGAGATGCCCGGCATCACCCAAGGCCCCTGGACCGACATCTTCGCGTTGGCCAGCGTGCTCTACGCGGCCATCAGCGGCGGCCGCACGATGGCCTCCGTCGAGCGGCTGCTCAACGATCAGATGCCCCGGCTGGCCACCGTGGCGGCGGGCCGCTGCGGCAATGCCTTCCTCGCCGCCATCGACGTCGCGCTGGCCATCCACCCCAGGGATCGCCCGCAGTCCATTGCCGAGTTCCGGGCGCTGCTCACGGTCGACGACACGCAGGCCCTGGACGTGCTCGAACTGCGGGCCCTGGGCGTCCCATCAGGCGACAAAACGCTGCTGTTGCCGGATCTCGATCTGACTCATGGGGTGGCACCGGGCAACCCCTTGCTCATGCCACGGGAGCCGGCAACGCAGGCGCCCTCGCCCTCGCGGCCGCCGCCCACCTCCGCTCCCGTGCTCTCGCCTGCAGTGCCGGCCCCGACCCCCGTGCGGCCCGCCCCACCGCCGCCCTCGCCCTCGCCCTCGCCCTTTCCCTCACCTTTGCCGGCCGCGTCAAGCGCAGTGCCTGCACAAGCGCCCGCGCCGCCCATGCCGCGCCGTGCCCTCGTCCTGAGCCTGGCTGGCTTGGGCGGATTGGCGGCAGTGGCCTGGGGTGGCTATCACCTGCTCTCCGCTCCGACTTCTGCCCAACTGCCGCCGCTCCCCTCACCGGCCGCGGCGCCCACTCCGACCCAGCCAACGACAACGACCGCCTCCGGCCCCATGGAAGCCCCGGCAGCCTCGGCCGCCGCCGCCTCGGACCTGCCGGCCTCTGCCGCCCTATTGCCTCCCGCGCCCAGTCCAGCCTCGGCGCCGACACTCACCGCCGCAGCGCCGGCCGCGCCCAAGCCACGCCCCGCAGTGACCTCCCCCGCTCCCGCTGCCACAAAAGACGCAAAGTGCAGTGATATTCTGCAAAAGGCCTCCCTGGAACCGCTGACTGCGAGTGAGGCCGCCTACCTGAAAAAGGAATGTCGATGAGCCGCTTCAGCCTCGCGAATCGCATCAATTTTTCAGTGCATCTGGGACGCGCAGCCGCGCTGGCTTGCATGGCTGTTCTGGCCGGTTGCCTGGCGACCGCGCCGACACAGCCCACGGTATCGACCAACGAACTGTCCTTCAGCGAAGCCGTCGTCGCGGCGACGGATGGCCTGGTGGGCCAGACCCAGAAGCTGCCCGCCTTCCTGGCGAAGGTGGAGTCCAAGCTGGCCAAGAAGAGCGTCGTCGTCGATCCCATGATCGACGCGGCCAGCGGCCAGCAGACCCAGACCACGCAACTGCTCGAACGCCGCATCGCCGACCGCCTGGCCGCGCGCACGGAAGGCAGCTTCGACCTGCTGCCCTTCAAGACGGAGAACCTGTCCAAGGTTCAATACCTGCTGACCGGCACGCTGACCCGGCTGCCGGGTGTGCCCGGCAAGCGCTCGTTGCAGATCAACCTGGCGCTGGTGGAGATCAAGACGGGCCAGGTGGTGGCGCAGGCCTCGGCGCTGGCCCGCGATGACGGCCTCAACCACACGCCCCTGCCGATCTATCAGGACAGCCCTGTGCTGGTGAAGGACAAGATCGTCGACGGCTACATCAGCACGGCATTGACGGCGCCGGGCAGCGCCGCCAACAGCGTCTACATGGAGCGCGTCGCGGTGGCCAGCGTCATCAACGAGGCCGGCGCCCTCTACAACGCCGAGCGCTATCCGGATTCGCTGGCCAAGTACCAGGAGGCCCGCGCCCAAGCCGGCGGTGAGCAGCTGCGCACGCTCAATGGCATCTACCTCAACAACGTCCGGCTCGGCCGCACTGCCGAGGCCGAAGCCGCCTTTGGCCAGATCGTGGCCTATGGTCTGCGCTCCAGCAAGCTGGACGTGAAATTCCTCTTCAACCCTGGCAGCACGGAATTCTGGTCCGACCCCAAGGTCAGCAGCGCCTACCCGATGTGGCTGAGGCAGATCGCCAAGGAGAGCGCCAGCGCCCACGTCTGCATGGTCATCGTCGGCCACACCAGCCACACAGGCTCGGAGCAGACCAATGACGCGCTCTCGTTGCAGCGCGCCACCATCATTCAGCAGCGCCTGGCGGCCGAGGCTTCGGCATTGCCCCAGCGCACCAAGGCCAGCGGCATGGGCTGGCGCGAGAACCTCGTGGGCAGCGGCACCGACAACGCGGTGGATGCGCTGGACCGGCGTGTCGAGTTTCGCGTGGAGCCCTGTGGTAGCTGAAGCCCCTCGCCCGGTCTTGCCGCGCTGAACGCGAGCAAGTCTGGTCGGTCCCCCAAGGGGACGGCGATGCTTGCGGCATCGGGCCGCGAGCACATCGCCTGACGGGCCGGCTTGGGAGCGGCCCGGCGCTCGGCCAGAAACACGCCCTCGAAACACGCCGTGTCATAGGCAGCCAACACCCAACCCGGCCCTCAACCGAGGGGAAGGGCCGATGGTCAGCTTCGGCGATGTGTTTCAAAATGTGCATACCCTGACGCGCGCACCAAGGCGTGCGCTGCCGCGAAGTCCGCGGCGAGGGGCTCGGAGGGCATGAATGGGCAGTACGCCTTGGTTCCTGGAGAGCATGGTGGCCGACGGTTCGCGCATCACGCACCGCATCGACCACCTGCCGTTCAGCGTGGGCCGCGACACGGGCAACGACCTGACCATCGAGGCGGCCGGCCTGTCTCGACGGCATGCGGAGTTGCAGTTGGACGACGCCGGCGGCCTGCTGCTGGTCGACCTGGGCAGTACCAACGGCACCTTCGTGAACCGAGAACGGCTGGCCGGCCCGCAGCCACTGGCACCGAACGACATCATCCATTTCTGCAATGCCGAGTTCCGGCTGACGCATGGCGAGAAGCTGGCTGCAGCCACCTCGGAAGATTCTTTCCCCGCGCACACGCGGATGGTGTCGCAGAACGTCAGCCAGCTCAGCCAGACCTTCGTTCGCCACGAGACGCAGTTCCTGGAATTCCTGGCCGGCCGCGGTATGGCCGCGGCCGCGCAACCCATCGTCGATGCCCACACCGGCCAGTTGCTTGCCTACGAACTGCTGGGGCGCTGCACGCACCCGGAGCTGCCCGGCTCGCCGATGCACCTGTTCATGATGGCGGCTGCGCTGCGGCGCGAGGTCGAGCTGAGCGTGGCGTTCCGATCCTATGGCGTGGCCGCGCTTGCGCCCAAGGCCCAGGGCGTGGGCGTCTTCGTCAATACCCACCCACGTGAGACCTTCACGGACGAGTTCTTCGACTCCCTGCATGGGCTGTTGGAGCTGCCCGGACGCCCCCAGCTGGTGGTGGAGGTGCACGAAAGCGCGGTGGTCGAGGTGGAGCGCATGCGTGAGCTGGCCGCGCGCCTCGGCGGCATTGGCGTGAAGTTCGCCTACGACGATTTCGGCGCCGGCCAGGCGCGCCTGAACGAGCTGGCCGAGGTGCCGGCGCACTTCGTGAAGTTCGACATGGGCATCGTGCGCAATCTGCATCAAGCCAGCGAGCGCAAGCAGCGCATGGTGCGTGACCTGGTGCGCATGGTGCTGGAGCTGGGCTCGGTGCCCCTGGCCGAAGGCGTGGAGCAGGAAGCCGAGGCCCAGATCTGTCGCGACATGGGCTTCCAGCTGATCCAGGGCTATCTCACGGGCAAGCCCGTCATGGTGGAGACGCTATAAATTCCCCTCGCCCGGCGCCGCATCGCTGAACGCGAGCGCGTCCGGTCGGTCCCCCAAGGGGACTGCGATGCATGCGGCGTCGAGCCGCAAGCACATCGCCAGACGGGCCGGCTTGGGGCGGCCCGGCGCTCGGCCCACAACACCGGTATGGATCACTGACAAGTCGGCACAGCAGGCCCGGGTTGGCTCTGCATAATCCGCAGAAACCCGACCCTGCCCTCCGCTTCATGCTCATCAAGTTCTTCTACACGCTGCGCGCCGCCAAGCTCAAGGTGACAGTGCCCGAGTACCTGACGCTGCTGGAATCCCTGCAGGCCGGCGTCATCGGCGGCCCGGAGAACGGCGGCACGGCCAGCATCGACGACTTCTACACGCTGGCCCGCACGACCCTGGTCAAGGACGAGACCCAGTACGACAAGTTCGACCGCGCCTTCTCCGCCTACTTCAAGGGCGTGCAGATGCTGACCGACTTCACCGCCGAGGTGCCGCTGGAGTGGCTGAAGAAGAACCTCGAGCTGAACCTGACCCCCGAGCAGAAGGCCGCCGTCGAGAAGATGGGCTGGGACGAGTTGATGGAGACGCTGAAGAAGCGCTTCGAGGAGCAGAAGGAGCGCCACGAGGGCGGCAACCGCTGGATAGGCACCGGCGGCACCAGCCCCTTCGGCAACGGCGGCTACAACCCGCAGGGCGTGCGCATCGGCGGTCAGGGCGGCGGCAAAAGTGCCGTCAAGGTCTGGGAGCAGCGCGCCTACAAGGACTACGACGACACGCTGGAGCTGGGCACGCGCAACATCAAGGTGGCGCTGCGCCGCCTGCGCCGCTTCGCGCGGGAAGGCTCGGAGCTGGAACTGGACCTGGACGGCACCATCCACGGCACGGCCGCCAATGCCGGCATGCTGGACATCCGCATGCAGCCCGAGCGGCACAACAAGGTCAAGGTGCTGCTGCTCATGGACGTGGGCGGCACGATGGACGAGCACGTGCACCGCGTGGAAGAACTCTTCAGTGCCGCCAAGACCGAGTTCAAGCACCTCGAGTTCTACTACTTCCACAACTGTGTCTACGACTTCGTCTGGAAGAACAACCGGCGCCGCTTCGCCGAGAAGCTCAACACCTTCGATCTGATCCGCAAGTACAACCGCGACTACAAGCTGATCTTCGTTGGCGACGCGACGATGAGCCCTTACGAGATCCTGCAGGCCGGCGGCAGCGTCGAATACAACAACGACGAGCCCGGCGCCGAGTGGATTCAACGCCTCACCCATGCCTTCCCCAAGTACGCGTGGATCAACCCCGAGCCGCAAGGCGTCTGGCAGTACCGGCAGAGCATCGCGCTGATCCAGCAGTTGATGCAGCAGCGCATGTTCCCGCTGACGCTCTCCGGGCTTGAAGGCGCGATGCGGCTGCTCAGCAAATGACGCGTGCCATTGCACTGCTGCTGGCAGTGCTGCTGAGCGCCTGCGCAACGCAAGCCCCCCCGCCTCCGCCCGCGCCGCCGGCACCCGACATCCCGGCCGACGCACCGGCCGTCTACAGCCTGGACATCCGCGTCGAGGACGACAACGGCAGGCTGCGCACGCTGCTGCAGCAGAACCTCGACCTCGCCCGCTACCGCGCCAGCGAGGCCGCATTGAGCCGCGTGGAACTGGCCCGCCTGGCGGCCGCCGCACCGTCGCAGGCCGAGTCGCTGCTGGAAACCGAGGGCTATTTCAACGCCACGGCCGGCGTGGACCGCGATCCCGCGGACGACACCAAGCTGCGGCTGAACGTCAAGCCCGGACCGCGAACGGTGGTCGGCAAGGTGGAGATCGAGTTCACCGAAGGCCTGGCCGACGACGGCGCCAAGGCGCTGCGCGAGGCCCTGCGCCGCGCCTGGCCACTGAAGGACGGCGCCGCCTTCACGCAGTCGGCCTGGGCCGCCGGCAAAAGCGACCTGCTGCTGCGCGCCCGCACCGGCGGCTACCCGCTGGCGCGCTGGGGCGAGACAGCCGCGCGCGTCGACCCCGACACGCAGACCGCCGAGCTGCACCTGGTGCTGGCCAGCGGCAACCGCGCCAAGCTCGGTGCGCTGCACATCGACGGCCTGAAGCGCCAGAGCCGCGACACCGTGGCCCGCCTGGCGGGCTTTGACACCGGTGACGGCTATACCGAGCAGAAGCTGGCCGAGTTCCAGGAGCGACTGGCCAAGACCCAGCTCTTCGACGCCGTGCGCGTGCAGCTGCTGCCCGAGACGCTGGACGCCGATGGCACCAACCCCGTTCAGGTCTCGGTCACCGAGTCCGCGCTGCAGCAGGCCACCGTCGCGGTGGGCTATCACAGCAACACCGGCCAGAGCATCAGCGTCGAGCACCTGCACCGCCGCCCCTTCGACCTGCCGGTGCGCGCGCGTACCAAGCTGCAGTACAGCCGCGACCTGCGCGGTGCCGAGCTGGAGCTGAGCTCCCATCCTCAGCCCGACCTGAAGCGCAATCTCGCGTCACTGCAGTTCGAGCAGGACCGCACCGGCGACACCATCGCCACCAACCTCGGCCTGCGCCTGGGCCGGCTCTACGAGTCCACGCAGGACGAGCGCCTGAGCTATGTCGAACTGCTGCGCGCCCGCGAGACGACCGGCCAGCAGGTGAACACCAACCTGGCCCTGTCCATCAACCAGCAGTGGATACGCCGCCGCCTGGACAGCACGCTGCTGCCCACCGACGGCCACCAGGCGCTGGCCCTGGTCGGCCTGGGCTACGCACGCGGTGGCGGCACGGATGACAGCGGCCCGTTTGGCCGCATGCAGTTCAAGCTCGGCGTCTACAAGCCGTTCGGCGGCTGGTTCGGTTCGGCCCGTGCCGAGCTGGCGCAGGTCGTCGCGCATGACAACGTGGGCGTGCCTGAGAAGCTGCTCTTCCTGGCCGGCGGCGACGAATCCGTACGCGGCTATGCCTACCGCAGCCTGGGCCCACAGAAGGATGGCCTCACCGTCGGCGGCCGCGTGCTGGCCACCGGCAGCCTGGAGATCGCCCATCCCATCGTGGCCAGCTTTCCCAGCCTGTGGGGCGCCGTCTTCGTCGACGCCGGCAATGCGGCGTCGCGCTGGAAGGACTACAGCCCCGTGGTCGGCTACGGCGTCGGCGTGCGCTGGCGCAGCCCCGTCGGCCCGCTGCGCGTGGACGCCGCACGGGCGCAGGAGACCGGCAAGTGGCGGCTGCACTTTAGTGTGGGGATCACGCTGTGAGGCGATCCCTGCGCGTGCTGCGCGCCGTCCTGATCACGCTGGCGCTGCTGCTGGCGCTGGTCATCGGCTTCATCGCCTGGCTGCTACACCGCCCCGCCGGCGGCGCCTGGCTGCTGGCGCATCTGCCCGGCGTCACCATCGAGGCGCCCGAGGGCTCGCTCGCCGGCGATTTCAGCGCGCGCCGGCTGCTCATCAACTGGGCGGGCGGCGAGGCCGAACTGCGTGGCCTGCGCTGGCAGGGCCTCGGCGTCAACGCCAGCGAAGGCCTGCTGCTGGCGCGCGAGCTGTCGGTCGACGAGCTCAACATCCGCACCCAGCCCAGCACCGGCCCGACCGTCGTGCCGCCCGACCTGTCGCTGCCGCTGGGCGTGCACATCGCCAGCTTGCGCATCGCCAAGCTGAGCTGGTCGCCCGACCAGGCGCCGCTGCTCGGGCTGGATGCGCAAGTCGACCTGCCGCGCCGCGGCACCCACCACGTCCAGTTGAAAGCCGCACGCTGGCAACACCTGACGCTATCGGGCGATGCGCGCGTCGCCAGCGATGCGCCGCTGCAGACCGACGCCCGCGTCACCGTGCAGCAGACCGAGGCGACCGACCTGCCCTGGACGGCCGTGGCCGCGGTGACCGGCCCCCTCGTGAAGCTCAAGGCCAAGGCCGAGCTGGAAGCCGCGCGACAGACGCTGAAGGCCGAGGGCGAGGTGCAGCCCTTTGCGCCCTGGCCCGTCAGTGCACTGCAACTGAAGGCCGATAAGCTGGACCTCGCCGCGCTCATGCCCGGCCTGCCGCGCACCGCGCTGAGCGGCAGCGCGACGCTGAAGGCGCCCGCCCGCGACGCCGAGGCCACGCTGCAGGCCGACCTGCACAACGCCAGCGCCGGCCGCTGGGACCAGCACGCCCTGCCCGTGAGCCGCCTGGTGCTGGCGCTGGCCGGCCGGCCCGACCAGCCCACCCGCCTGCGCCTGACGACGCTGGCCGCCGAGCTGCCCGGCGGCGCCCGCGTGCAGGGCAAGGGCCAGCACGAGGCCGATGGCCGCTGGCAGCTCGACGCCCGCGTTCAAGGCCTGCGCCCGGAGGCGCTGGACGCTCGCGCCACGCCGGCGCGGCTGGACGGTCCGCTCACACTTGCCGGCAGCAAGGACGGACCGTTGAGCGCCAAGCTCGACCTCGCCGGCACGCTGCAGAACCGTCCGCTGCGCGTGAAGGCCCAGGTGCAGGGCGAAGGCACGAAGTGGCAGATCGGGACGGCGCAGCTGAGCAGCGGCGACGCCACGCTGCAGGCCAGCGGCCTCGTCGACACCACGGGCGCGGCGCGGATCAAGGCCCAGATGCGCCAGTTCGACCCCCATCTGTTGTGGCGTGGCACGGCCGGTTCGCCCTGGGCCCGCCTGCCCGGTCCGACGCGGTTGAATGCCGACGCAGACCTCGATCTGCGCGGCACGACGCTGGCCACGCTCAGCGGCAGCGTGGACGCAAAGCTGCTGCCGGGCCAGTTCGCCGGCCTCGCGCTCGACGGCCACGCCGCCGTGAAGCGCACACGCGCCACCAACCCCGCCGCCTTCGACATCGATGCGCGACTGGGCAGCAATCGGGTGCAGTCCAGCGGCCAGGCACGGCCGGACGCCGTCTCCGGCACGGCCACGCTGAAGGCCGGTGCGCTGGCCGAGTTGAACCCGCTGCTGGCCTTGTTCGATCAACAGCCCATCGCTGGCCAGGGCGAGGGCGACGGCAGCTTCCAGCTCGTGCGCGGCGCGAAAAGCGGGCAAGGCTGGCAGGCCGGCGGCAGCGGCCGGCTCACGCTCGCGTCGGCCAAGGCCATGGGCACCAGCATCGCGAGCGCCAAGGCGCGCTGGGAGCTGCCCCTGCCGGGCGCCGACGGCGACGGCGCCGTGGCGCTGAATCTGGACATCGCCCAGCTGCGCGACCCGTCGGCGCGACTGGACAGCCTCAAGATCGACCTGCAGGGCCGGCGCAGTGCCCACGATGCGCACGCCCAGGTCAGCGGCGTGCTGCCGCGTGAGACGCAGGACCTCAGCCTCAACGCCCAGCTCCAGGCCAATGGCCGCTGGGACGGCCAGAGCTGGGCCGGCCGCGTCGCGCGCCTGGACATCGGGCCGCTGCGCCCCAACACGCCGCCGCTGCTGGCGGCCAGGGACATCGGCCTGCGCTGGGCCAGCAACGGCCCGGTTCTCTCGGCCGAACCCGGCCGCGCCGAGGTGGGCGGTGCCTTCGTGCGCTGGCAGGCGCTGAGCTGGACCGGCGGCGCTCACCCCGAGGCCCGCGCCGAACTGCAGCTCGAGGACATCGCCGCCGCGCCGCTGCTGGCGCGCTGGCAGCCCGACTTCGGCTGGGGCGGCGATCTGCGCGTGGCCGGCCACGCGTCGCTGCTGCTGAACGACAAGCTGACCGCCGATCTGCTCATCGAACGCCAGAGCGGCGACCTGAAGGTGACCGACGAATTCGGCCAGCGCGCGCTGGGCCTGACCGATCTGCGCCTGTCGATGATGGTGCGCGACGGTGTCTGGCACTTCGCCCAGGGCCTGGCCGGCAGCGAGCTCGGCAGCTTCGGTGGCGCGCTGACGCTGCGCCCGGCCAAGCTCTGGCCCGACGCACAGACGCCGGTCGAAGGCGTGCTGCAGGCCAACGTCGCGCATCTGGACACCTGGGGCAGCTGGGTGCCCGCCGGCTGGCGCCTGGGTGGGCGAGTCGCGGCCACCGTGCAATTGAGCGGGCGCCTCGGTGCGCCGGATTTCACCGGCCGCGCCGAAGGCGAGGACATCGCGCTGCGCCACCTGCTCTATGGCGTGGACGTCACCCAGGGCCGCTTCACGCTCGACCTCAAGGGCCAGCGCGCCGAACTCTCCAGGCTGGAAGCGCGCGGCGGCGACGGCTGGCTGCGCGCCAGCGGCAAGGCCGAGTTCGGCGCCCAGCCCAGCGCCCACATCCAGTTCATGGCCGACAAGCTGCGCATGCTGTCGCGCGTGGACCGCCGCATCGTCGCCAGCGGCGATGGTCAGCTCGACCTGGACGCCAAGGGGCTGAACCTGACCGGCAAGCTGCGCGCCGACGAAGGCCTGTTCGACTTCAGCCGCGGCGATGCCCCCGCGCTGGCGGACGACGTCATCGTGCTGCGTGGCACCCGCGATGCCGCGCCCACCGCACCGCCGCCGCCCAAGGCCGCGCGCAACACCGTCGTCAATCTGGCGATGGACTTCGGCCGCGACTTCAAGGTGCGTGGCCGCGGCCTGGCGACCAAGCTGCGCGGCCAACTGCAGGTCAGCCAGAACAACGGCCCGCTGCGCATCACCGGCAAGCTGGACGCCGACGGCGGCCAGTACGCGGCCTACGGCCAGAAGCTGGACATCGAGCGCGGCGACATCACGTTCACCGGCGCCTACGACAACCCCTCGCTGGACCTGCTGGCCGTGCGGCCCAACCTGGACATCCGCGTCGGCGTGCGCGTGGGCGGCACGGCGCTGGCGCCGCGCGTGAGCCTCTATTCCGAGCCGGAGATGGCCGACACCGACAAGCTCTCCTGGCTGCTGCTCGGCCGTGGCCCGGATGGCCTGGGCCGCACCGACACGGCGCTGCTGCAGCGCGCGGCGCTGGCCCTGCTCAGCGGCGAGGGCGAGGGGCCCACGGGCAAGGTGCTGCGCAACCTGGGGCTGGATGAACTCTCGGTGGCGCAGAGCGACGACGACACGCGCGCCACCATCGTGCGCCTGGGCAAGCAGTTGTCACGGCGCTGGTATGTCGGCTACGAGCGCAGCCTGAACGCGACGACCGGGTCCTGGCAGCTGATCTACCGCATCGCCCAGCGCTTCACATTGCGGGCCCAGGGTGGGGACGACAACGCGCTGGATGTGATCTGGCAGTGGAAGTGGGATTGAGTCGCGCAGCGGCTCAGTGGCGCCGCGTACCCGGCCTTCCTCGTCCGGAAGCACTGGGGTGCTGACCACGGTCCCGGACAGCAACTGCCTATCCTTGCGCGGCTCCGCACCACTTGTCCATCGCGGTGAAGAGGCCCCGCACATCGCCATCACCCACCCACGCCACATACCCGTCTGGCCGAATCAGCACGCTCTTAGGCGCCGCGACCGCACCGAAAGCGGGAAGCACCCAAGGGCCGTCGTATCTCGCACGCAGGCACCTCACGCGCACCGGCCACGGCCCTTGACCAAGGCTTGCAGCGCCAAGTTCCAACAGCACCGCCTGGCCCTCGTGCAACAGGCTGTAGACCCGCTGCGGGCCTGCGTCCGTGGCAAGGTCCAGATCGGGCATGCGGCGCCCGATCAACGGGTGACCGTCGCCCAGGTCGTATCGGATACCTAGACCCGACAGCTCGGCTGCGAGCTGCTTGCGCGGCTCGTCCATCACGAGCAGTTCCGCGAGCGTGTCGCGCAGGGCGGCCGTGCCGTCATCCGGCCTCAAGAGCGTGGCACCGGCCAACGCATGCCGCAGCACGCGCGCGCCGACCGGATGGCGCTCGGCGTGGTACGTGTCCAGCAGGCTCTCTGGCGATATTCCGTTCACGACCTGCGCGAGCTTCCAGCCCAGGTTGACGGCATCCTGCACGCCTGTGTTGAGCCCTTGCCCGCCCACCGGCGAATGCACATGCGCGGCATCGCCGGCCAGCAGCACGCGACGGTCGCGGTAGGCAGCGGCTTGCCGAGCCGCGTCGGTAAAGCGGGAGAGCCAGGTTGGGCTGTGCACGCCGTAGTCGGTGCCACAGGCGGCAATAAGGGCCGCACGGAGATCTTCGAGGGTCGGCTCGCCGCCGCTTCCCACTCGGGCCTCCGGCACCATGACTCGTATCGGGCCGCCATCCTTGAAGAGCACCTCACCGCCGCGGATCTCGTAGTCCCGTTTGCCAAAGGAGTACACGCCCTGCGCCGTATGGTGGACACCCAGGGGCGGCGGCTCCCGCACATCGACCTCGGCGATCAGGCTGCTGGTCGTCGCGTCGGAGCCCGCAAAGGCGATACCGGCGCACTTGCGCACAGTGCTGTGCCCGCCGTCGCAGCCGACGAGGTAGTCGGCCCGCAGCAAGGCGCCATCGGACGTCATCACGGTCACACCAGCATCGTCCTGGGCGAAGTCCGTCACCGAAAGCGAACGGCAAATGCGCACGCCGAGCAACTCGACCCAGTCGGCCAGCAGGCGCTCGATTCGGTTCTGCCACAGGCCCAGCGAATATGGGTGGCGCGATGGGAAGTCGCTCAGGTCCAGCTGCACCCGGGCGAAGCCGCAACGCTGCACCGCCTGCCCCTCGGCCAGGAAGCGCTCAGCGATACCGCGCTGGTCGAGGATCTCGATGGTGCGCGCATGCAGGCCGCCGGCGCGCGCGCCAGCCACGTTCTGGTTCGCTCGGCGCTCCACGATCACAACGTCGGCGCCGGCCAAGGCCAGCTCACCCGCCAGCATGAGCCCCGTTGGGCCACCGCCCGCGATCACTACGGCATGCGCGCTCATGTCAGCGACCCCGGGCGGGTTTCGCTACCGCACTCCATATACCCGCACATCGCCCCCATGGCCTAACTCCTTTTTTACCGACATCCCAGGATCGGGCGGCGATTCTGGAGCGAGGGACGGGGCCTCGCGCAACCCCCAGGGCGACTCATACAATGGAGGCAACGCAGGAAGACGCGTCGCGGGAATCCCTGTTGCCAGAGCGGTTGCCCGATCAGTGCCAGGGCCAATCACGCCAGCCAGGCGCAGCATGCGGTGAATAACGGTGCAGCCAGATGGACCACTTCGAAGCCCTTTGCATCGACGTCGGCGAGACACGTCTCTTCGTTCGCCGCGCGGGCAATGGCCCGCCGCTGCTGCTGCTGCACGGCTTTCCGCAGACGCACAGGATGTGGCACCGTGTCGCGTCCACGCTGGCGCACCGCTTCACCGTCGTGTGCGCGGACCTGCGCGGTTATGGCGACAGCGGCTGCCCGCACAGTGATGACAGGCACGCGCCTTACTCGAAGCGCGCGATGGCGCGGGATCTCGTTGCGCTGATGGCCCTTTTCGGCTTCGAACGCTTCGCTGTGGCAGGCCATGACCGCGGTGGCCGCGTCGCCTACCGGCTGGCGCTGGATCATCCCGGATGCGTGACGCGGCTGGCCGTACTGGACGTACTCCCGACTGCCACGGTGTGGGACCGTGCCGACTCGCAGTTCGCAATCGCCTACTGGCCCTGGTCGATGCTCGCCCAACCCGCTCCCCTGCCGGAGCGGCTGCTGCAGTCGGCGGCCGAGCTCGTGGTTGACGCCGCGCTCGACGGTTGGGGTCCGCCTTCGGACGTCTTCGAGCCCGCGCTACGCGCCGCCTACGCGGCGCCGTTGCGCGACCCGGCGCACGCGCACGCGATCTGCGAGGAGTACCGCGCAGCAGCGACGGTCGATCGCGAGCACGATGCAGTCGACCGCGCGGAGGGTCGCCGCATCAATTGTCCCGTGCTGGCGCTGTGGAGCGCAAGCGGTCCGCTCGACACTTGGTATGCCGATGCGGGCGGCCCGCTCACGCTGTGGCAAGCATGGTGCAGCGACGTGCGCGGATGGGCGATTGACGGCGGCCACTTCTTCGCAGAAACGCGGCCTGCCGAGACGTCCCAGGCGCTACAGACGTTCTTCGCCTAGCCTCGACCCAGGTCGAAACGATCCGCATTCATCACCTTGACCCAGGCGGCGACGAAGTCGCGCAGGAAGGCGGCATTCGCGTCGCTCGCGCCCAGCGCTTCGGCGATCGCTCGCAGTTGCGAGTTGGAGCCGAATACCAGGTCGACGACCGTGCCCGTCCACTTGACCGCGCCGGTCCTGCGGTCGCGGCCTTCCAGCACGTGGGGCATACCCTCCGAGCGCTGCCACTTCGTGCCCATGTCGAGCAGGTTGATGAAGAAGTCCCGGGTCAGCGCGCCGGGTCGCGTCGTGAAGACACCCAGCGGCGATCCCCCCACGTTGGCGCCCAGCACGCGCAGGCCGCCGATCAGCGCCGTCATCTCGGGTGCGCTCAGGTTCAGCAGATGGGCCTTGTCCAGCAGCAGTTCGGCGGCCTTGTCCTCAAGCCCTGGGCGGACGTAGTTGCGAAAGCCATCGGCCAGTGGCTCCAGCACGGCGAAGGAGGCCACGTCGGTTTGATCCTGCGAGGCATCCGTGCGGCCCGGCGTGAAGGGCACCTGGATGTTCTGGCCGGCCTGCTTGGCGGCGGCCTCGATGCCGGCACTGCCGCCGAGCACGATGAGGTCGGCCAGCGAGATCTTCTTGCCGCCCGACTGCGCGGCGTTGAAGTCACGCTGCACGGCTTCGAGCTTGGCCAGCACCTGGGCCAGCTCGGCCGGCTGGTTGACGGCCCAGTCCTTTTGCGGCGCCAGGCGGATGCGCGCACCGTTGGCGCCGCCGCGCTTGTCACTGCCGCGGAAGCTGGAAGCCGAGGCCCAGGCCGTCGTGACCAGTTGCGACGCGGACAGGCCGGACGAGAGCAACTTGGCCTTCAGTGCGGCCACGTCGGCCGCGTCGACCAGCGGATGGTCGACCGCAGGCACGGGGTCCTGCCAGATCAGCTCTTCCTTGGGCACCAGGGGGCCCAGGTAGCGGGCGATCGGGCCCATGTCGCGATGCGTCAGCTTGAACCAGGCGCGGGCGAAGGCGTCCGCGAACTCCGCCGGGTTGGCCAGGAAGCGGCGCGAAATCTTCTCGTAGGCCGGGTCGATGCGCAGCGCCATGTCGGCCGTGGACATCATCGGCGCATGGCGCTTGGTGGTGTCATGCGCGTCCACCACGGTGTCGGAGCCGGCGCCGCCCTTGGGCCGCCACTGGTGGGCGCCGGCGGGGCTCTTGGTCAGCTCCCATTCGTAGCCGAACAGGGTCTCGAAGTAGCCGTTGTCCCAGGACGTCGGGTTGGGCTTCCAGGCGCCTTCCAGGCCACTGGTGATGACGTGGCCGGCCACGCCGGTGCCGAAGCTGTTGGACCAACCCAGACCCTGCTCGATGACGTCCGCGCCCTCAGGCGCCGCGCCGACATGCTTGGGGTCACCCGCACCGTGCGCCTTGCCGAAGGTGTGACCGCCGGCGACCAGGGCCACGGTCTCCTCGTCGTCCATGGCCATGCGGGCAAAGGTCTCGCGGATGTCGCGGCCCGACGCGACCGGGTCGGGGTTGCCGTTCGGGCCTTCCGGGTTCACGTAGATCAGGCCCATCTGCACGGCAGCCAGTGGGTTGGCGAGTTCACGGTCGCCGCTGTAGCGCTCGTCGCCCAGCCAGGTGCTTTCCGGGCCCCAGTAGATGTCGACCTCAGGCTCCCAGATGTCGGCGCGGCCGCCGGCAAAGCCGAAGGGCTTGAAGCCCATCGATTCGAGCGCGACGTTGCCGGTCAGCACGATGAGATCGGCCCAGGAGATCTTGCTGCCGTACTTCTGCTTGATGGGCCACAGCAGCCGGCGAGCCTTGTCGAGGTTGCCGTTGTCGGGCCAGCTGTTCAGCGGTGCGAAGCGCTGCGCCCCGGTGCCCGCGCCGCCGCGGCCGTCGGCCACGCGGTAGGTGCCCGCCGCGTGCCAGGCCATGCGGATGAAGAAGGGGCCGTAGTGACCATAGTCGGCCGGCCACCAGTCCTGCGAGTCGGTCATCAGCGCATGCAGGTCCTCGATGACGGCGTCCAGGTCCAGCGTCTTGAAGGCCTCGGTGTAGTTGAAGGCCGCGCCCATCGGGTTCGCGCGTGGCGAGTGCTGGTGCAGGATGGCCACGTTGAGCTGGTTGGGCCACCAATCCCGGTTGCCCTTGGCGCCGGCCGTGGTGTGCTTGTGGGGGTTGCCCGAGAACGGGCATTTCGTTTCAGCCGACATCATTGCCTCCAGGGGTTGTCGCAGTCGCCGGGGCAGTCTAGAAGTCGGTCCATGGCCGATCAATGAAATCCTGGCAATGGCGGCGATAGCGAGAAATGCGGCGAGCGGCACGGTGGGTGGCCCATGCGAGAATCCGCGCCGCCCGCGAGCCGCACCGCCGCCGCGGGCTGTGCTCTCCGTAGTTCAATGGATAGAACGGCCGCCTCCTAAGCGGCAGATACAGGTTCGATTCCTGTCGGAGGGACCACCCACCGCAGCCTGGGCTGGCTTGCATGGGCCTTGCCGACGGCTGACACGCTGCTGTGCCGCCAGCAGGGCGAAGGCGGACGTCATAACGCGGCGGCTAGAGTGGTGCACCGCTGAGCAGAGCGGCTTCGCCGGCCCGGCGATCCGGGCGTGTTCATGCCCGTCGCACTCCGCCCCCTCGTTTCAACGCTGTTGAGCACCGGCCTCGGCCTGGCGCTGGCCCTGCCCGCCCAGGCAGCGGGCAGCCTGTTGCTGCTGGATGCACCGCCCGAAACGGCCACCTGGTCCGGCGGCCTGTCGGTGCGCGGCTGGCCGCGAGCGCCGGGCAGCTCACGGCAGCGCGACGGCCTGCTGCCCGCGGTCGACTACGAAAAACCCAATGGCCTCTTCGCCGCCACCGACACTGGCCTGGGCTGGAACCTCGCGCCCCAGTTGCTGGACGGCGCGGCCGCCAAGGACTGGCAATTCGGTGCCCGCATCTGGCCGCAGGCCGGCCGGCCGCGGCGCGAGTCGCCGCCGGGCGTGGAGAGCCTGGGCACGCGCGTCATCACCGAGGCCTTCGCCAATGTGCAGGCGCTGCCAGTGCTGCTGCTGCAGTCAGGCCTGTCCTGGGGCAGCGGCCGCCACCATGACGGCGCCCAGCTCGAAATTGGCGCCACCAGCGGCATCCCGCTGGGCCAGGACCTGCTCGCCGTCAGCCTTGCCGCCACCTATGCCAATGCGGCCCATCTGCGTGGCAGTTTCGGTGTGCGGCCGGCTGAGGCCAGCAGCAGCGGCCTGCGCGAATGGCGGCCGGGCAGCGGCTGGCAAGACTGGAGCGTGGCGCTGAGCGGCGAGCACAAGTTCTCGTCGGACTGGTCGGTCAGCGGCCAATGGCTGCACGCCCGCCTGATCAGCCAGGCCGGCCATTCGCCGCTGACGCACAACCGCAACCAGCCCTCCTTCATCCTCAGCCTGTGGCACCAGTTTTGAAGCGTTGAAGGCATGCACGAGATCCTGCTCTACGCGCTGCCTGTCTTCCTCGTCTGCATGGCGGTGGAATGGGCCTGGGGGCGCCGGCGCGGCCACGACACCTACGGCCTGGCCGACACGCTGAGCAGCCTGAGCCAGGGCCTGCTCAGCCAGGCGGTGGCCATCGTCACGCCGCTGTTCCAGATCGGCCTCTATGCGGCCCTGCATGCCCGCTTCGCGCTGCTGCCGGCGACGCTGTGGCAGGGCGCGCTGAGCTGGGCGCTGGCCGTCGTGCTGTACGACTTCTGCGACTACTGGCTGCACCGCACCAGCCACGAGAGCGCGTTGTTCTGGGCCGCGCATGCGGTGCACCACCAGAGCGAGCATTTCAATCTCAGCACGGCACTGCGCCAGGAGAGCCTGTACGCCGTGATGGGTTGGCCCTTCTTCATCCCGATGGCGCTGCTGGGCGTGCCGACCGAGCACTACGCGCTGGCCGGCTCGGTCGTGCTGCTCTACCAGTTCTGGATCCACACCGAGCACATCGGCCGCCTGGGCTGGCTGGACCGCGTGCTGTCCACGCCGTCCAACCACCGCGTGCACCACGCCGTGAACCCGGGCTACCTGGACCGCAACTACGGCGCGATCTTCGTCGTCTGGGACCGGCTCTTCGGCAGCTTTGCCGAGGAGGGCGAGGCCTGCGTCTACGGCACCGTCAGACCGCTGGCGAGCTGGAACCCGCTGTGGGGCGTGGGCCAGTTCTACGCCGAGCTGCTGCGCCGTATGGGCGCGACGCCGCGCTGGAGAGACAAGCTGCGCGTGCTCTACAAGTCGCCGGGCTGGATGCCGCCAGGCGCGGTGCTGCCACTGCCGAGCACCGAGGCGCGGCTGGCCCAAGCTCGCTTCGATCCGCCCGCGCCGGGCTGGGCCCGCCTCGCGGCCATCGCGGCCTTCCTTGCGCTGGCGCTGGGCTGTGCGGCCTGGTGGTGGCTGGCCGACGACCTCGGCAGCGGAACCAACCTGGCGGCCACCGTGGCGCTGGTGCTGGGGCTGTGGGGCGTCGGCGCGCTGCTGTCGCGCCCTGCCCGGCCCGCCGCCTGAAGTCGCTGCGCGCATAAGCATCTCCGCTTTCCTTCGTTCCGCGAGGAAGCGCACCTCCCTATCGTGCAAGGCCTGAACACGCACAGGCCACCATGCACATCACCAGCATCTCCGGCAGCCCCAGCGAACGCTCGCGCTCCGCGTGGCTGACGCAATTGGCGCTGACCCGCCTCGAAGGCCTCACGACCCAGGGCAACCACATTGCCGTGCGCGAACTGCCCGCCGCCGCGCTGATCGCCGCGGATGCGCAGGACGCGGCCATCGCCCAGGCCGTGCAGGCGGTCGCGGAGGCCAGCCTCGTCATCGTCGGCACGCCCATCTACAAGGCCGCCTACTCGGGCTTGCTCAAGCTCTTCCTGGATCTGCTGCCGCCCGAGGCGTTGCGCGGCAAGACCGTGCTGCCTCTGGCCACGGGCGGCAGTGCCGCCCACCTGCTGGCACTGGACTACGCGCTCAAGCCCGTGCTGTCGGCCCTCGGCGCCCGCCACGTGCTGGACGGCGTGTTCGCCACCGACGCGCAGCTGCAGCGCCATGAGTCCGGCCGTTATGTGCCGGATGCCGAATTGCTCGTGCGGCTGGACCGCGCGCTCGAACCCGTCGTGCCGCCGGCACCGCGAATGCACATCGCAGCCCAGCTCAACTGTCGACGCTGAGCGGCCTCGTCCCACACCACCGCTTGTCTCCTCGCCCACCCGCCTCGGGAACGGCGACTTCATCCCGGCGCTCGGATGCCGATCGGGTGCGCCCGAGTGCCGGGACTTTTTTGCACAGGACACCTCATGCTGTTTCGCTCCCTGCGCCGCTGGACCGCGCCGCTGCTGCTCGCGGCCACCAGCCTCCACGCTGCCGCCCAGACCCACACGCTTCGCATCGGTTTCCAGAAATCCGCCAGCCTCCTGACGCTGCAGAAGTCCAGCGGCTCTCTGGAGAAGCGCCTGGCGCCGCTCGGCGTGGCCGTCAAATGGGTCGAGTTCCCGGCCGGCCCGCAGTTGCTGGAAGGGCTGAACGTCGGCGCGGTCGACGTCGGCTTCGTCGGCGAGGCGCCGCCCATCTTTGCGCAGGCCGCGGGTGCGAGCTTTGTCTACATCGGCTTCGACCCGGCGGCGCCCGAGGCCGAGGCCCTCGTCGTGCCCAAGGACTCGACCATCCGGTCGCCGGCCGACCTCAAGGGCAAGAAGATCGCGCTGAACAAGGGCAGCAACGTGCACTACCTGCTGGTCAAGGCGCTGGAGAAATACGGCCTGAAGACCAGCGACATCCAGACCGTCTACCTGCCGCCGGCCGATGCGCGTGCGGCCTTCGAGCGCGGCGCGGTGGATGCCTGGGTGATCTGGGACCCCTTCCTCGCCGCCGTCGAGAAGCAGAGCGGCGCGCGCGTGCTGCTGGACGGCCGCGGCCTCGTCAACAACTACGCCTACTACCTGGCCGAGCGCGGCTATGCGCAGCAGCACGCGCCGGTCATCCAGGCATTGTTCGACGACAGCCAGGCCCAGGCCGCCTACGTGAAGGCCAACACCAAGGCCGCGGCCGCCGTCATCGCGCCGCTGCAAGGCCTGGAGACCGAGGTCGTCGAGAAGAGCCTGACGCGCTACCAGTTCGGCGTGAAGCCGCTGACTCCCGCCGTCGCCGCCGAACAGCAGAAGATCGCCGACACCTTCCACGCCCTCGGCCTCATCCCCAAGGTCATCCACGTCGCCGATGCGCTGCCTGGCAATACCAACGTCGCCGAGGCTTCGCGATGAGCGCCCACACCACCCGGCGCGCGGCAGTCGCCGTCCTCGCGACGACGGCGGCGCTCTGGACGCGCGCCAAGGCCGATGCGCCCACCCAGCTTCGCATCGGCTTCCAGAAGGGCTCGCTCAACCTCGCGCTGCTGAGGAGCTACGGGCTGCTGGAGCAGCGCCTGCCCGGCACCCGCATCCAGTGGACGGAGTTTCCCGCCGGCCCGCAGCTGCTTGAAGCGCTGGCGCTGGGCAGCGTGGACCTGGGCGCCACCGGCGACGCGCCGCCCGTGTTCGCGCAGGCCGCCGGCAAGGACGTCGTCTACGTCGGCGCCGAGCCCCCCAAGCCCGACAGCTCGGCGGTGCTCGTCAAGCCCGACTCGCCGCTGAAGACGCTGGCCGACATCAAGGGTCGGCGCATCGCCTTGCAAAAAGGCAGCAGCGCCCATTTCCTGACCGTGCAGGCCGTCAAGCGCGCCGGCCTCGCCTGGACCGACATCCAGCCCGTCTACCTGCCGCCGGCCGACGCGCGTGCCGCCTTCGAGCGCGGCTCGGTCGACGCCTGGGCGGTTTGGGACCCCTACTACGCCGCCGCCGAGATCAGCGGCGAGCTGCGCGCGCTGGCCACCAGCCGCGGCCTGACGAACAACAACACCTTCTACCTCGCCTCGCGCACGCTGAGCCAGCAGCCGGCGCTGCTGAAGACCTTGTTCCAGGCGCTGACCGACACCGATGCCCGCGTGCAGGCCGACCGCCGCGACGCCGCGCAGCGTTATGCCGAGTTCGCCGGCCTGCCGCTGGCCACCGTGTTTCGCATGGTTGAGCGCCGCGGCGCAGCGCCGGTCGGCCCATTGACCCCGGCCCTCGTGAAAGACCAGCAGCAGGTGGCCGATGCCTTCGCCGAGCTCGGACTCATCCCCCGCCCCATCCGCGTGCTGGATGCTGTGAGCCCCTCGTCCAAGGCAAGCCTTGGCCGGTCCCCCGAGGGGACGGCGATGCATGCCGGGTCGACCGGCATGCACATCGCCATACCGGGCCGGCTTGGGAGCGGCCCGGCGCTCGGCCCGCAAGTTTCGTAGCCGACCAAAGGACAAACGTCATGAAGATCTTCTGGTTCATCCCTACCCACGGCGACAGCCGCTACCTCGGCAGCTCCCGTGGCGCCCGCGTGGCCGACCATGCCTACTTCAAGCAGATCGCCATCGCCGCTGACAGCCTGGGCTACGAAGGCGTGCTGCTGCCCACGGGCCGCAGCTGCGAGGACTCGTGGATCGTCGCGGCCAGCCTCATCGACGCGACGCGCCACCTGAAATTCCTCGTCGCGCTGCGCCCCGGTCTCGTCGCACCCTCGCAAAGCGCCCGCATGGCCGCGACGCTGGACCGTCTCTCGGGTGGGCGCCTGCTCGTCAACCTCGTCACCGGCGGCGATGCCGACGAGCTGGCTGGCGACGGCCAGTTCCTCGACCACTCGGCGCGCTACGAGCAGTCCGCCGAGTTCATCCGCATCTGGCGCGAACTGCTGACCCGTTCGCACGATGGTGAAGCGTTCGACTTCGACGGCCGGCACCTCAGCGTGAAGGGCGGCAAGATCCTCTACCCGCCGGTCAATCGGCCTTACCCGCCGGTGTTCTTCGGTGGCTCCTCCGCGCCCGCGCACGAGCTGGCCGCCGCCCAGGTGGATACCTACCTGACCTGGGGCGAGCCGCCGGCCGAGGTCGAGAAGAAGCTCATCGACGTGCGCGAGCGCGCCGCCGCGCATGGCCGCAAGCTGCACTACGGCATCCGGCTGCACGTCATCGTGCGCGAGACCGAGGACGAAGCCTGGCGCGCGGCAGGCGAGCTGCTGTCCGAGCTGGACGAGGCCACCGTCGCCGCCGCGCAGGCCCGCTTCAAGAGCATGGACTCGGTCGGCCAGCGCCGCATGGCCGAGCTGCATGGCGGCCAGTTCAACAAGGCCGATGTGCGCCAGGGGCTGGAGATCTCGCCCAACCTGTGGGCGGGTGTCGGGCTGGTGCGCGGCGGCGCGGGCACGGCCCTCGTCGGCAACCCGCAGCAGGTGGCGGACCGCATCAACGAATATGCCGACCTCGGCCTCGAATACTTCATCCTCAGCGGCTACCCGCATCTGGACGAGGCGCACCGCTTCGCAGAACTGGTTTTCCCGCTGCTGCCGCTGGATGTGCGCGAGAAACTCAACGCGCCGGTGCTGACCGGCCCCTTCGGCGAGGTGGTCGCCAACCACTACGCCCCGAAGTCGGTTGCCGCGAGCTGACATGAGCATCGCGCGCCGCATCACCCCCTGGCTGCTGCCGGCCGCCATCCTGTTCGGCTGGGAGCTGGCCTCGCGCAGCGGCTGGCTGTCTGCGCGCATCCTGCCCGAGCCGGCGGCCGTGCTCGCGGCCTTCTGGCAGCTGCTGCGCTCGGGCGAGCTGGCCCATCACGTCGCCATCAGCGCCGTGCGAGCCTTCTCGGCGCTGGCCGTCGGCGGCGGGCTTGGCCTGCTGCTGGGTCTCGTCACGGGCACCTGGAAGCAGGCCGAGGCGCTGCTGGACACGACGCTGCAGATGCTGCGCAACATCCCGGCGCTGGCGCTGATCCCGCTCGTCATCCTGTGGTTCGGCATCGACGAGGCGGCCAAGCTGGTGCTGGTCGCCGTGGGCGTGTTCTTCCCGGTCTACCTGAACACCTTCCACGGCATCCGCGGCGTCGACCGCGACCTCATCGAGATGGCGCGCAGCTACGGCCTGAGCCGCTGGCAGTTGTACAGACAAGTCATCCTGCCCGGCGCGCTGCCGTCCATCCTCGTCGGCCTGCGCTTCTCGCTCGGGCTGATGTGGGTGCTGCTCATCGTCGCCGAGACGCTGTCGGCCCAGGCCGGCATCGGCTATCTGACGATGAATGCCCGCGAGTTCCTGCAGACCGACATCGTGCTGGTCGGCATCCTGCTCTACGCCATCCTCGGCAAGCTGGCCGACGTCGTGGCCCGCGGGCTGGAGAAGGCCTGGCTGCCCTGGCACCGCGGCTATGCGGCCGAAGGACATTGATCATGTGGCTGACCGAATTCGACGCGCCTGTGCTGCCGCGTGAACGCGTGGCCGAGGATGCGCCGGCGCCGGAGCGTGAACCGGCGCGTGGGCTGGCGCTGAAGCTGCGCGGCGTCGGCAAGTCCTTTGGCGCTCGCCACGTGTTGAAGGACCTGGACCTGTCCATCGCCCCCGGCGAGTTCGTCGCCCTGGTGGGCCGCAGCGGCTGCGGCAAGAGCACGCTGCTGCGCCTCGTCGCCGGGCTGGACAGCCCCACGGCAGGCCTCGTCGAAGCCGGCGCGTCCAATGAACGCCGCCTGATGTTCCAGGACGCGCGCCTGCTGCCCTGGAAGCGCGTGGTCGACAACGTCGCGCTCGGCCTCACCGGACCGGATGCGAAGGCCCGCGCGATGGAAGCCCTGGCCCAGGTCGGCCTGGCCGGCCGTGGCGGCGACTGGCCAGCCACGCTGTCGGGCGGTCAGCGCCAGCGCGTCGCCCTGGCCCGCGCCCTTGTCCACCGGCCGCGCCTGCTGCTGCTGGATGAGCCCCTGGGCGCGCTGGACGCGCTGACGCGGCTGGAGATGCACCGCCTCATCGAACAGCTGTGGCGGCGGCACGGCTTCACGGCGCTGCTCGTCACCCACGACGTCGCCGAGGCCGTGGCCCTGGCCGACCGCGTGCTGCTGATCGACCGCGGCGGCATCGCGCTGGACGCGACGGTGACGCTGCCACGGCCGAGGTCACGTGCAGCGGCGGGGTTTGCGGAGCTGGAGGATCGGGTGCTAAGGCATATCGTGGGGCAGCCGGTGGCGCTTAGCTGATCAGGTGGCAGGTCAGCAAGACCACAAGCACGGCGTAAGAGTTCCGCCACCAAAGGTTGTTGAGCACTCGACGATCAGCGAGGGTTGCTTCGCCGGGGTAGAGCAGAGGCATCGTTTGAGTACGCGCCAAAGCCCGTGAGGCCGCGGCCTCTGCATCACGGGTTCAGGGCGCCCCCACCAGCAGGTCGCACAGCGCTGCCGAGTACGCCGCCAGCGTCTCGCCGTCTGGCGCTGACCCTTCCGGCAAGCGGCCCGCCGGGGACAGGCTGCGCCACAGCTGGCGCATGCGGACATGGTCTTCTTCGCCGGCGATGCCTGCGGCCAAGGCTTCGAGCGCCTGGCGGTCCATCGGCGTGGGCTGCTGCTCCGCGATCTGGGCGCACAGCGCGAGCGCCCAGTCGCGCGCGACGAGCCAACGGCCGCTGACGGGGTCGAACAACCTGGCCTGAAGGCCATCCCGGCACGCGAGGAACCGGCTGACCTTGCCTTCTGTCACGTGGCGGCGCCGGTGGGGTACGTCCAGCTTGCCGTTCAGCACCAGCCCTGCGATGGCTCGGGTGAATGCCGCCAGGTTGACGGCCTTGGCAACGCTCAGCGGGGTGTCGAACACGCGAACCTCGACGGTCCCGAATTCGGGCTTGGGGCGGACGTCCCAGTAGATGTCCTTGAGCGATTCGGCGATGCCCGTGTCGAAAAACTCCTGCACCAGTGACTCGAAGTGGGGCCAATCCAGCAGGTAGGGCATCGGTCCGCCGTGGGGATACACCAGCGGCTCCAGGGGGCGGCAGGCGGCGAAGCCCGAATCCCCGTGCTGCAGGAACGGCGATGCCGCAGCCAGCGCAATGAACAGCGGTGTGTGCGCCTGCAGGACATTGGCCACGCGCAACGCCGTTTCCGCGTCGGGCATGCCCACGTGCACGTGCATGCCATAGGTCGAGAAACGCTTGGGCAGGAAACCGAAGCGGTCGTCCAGCTTGTAGGCCCGCTCCGAAGGCGTGATCACCCGCTCGTTCCAGAACTGGGCGACGTGCGTGCCGCCCCCGCAAACGGCTTGGCCTTGCCCCCATGCCACGTCTTGCAGTTGCTGCACCCTCGCCTGCGCTTCCTCGCGCATGGCATCGGCATCACCATGCACGGAGGAGTTCAGCTCGATGGTGGCCTGGGTGGCTTCCAGCGCGAAATGCTGGCCGTACGGCGCGGCCTGCAGTTGCTCCCAAAGCGCCATGCTGGATGTCGACAGCAGCCCGGTGGCGGGGTCAACAACTTCCAGCTCCAGTTCCAGGCCGAAGGTCAACGGTTCCGAGGTGGCAAATTGCATGTCTCAACCTCGCTGTGAAGCGCCTTCATCGGCACAGAGTCCTGCGTTCAGGACTGTCGCCGCGACTCTACGCCGGCCCTTCTTCCGCGCGGGAAGCAGGCGACCCCGTCCCACCGTAGGCAGTCGCCTACGCGGGCACGACCGCGTGCCAGCGTTCGCCGGGCAGCGCGCGGAGACGATCAAACGGATGCACCCTTATTCAGCACCTGAAGAAATATAGATTTTATTAAATATGCAAAAAACGGTATAATAAAACCGCACGTGACGTGCTTCCTGGTCAGCCATTGACGCCAAACATGGCGCAATGGCGACCTTCTACATTTTTCGGCGGGTTCAGCAGCAGCTGACCAAGCCAAAAAGTGATCCCGTCGGGCGATTCAAGCCTGCAATCCTGACTGAACAACATTCCGCACAACGCCATTCCCATGGGCAAGTACGTCGTTTCGCCCGCGACACACCCGACCGACTGTGGCCGCTTTCGCGCCTCTTTTTCGGTTCGCCGCGCTGAAGGCAACGGCAGCCGCCGCCGCGTGTTCCGCTTCGAAACAACCTTTGCCTCTCACGAAGCTGCTCGGCTGTTCGCCGTCACTCAAGGCTGGTTGCGAACGTGCATGCCGCCCCTGGCGTGCTGACCATCTGGCCCCGCCAGACCCTGTCCCAACGTCCCGCTCGCTGCGGACTCCCCGTTCGCAGATTCGAAATCCGCATCCTGACGGTGCGCCAATACTCAGAAAGGCTCGTTCATGAGCAGCAAGATCTACGTGGGCAACCTGCCCTATTCCGTGACCGATTCCAGCCTGAAAAGCAACTTTGCCGAGTTCGGCAACGTATCCTCTGCCAAGGTCATGATGGACCGAGACACCGGCACTTCCAAGGGCTTTGGGTTTGTTGAAATGGCTTCTGCCGAAGTTGCCCAGGCCGCCATCTCGGCCCTTAACGGCATGTCTGTCGATGGGCGCGCTATCGTCGTGAGCCTGGCCCGCCCCCGCGAAGCAAGCAGAGATTCGAACGGCTATAGCGCAGGTGGATACACCGCCGCCAAGCGTTCGGATATCGGCTACGGCACGGGCGGCTTCGGCGGTGGTCGCTACTGAACCAGCGGTTCCCCTGAATGACCGGCTCTCCTGAGTCGGTTTTTTTTGCCCCGACCAGGCTGCTTGAAGACGCGGGCTCGGGTGACAGGGCCCTGATCCGGTTGGCTCAGGGGTTCGCGCCGGACATTTCCATGATCAGCCGCGCAACCAGGTAGAGCCGAGGCGGGATGGACGTGATGTCCACGTACTCCGCATCGTTGGAGTGGGCACCGAAGCCCGTGAGGCCCAGGCCCTCGATCACCGGGCCGCGCGCCTGCAGCGCCGCAAAGGCCGCATCCGTGCCGCCACCCGTGGCGACTTCCGCCACCTGCATGGGCAGGCCGATCTCCGCGTAGATGGCCTGGGCACGCTTGGCGAGCGCGCGCGATGCGGCCGTGGCCTCCAGCGGCGGGCGGCGCACCTCGAACTTGAGCTGCACCTTGGCATCGGGCAGCCGCTGTTTCTGGATGCGGCGCTGCATTTCCTTCTCCAGGCGATCGAAGTCGGACACGCGCAGCGCGCGCGCATCGGCCTGGGCCGTCGCCTGGGCCGGGATCACGTTGCGGTTCGTGCCCGCCTGGGCCAGCGTCCAGTTCAGCTTCAGGCCGGCGGCGGGCTCCGACAGGTCCTGCATCTGCAGCACCTGGTGGGCGAGTTCCGTCAGCGCGTTGATGCCGCCCTCCGGCCGCGACCCGGCATGCGACGAACGGCCCTGCACCGTCAGGTAGGCCGAGCCGATGCCACTGGTCGCCAGGCGCACGCCGCCCTGCGTGCCGGCGGACTCGAAGGACAGCGTCATGTCCTGGTCCGCCGCGGTGCGGGTGATCGTGGCGCGGGCTCCTGGCGAGCTGATCTCCTCGTCGCCGTTGATGAGCACCGTCAACGTGCCGTAGTCGTCGATCGCGGCCTTCCTCAGCAGGGCGATGGCATGGATGATGGTCGCCACGCCTTGCTTGTCGTCGGCGATGGCGAGCCCGTAGGCGCGGCTGCCGTCGACGCGGAACGGCTGATCCTTCAGCATGCCCTTCAGGTACACGGTGTCCATGTGGGCGATGAGCAGCAGCTTCTTGCTGCCTCGCCCGTTGAACTGCGCCTTCACCATGGCGCCCACGCGCTCGGGCGTGTCCTCCATGCGGTACAGCTCGGGCGGTTCGATCATGGACACCTCGCCGCCCAGCGCCTTCAGCTTCCCCGCGATCAGACCGGCTACGGCGGCGAGGCCGTCCAGATCCTTGCTGCCGGACTCGATCTCCACCAGCGCCCGCAAGGTCTCCAGCAACGCCGGCTGCTCCTGCTTGGCCAAGTCCTGCAGTTGCTGGGATGACGGTGCCGCCTGGGCCAAGGAAGCCGCGAGCAGCACGGCCCCTGCGATCAGGGTACGGAGGTGACGGTGCATGGTGAGGTGTGCGAAGAGTGGGGACCGCGCGGACTGTGCCACCGGCCGCCCCGCACGCCCATCGACAAGAATTCCCCACCCTATGCAGTGATGTAATAAGCCGATGCGCTTTCGCTCGCCGTCGCTGGCCGAACTCCACGCTTTCGCGGCCGTGGCCGAGCTGGGCAGCTTCTCCGCGGCCGCCCAGGCGTTGTCGGTCACCCAGGGCGCGGTCAGCCGCGCGGTACAGCGGCTGGAGTCGGAACTGGGCCTGGCGCTGCTGGCGCGCGGCGGTGCCCGCGTGACGCCGACACCCCGACGGCGCAGGCTATCTGGCCCGCATCAAACCCGCGCTCGACACGCTGGAGCGCGCCGTTCCCCTGGGCGCCACCCAGGCCGGCCAGCCGCTGCGCATGGCGCCCGTGCCATCGCTGTACGCGCGCTGGCTGGTGCCGCGCCTGCCGGCGCTGTATGCGCAGCACCCGCAGGTCAAGGTCGAATTCCGCCGCTGGCAGCACGACGATCGCTTCGAGCGCGACGACGTCGACTGCTGGATCAACCCCAAGCCGGCCCCGCACAGCCGCTGGCCCGAAGGTGTCGTCGCGCAATACCTGCTGGGGCGCGAGCTGGTGCCTGTCTGCAACCCCGCGCGCGCCGCCCGGCTGGCCCGGCCGCAAGACATGCTGCAGCACCCGCTGCTGCACCACAGCGCCCATCCGGGCGACTGGGCGCTGTGGCTCAAGGCCTGCGGCATGCTCGCACCGCCGCCCCGGCTCGCGTCCGGTTTCGACCTGGCCGCCGCGCTGATCGAGGCCGTCCTCGCCGACATGGGCATCGCCGTCGTGCAGCTGTGCCTCATCGAAAGGGAACTGGCCAGCGGACAGCTCGCGATGCCGTTCGGCGGCTGGGTGTCGTCGGGGCGCGGTTTCTATCTGTGCCGACGGGCAGAGCGGGACGGCTCGCCGGAGCTCCATGCCTTCGCGCAATGGGCCATGGCCGAGAGCCGGCGCTGGCGGCGCCACGCCGTCGGCAAGCCCGCCGGCACCTGAGGTTCTTCACCACGCTGCCGGCCTCGAAGCATAGGGATACAAACAGCAGCAATGGGCTGCGGCGAATCCAGTGCAGACTGGTCTGATGACTCTTTTGATTGATGGATCGCCGCCGACACTGACGTCGGAGCAGACTTTGACGGGTTGGCGCAGAGAGTTCTGCGTCGAATTGCTGGGTGAGGGCCAGGCCCGCATCTTCCTGAGGGCGGTGGAGGCGGCGTCGCTGAAGGCCACCGAGCTGCGCCGGGCCCAGCTGTTTCATCGCGTGAGCTCCGCATTTGCCGACCTGGAGGGCTGCGTGGCCGCGGCCCGCGAGCCGCTGGAACACCTCGCCCGCAGCGCCGTGAGGCAGCAGCCCAGCAAGGACAACCTCTTCGCCGCGGTCACCTACGACCGTCGCGCCTGGGAGGCCGTGGTGGAAGCGGTCGAACGCTGGCAGCGACGCCCGCCCACGGTGTCACGCCCCGGTAGCGGGCGGGCGCAGGGATAGCGGTCGAGCGGCGGAACGACGCCCGCCAATCACGCAGCGTCGGCAGACCCCGGATCGGCATGGCACCATGCCGGCCCATGACCGTCCACGTCGCCTGCCTCTGCGCCGCCTGGTGCCGCACCTGCGAGTCCTACCAGCAAGTTTTCGAAGCCGCCTGCGCCGAACTGCCGCAGACCGGCCTGCAGGTGCGCTGGATCGACATCGAGGACGAGGCCGACCTCATCGGCGACCTCGACATCGAGACCTTCCCGACGCTGCTGATTGCCGACGACGAGCACGTTCGCTTCGCCGGGCCGCTGACGCCGCAGCCGGAGACGCTGAAGCGGGTGCTGCGCGCGCATCTGTCCGATCCCAGGGCGGCGAAGGTCGACGACAACTATGTGGAGCTCGTCAGGCGGCTTCGCGTTCAGGACTGAGCGGGCACCGAGCCCGCCACCACAACCGGCACACCACGCCCTCGCGACCGGAAGAACGCGATGAGCTGCCACACCACGAACACGCCGATGAGCGCCAGCAGTCCGCCGCTGATCGGCCGCGTCACGAAGGTCATGAAGCTGCCGCGGCTGAGCAGCATGGCGCGGCGGAAGTACTCCTCCAGCATCGGGCCGAGGATGAAGCCCAGCATCAGCGGCGCGGCGTCCAGGTCCAGGCGCATGAAGAGGTAGCCGAGCAGGCCGAAGGCGGCCGTGATGAAGATGTCGTCGAGGTTGTTGTTGACGCTGAAGGTGCCGATGCAGCAGAAGAACAGGATGGCCGGAAAGAGCACCGAGTAGGGGATCTTGAACACCGACAGCCAGTAGCGCACCAGCGGCACGTTCAGCACGACGAGAAAGACATTGCCCACCCACATGCTGGCCACCAGCCCCCAGAACAGGTCGGGGTGGCCCGAGATCATGTTGGGCCCGGGCTGGATGCCCTTGATGACGAAGGCCGCCATCATCAGCGCCATGACGGGATTCTCCGGGATGCCGATGCTCATCAAGGGGATGAAGCTGGTGCGCGCCGCCGCTTCGTCGGCCGCGGCCTGGCCGGCCACGCCTTCGATGGCGCCGCTGCCGATCTCGTCCTTGTACTTGCTGACCTTCTTGTCCAGCGCATAGGCCGCGAACTGCGCGATGACGGGGCCGCCGCCGGGCAGGATGCCGAGGAAGGAGCCGACCACGCTGCCGCGCAGGGCGCTGGGGATGATGCGCTTGAACTCGGCCCAGGTGGGCATCAGATGGATCTTGCCGTTGAAGGGCGAGCGCTCCTCGCGCGCATCCAGGTTCTTCGTGATCTCGGCGATACCGAAGCAGCCCAACGCCACGCTGACCAGGCCCACGCCCTCGGCCAGAAAGGGCAGGTCGAAGGTGTAGCGCTGCTGGCCGGTGTTGACGTCGGTGCCGATCTGGCCGAGCAGCACGCCCACGAGGCACATGGCCAGGCCGTTGAGCAGGCTGCCGGTCGTCACGAAGCTCACACAGATGAAGCCGAGCAGCATCAGCGAGCAGTAGTCGGCCGGGCCGAACATCAGCGCGACTTCGCCCAGGCTGGGCGCCAGGCTGGCCAGCACGACGATGGCCACGGTGCCGCCGATGAAGCTGGAGATGCCGGCCGTGAACAGGGCCAGGCCGGTCTTGCCCTTGAGCGTCATCTGGTAGCCGTCGATGCAGGCCACGATGGAGCTGGCGTGCGGGATCTTCATCGTGATCGCGCTGACGCTGTCGCCGTACTGGGCGCCGTAGTAGATGCCGGCCAGCATGATGAGGGCGCCGCCGGTCGGGATGGAGTAGGTCAGCGGCAGCAGCAGGCTGATGGTGGCCAGCGGCCCCAGGCCCGGCAGCAGGCCCACGAGGGTGCCGACGACGCAGCCGATGGCGCAGAACATCAGGTTCTGCATCGTCAGCGCGTGGCTGAAGCCGAAGGCGAGGTTGTTGAGGATGTCCATCGGCTGGCTCTCAATACAGCGGCAGGCTCAGGCCCAGCAGCTTCTGGAAGGCGAAGGCGATGGCGACCAGCACCGCGGCGACCTTCAGGTTGCGCTGCCAGGAGTAGCTGGACGCCGCGAAGCCGGCGATGAAGACCATCAGCACGATGCCGGCGATCATCGTGTGCAGCAGCTCGGTCGCGATGGCGAAGCTGCACAGCGCAAGCAGCAGCAGCGCGATGTTCTTCAGGTTGAAGCCCAGCGGTATCGGCTTCACGAAGCGTGAGCGCACGATGGTGATGAGGGCCACCCCCATCAGCAGCCCGCTGACGAGCAGCGGGAACAGGCCCGGGCCGGCATGCGCGAAGTTGCCGACGGAATAGCGCAGCGCGCCCAGGCCGAAGCCCAGTGCGATGGCCGCGAGCACCAGGCCGCGGACGAGGTTGCGATCATTCATGGGGGCCACTCTAGAGAGGGCCGAGGCGTGGCCACAGAGCGCTTTCCACGAGTTGACAGTCTCGCGCAAGCCCTGGCCTTTGGCGGCTGACCGAATTGGTGCGCCGCAATGTAGGACTGCACCGACAGCCTCTCGCGCCTCCTGCCGCTGTGACTGAGCGGCATTGGCACCGACAGTCGTTTCATGCCTGCCAAGCCGCGCCCCTCCCCGCAAGACCTCACACCCCCGGGCGCCACCCAGGCTTTTCTGCGCGTCGCCGCGGGCACCGAGGCGGCCGCGGCGCCGGTGCGCGCCGTGCAGTTCGGCGCCGAGCGTTTTGCCGAGCACGGCCGCAGCCTCGCGGCCGCGCAGCGCGTGGACGAGGAGAACCGCCAGCCCCGCCCGTTCTCACCGCGGCTGCGCAGCAACCTGAAGGTCTGGGCCGCCGCGCTGGCCGTGTTGTCCGAGGAAGGCCTGCAGGCCGACATCGACCCCGCCCACGCCTGGCTGCTGGACAACGCCCGCATCGTGCAGCAGCAGCTCGACGAGGTGCTGCATGACCTGCCGCACCGCTACTTCCAGCGCCTGCCGCGCCTGGCCGACGAGCCGCTGCAAGGCCTGCCGCGGGTCTATGGCGTCGCCTGGGCCTGGGTCGCGCACGCAGACAGCTCGCTGGACCTGTCGCTGCTGCACCACTTCCTCACCGGCCATCACGAGGTCGAAGCGCTGACGTTGCGCGAGCTGTGGGCGCTGCCGTCCACGCTGCGTGTCGTGCTGGTGGAAAACCTGCGCCGGCTGGCCGAGCGCGCGGCCTGGCGCCATCTGGCGCGCCGCGCGGCGCAGCGCCTCTTCGAGGCCCTGCCCCAGCTCGACGCCGCCGCCGTGCGCACCCAGCTCACGCAATGGCAGGCGAGCTGGCCGCGCGATCCCGCCATCAGCGCACTGGCGCTGCGCCTGTACGAGCGGCTGACCGACCGTGCGCTGGGCCAATCCGACCAGCGCGACGCCGACGACTCGTCCTGGGCCGCCGCCCAGGCCTGGCTGGCCGAGGTGCTGCCCGACCCCGTCGCGGCGCAGGCCGCCGAACAGGCCGAGAGCGCGGCCGACCACCAGAGCATCCGCAACGCCATCGGCAGCCTGCGCACGCTGGGCGCGGCGGACTGGGCCGGCCTGTTCGAGGCCGTGCACCCGACGTTGCGGGCCCTGGGGCGCATCCACGTCTACAGCCAGGAGCACGAGGCCACGCGCGACATGGCCATGCACGCCATCGAGGCCCTCACCGAGCGCTACGGCCGCCCCGAGGTCGAGGTCGCCCAGGTGCTGCGCCTGCTCTGCAACGATCCCGGCTGGGCCGACGACGCCGAGGAGCGCGCGCCGCTGTACTGGCTGACCGGCCCCGGCCGCCGGCGCCTGCTGAGCGAGCTGCGCCTGCAGCCGACGCACGGCGAGCGCGCCGTCGACGCGCTGCGCCGCCACCGCGGTGGCATCTACCTGGCCAGCCTCGCGCTGATGGGCGTGGCGGCCCTGGGCTTGCTGCTCATGCTCGGCCTGCCGCCGCAGGCGGGCTGGCCCATGGCCGTGGCCGCGGCGCTGCTGGCCCTGCTGCCGACCAGCGAGGCCGTCGTCGCGCTGGCCAACCGCCTGATCAGTGAATGCGTCGCGCCGGCGCGCCTGCCGCGCCTGACCTGGCCGCACGGCATCCCGCCCGAGGCGCGCACCATCGTCGTCATCCCCTGCATGCTGACGCGGGCCAAGGGCATCGCCACGTTGATCGCCCAACTCGAGCGCCACCACCTCGCCAATCTCGAGGGCGAAGCGCAGTTCGCGCTGCTCAGCGACTGGACCGACGCCAAGGCCGAGCACCAGCCGCAGGATGCCGTGCTGCTCGCGCAGGCGCGCGCCGGCATCGACGCGCTGAACCGCCGCCACGGCGCCGCCTGCGGCGGGCGGCCGCGCTTCTTGCTGATGCACCGCGAGCGCCGCTGGAGCGAGACCGAGCAGCGCTGGATCGGCTGGGAACGCAAGCGCGGCAAGACCGAGGCGCTGGCCGCGCTGCTGGCCGGCGAGGGCGGCGACAGCCTGCCCGACCGCTTCGTCGACCTCGGCGAGCTGTCCACGCCCGCGCCAGGCATCCGCCACCTCATCACGCTGGACGCCGACACCGCCCTGCCTCCCGGCGCGCTGCGCGAACTGGTCGCCATCGCTGCGCACCCGCTGAATCGACCACGCCTCGCGCGCTCGGCCGGCGGCGCTCTCACGGTCGTGCGCGGCCACGGCATGCTGCAGCCACGCGTGGCCACGCCGCTGGCCACCGCCGCCGGCAGCTCCACGGTGCACGGCACCTGGTTCCACAGCCTGTTCGCCGGCCAGCCGGGGCTGGACCCCTACAGCGCCGCCAGCTCCGAGGTCTATCAGGATCTGTTCGATGAAGGCAGCGCCACCGGCAAGGGACTGATCGACGTGCAGGCCGCGGCCCAGGTGCTGGCCCACAGCCTGCCCGAGGGCCAGGTGCTCAGCCACGACCTGCTGGAAGGCTCGCTGATGCGTTGCGCCGGCGTCAGCGATGTCGTGCTCGTCGAGGCCGCGCCCATGCATGCCGACGTGGCCGCCGCGCGCATCCACCGGTGGACGCGCGGCGATTGGCAGTTGCTGCCCTTCATCGGCCACCCGCGCCGTTGGGGCCTGCGCGCGATCCACGTCTGGAAGATGCTGGACAACATGCGCCGCTCCCTCGTCGCACCCGCCTCGCTGCTGCTGCTGGCCGCCTCCTGGGTGGGCGTGGGGCTGACGCCCGATTGGGCGCTGGCCGCCGTGGCCGCGGCCTTCGGCGCCGGGCCGCTGATGGGCGCTTTGGCCGCCTGCGCGCCGGCGCGCGATCGCGTCTCGCTGCAGCGCTTCTATCGCCAGGCCGCCATTGAGCTGGGTCGCGCCGTCGGCGGCGTGGCTTGGCATCTGGCCATGCTGCCGGCCGCCAGCTGGATGGCCGTGGACGCCATCGTGCGCGCGCTGTGGCGCCAGCGCGTGACCCATCAGCACCTGCTGGAATGGACGACGGCGGACGCCGCCGAGGCCGCCGCGCGCACCGACTGGCTGCCGCTTTGGCGCCAGCACCGACGCCTGACGCTGGCTACCGGCGTGCTCGCCTTCGTGCTCGTCACGCTGGCCCTGATCGGCGTGCCTGTGGCCTGGGACGCGGCCATGCCACTGCTGGGCGCCTGGGCGCTGTCGCCGCTGTGGATCGCGCTGGCCAGCCGGCCGCGCGCGCGCCCGCGCCGCGAGGCGCTGGACGACGCTGACCGCCACTACCTGCTCGGCGTCGCGCGCGACACCTGGCGCTGGTTCGAGCGCTGGGTCACGGCCGACGACAACGACCTGCCGCCCGACAACGTGCAGCTCGACCCCGACGTCGCCGTCGCGCACCGCACCTCGCCCACCAACATCGGCCTGTACCTGCTGTCGGCCTGCTGTGCGCGCGAGTTCGGCTGGCTGCACGACGTGGGCCTCGCCGAGCGCGTCAAGCGCACGCTGGACACGCTGGACAAGCTGCCACGGCACCGCGGCCACTTCTACAACTGGATCGATACGCAGCGCCTGGCCGTGTTGGAGCCGGCCTATGTGTCCAGCGTGGACAGCGGCAACCTCTGCGCCCATCTCCTCGTCGTCGCCGCGGCCTGCGAGGGATTTGCGCGCGGCGGCGACGGCATGCCGCCGCCGCCCGCCGTCGCGCAGGCGCTGGACGAGGTGGCCGCACGCGCGCGCGCCATCGCGCTGGCGCACGAGTTCGGCTGGCTCTACGACACGCAGCGCCACCTGCTGCACATCGGCGCCATCGCGCCGCTGGGCGTCGAGCCCGGCGACGAGCGGCTGGACATCAACCACTACGACCTGCTCGCGTCCGAGGCGCGGCTGGCCAGCCTCGTCGCCATCGCCAAGGGCGACGTGCCCGCCACCCACTGGGGAGCGCTCGGTCGGCCCTTTTTCTCACGCGGGAAGGTAACGGGACTGAAGAGCTGGTCGGGCTCGATGTTCGAGATGCTGATGCCATCGCTGGTTCTGGACGAGCCCGCCGGCAGCGCGCTGGCCGAGGCCGCGCGCGCGACCGTCATCGAGCAGCAGCGTGCCGGGCGGGCGCTGGGCCTGCCCTGGGGCATGTCCGAGTCAGCCTACGCCAAACGCGACCAGAGCCTGGCCTACCAATACGGCCCGCAAGGCGCCGCCGCGCTGGCGCTGCGCGACACGCCACCCGAGGAGATCGTCATCGCCCCCTACGCCAGCCTCATGGCGACGATGGTGATGCCGCGCGCCGCGGTGGCCAACCTGAAGGCGCTGCAGGCCCTGGGCGCGCGCCGCGAGGGCGGCTTCATCGAGGCGCTGGACTACACCGCCAGCCGCCAGCCCGAGGCCGCCAGCGGCGCCACGCAGCACGGACCGCGCTTCCAGCTCATCGCCACGTCGATGAGCCACCACCAGGGCATGGCGCTGGTGGCCCTGACCGAGGTGCTGTGCGGCGGCGCGCCGCAGCGCTGGGCCGACGCCGAGCCGCGCCTGTGCGCCGTGCGCTGGCTGCTGCACGAGCGCGCACCGCACGAGGTACCGCCGCTGCGCGAGCCGCCCACGCAGCCCACTCGCAGCGCGCCACGTCGCGCCCGCATCTCGCTGGTGCTGCCCGAACTCCGCGGCCGCGCCCTGCCCGCCACCGCCTGGCTGGGCCATGGCCGCCTGTCCGCCATGCTGCGTGAGCACGGTGGCGGCACGCTGGTCTGGGGTGAACCCGGCTCGCAGGTGCTGGTGAGCCGTTGGCGCGACGACCTGGCGCAGGACCTGCTCGGCCATCACCTGCACCTGCGTGACCTGGAGCTGCCGTGGAACGGCACCTCCGAGACCAGCCCCTGGCGGTCGCTGACGCTGAGGCCCACGCCCGGCCCGCAGTGGCACTACAGCGCGCGCCTGCACCCGGCCAGCGCGCAGTTCAACGCCGAGGGCGAGGAGCTGCATGCGCACACCGAGGTCTGGGTGGCGGTGGAGGACGACGTCGAGCTGCGCCGCATCACGCTGCGCAACCTGTCGCACCGCCCCCGCCGGCTGGCGCTGGTGTCCAGCTTCGAGCCCGTGCTGGCGCCCGCGCGCGCCGACCTGGCTCACCCTGCCTTTGGCAAGCTCTTCCTGCAGGCGCGCTGGCAGCCCGAGCAACGTGCGCTGCACTGGCAGCGCCTGCCGCGCAGCCCCAACGAGGCGGCCGTGCACGCGGTGCATGCGCTGGTCGGCGTGGAGCTGGAAGGCGGCGCGCGCATGGACCGGCTGCAGGCCGGCGCCGACCGCGCCCACTGGCTGGCCCGCGGCGGCATGCCCGGCCAGCCGGGCGGCGCCATCGCCCATGCCGGCACCCAGACCGTGCTGAACGGCCAGGTGACCGGCCTGAGCAGTGCGGCCGGCGCGCTGGACACCGGCAACGACCCGATCTCGCTACTGCACCTGGTGCTGCAGCTGCCTCCCGGAGCGAGCATCACGCTGACGCTGGCCACCGCCGCCGCGCGCGAGCCGCAGACCCTGAACCACCTGCTGGACAAGCTCGGCCAGCCGGCGCTGTGCGAACGTGCGCTGATGCTGGCTCACACGATGGCCGCCGTGCGCACGCAGGGCGCCAGCCTGGCGCCCGGTGCCTGGCGCGGGGGGCTGACGCTGCAGACGCTGCTGACCTAGCAGGCCCCGCGCGAGACCCTGCCGCTGCCGGAAGCCAGTTTCCAGCGCGACGCGCTGTGGCGGCACGGCATCTCGGGCGACGACCCCATCGTGCTGATCCGTGTGGCCGACGCGACCGGCGTCATCATGGTGCGCGAGCTGTGCGCCCTGCTGCGCGCCCAGGGCAGCCCGCTGCCGGTCGACATCGTCGTGCTGGACGCCGAGCCGCCGTCCTATCTCGCGCCGGTGTCGAGCGCGCTGCGCTCGCTGGCCGAGCAGCAGAACCAGGGCCGCTGCAAGCTGCATGTGCTGTCCGACGAGACGGTGGGCCCGGACACGCGCTTCGCGCTGAACCTGCTGGCACGCGTGCGCTGGTTTGCCGACGGCCGGCCGCTGGCCCAGCAGCTCGAGCGCCTGGGCCTCAATCACGAGCAGGCCGCCAAGGCCAGGCGCAATGCCGGCGCAACGCTGGTCAGCACGCTGGCCGCGCCGCCCGGTGGCGACGCGCCCGAGAGCCACTTCGACATCGACAGCGGTGCCTGCCAGTTCGAGCTGGGTGGACCGTCGCAGCCGCCGCGACCGTGGGTCAACGTCATTGCCAACGAGAACTTCGGCTGCCAGGTGTCGGAGCGCGGTGCCGGCACGAGCTGGGCCGGCAACAGCCGGCTGCACCAGATCACGCCTTGGTCCAACGACGCGCTGCTGGACTCGCCCGGCGAGTGGTTGATGCTGTATTGCCTGGACAGCGGCCGCGCCTGGCTGCTGGGCCGCGCCAGCGCGCAACAGCAAATCAGCCACGTGCCGGGCGCGACGGCCATGGCCTTCACGCTGCCGGGCCTGGTCGTGCGGCTGCGCTGGACGGTGGACGCGGAAGCCGCCGTCAAGCAATGCCAGGTGGAGCTGCATGCCGCACCGGGGCGGGCGCCGCGCCGGCTGCGCCTGCTGGCCGGCGCGCAATGGCAGCTGGGCGCCGACAGCAGCGCGCGCCGCAGCCTCGTCACGCGGCTGGACGCACCGCAGGGCGACGGCCCGCTGCTGGCCCTGGCCACGCAGACCGACGGGCTCAACGGCTTCGGTGGCCAGACGGCCTGGATGGCGCTGCGCCCGACACGCGCCGGCGACGCGACGCCGGACCAGATCGAGTCGCTGGCCAGCGAACAGGCCCTGTGGCCCTGGCCCGCGGAGGCCGGCTTCACGCCCGACCTGAACATACCCAAGCCCTGGTCCGTCGGCGTGGAGGCCAGCGGCGACCGCCGGCTGCTGTTCGATGACGAAGGCCGCCTCGTCATGCCCCATGCACTGGACGGCCTGGCCGGCCCGGCCACCGACCCGGCCGCGCTGCTGGCCGTGCCACTGCGCCTTGAGGTGGGCCACGCCTGGCATTGCACCGTGCTGCTCGGCCATGCGCCCACGCTGGCGGCAGCGCGCGAGCAGGCCGCGAGCGCCTGGCCAGCGGACCCGCTGCGCCGCCTGGCCGCGCAGCGCGAGGTGTGGCGCACGTTGAGCGCGCCGGTGCAGGTGGACACGCCCGACCCGGCCTTCGACGCCCTCGTCAACCACTGGCTGCCGGCCCAGGTGCTGGGCTGCCGCATTTGGGCGCGCGCGGGCTTCTACCAGGCGGGCGGGGCCTTCGGTTTCCGCGACCAGTTGCAGGACGCGATGGCCCTGGTGCAGCACGCACCCGAGCGGCTGGCCGCGCAGATCCGCCGCCATGCGGCGCGCCAGTTCCCGCCCGGCGACGTGCAGCATTGGTGGCATGAACCGGCCGGCGCCGGCGTGCGCACGCATTTCGCCGACGACCGGCTGTGGCTCGCGCTGGCGCTGGCGCTGTACGTCGAACGCACCGGCGACATGGCGCTCGGTGACGAGTCCCTGCCCTTCCTGCAAGGCCGCCCCGTGCCCGAGGGCGCCGAGGACGTCTACGAAGTGCCGGCCATCAGCGACGAGCGCGCCAGCATCTACGAGCATGCGGCGCGCGCCATCGACGTCAGCCTGCCGGTGGGCGCGCACGGCCTGCCGCTGTTCGGCACTGGCGACTGGAATGACGGCATGAACCGCGTCGGCGCCGAGGGCCGTGGCGAGTCGGTGTGGATGGGCTTCTTCCTGTGCGGCGTCATCGACGCACTGCACCCGCTGGCCGTCGCCCGCGGCGAGCCGGAGCGCGCGGCGCGTTGGCGCCAGGCCCGCAAGGCGCTGGCCACCGCGCTGGAGGCCGAGGCCTGGGACGGCCGCTGGTACCGCCGCGGCTGGTTTGACGACGGCAGCGTGCTGGGCACCCACACGGATAGCGAATGCCGCATCGACCTGATCGTGCAGGCCTGGGCCGTGCTGACCGGCGCGGCCCAGCCCGATCGCGCCGCGCTGGCTCTGGACAGTGCCTGGCGCGAGCTGCACGACCGCGACGCGCACCTGCTGCGCCTGCTGTGGCCGCCGCTGAAGGACCACCAGCCGCCGGCCGGCTACATCCAGGCCTACCCGGGCGGCGTGCGCGAGAACGGCGGCCAGTACAACCACGCCGCCACCTGGGCGCTGATGGCCAGCGCCAAGCTGGGCCAGGCCGAGCGGGCCTGGGCAGCGTTCACGGCCATCAGCCCCGCCCACCGCGGCGCCCACGGTGCGACCTACGGGCTGGAGCCCTTCGCCGTGGCCGGCGACATCGAGGCCGCCGCACCGCATGCCGGCCGCGGCGGCTGGAGCTGGTACACGGGCGCGGCCGGCTGGCTGCTGCGTGCCTCGGTCGAATCGCTGTGCGGCGTGCGGCTGACGGACGGCCTGCTGCGCGTCAAGCCCTGCCTGCCGCCGCATTGGCCCGAGGCGCGCGTGCGCCTGATACAGCATGGCCGCCGCATCGAGGTGCTGCTGCAGCGCGCTGCGGTCGCCAAGGCGGCGCCGGCCGGCTACCAGGCGCTCGCGGCGGGTGAGACGCTGGCGCTGTCCGACCTGGACGGCGAACTGCGCCTGTGGGTAGCCATTCCCGAGCCGGCGCCGGCGCGCGTGCCGGGGTCCGTTGAAACCATCTGATGACCCCAACGGAACAGCGGCCCGAAGGCCGCTGTTTCAAGCAAGCAAAAGGCCGGGGCTCAGATCGTGAAGGTCAGGAAGATGGCCATCAGGACGCTGCCCATCACGACCGCCGTGAAGACGCGCTGACCGAAGGCCGCGTCGATGGCCTCGAGCGAACACAACATCCGCAGACGGTTGTCCGACAGGGTTCGGCACTGGCGCAAGTGAGCACCCAGGCTGTCCAGGTGCTGACGCAGCAAATGGTCGGTGGCGCGAGACATGAGGCCCTCCTCTGAAATGACGTTTTCAACTTTAGACGCGGTCGCTCTCTGTTGCATTCGGACACGGTGGCGCTTACTTGTAGGGCCTGTCTGACAAGGCGTCCGACAGCAAGCGGCGCCATCTGAGGCACCATGCAGGCATGAAGAGGAACCAGCCACTGCGACTGCTGTTGACCCTGCTTGTGGCATGGTTTGCCGGCCTTGCCCAGGCCGCGCCGCTGCAGGTTGGCTCGAAGCGGTTTACCGAGAGCTATCTGCTCGGCGAACTGGTCACGCAGACGCTGGCGGCCCAGGGCGTGGCCGCCGAGCACCGCCAGGGCCTGGGCAACACGGCCATCCTGGCCACGGCGCTGCAGCAGGGGCAGATCGACATCTATCCCGAGTACACCGGCACCATCGTGCGCGAGCTGCTCAAGCGCGACAGCCCGGCCGACGCGCAGGCGCCGCTGGCGCAGATCAACGCCTGGCTGGCGCCGCTGCAGCTGAAGGCGGGGGTGCCGCTGGGCTTCAACAACAGCTATGCGCTGGCCATGCGCGAGGCCGACGCGGCGCGGCTGGGCATCGCGACGATCTCCGATCTGGCCGGCAAAGCACCCACGCTGAAGCTGGGCCTGTCGCATGAGTTCCTGGCCCGCGCCGACGGCTGGCCCGCGCTGCAACGCGCCTACGCCCTGAAGCTGCAGCCCGGCACCGGGCTGGACCATGGCCTGGCCTACCAGGCGCTGGCCGACGGCCAGGTCGACCTCATCGACGTCTACACGACCGACGCCCAGCTGGCCCGCCAGCCGGTGCGCGTGCTGCGCGACGACCGCGCCTTCTTTCCGCGCTACGACGCAGTGCTGCTGATGCGCGCCGCCGTCGACGACAAGCCGCTGCAGGGCCTGGCCGGCCGCCTGCCGGAGCAGGCCATGATCCGCCTCAATGCGGCCGCCGAGCTGGACGGCAGGCCGTTCGCGGAGGTGGCGCGCGACTTCCTGCAGTCGGGCGCGAGTGCCGCACCCACGGCCCGCCAGGGCGTGTGGGCGCGGCTGGTGGCACCCGATCTGGCGAAGTTGCTCGGCCAGCATCTGGCCCTGGTGCTGGTCTCGCTGGCGCTGGCCGTGGCCGTCGCCGTGCCGCTGGGTATTGCGGCCCACCGCCTGCCACGCCTGGCCGCGCCGGTGATGGCCGCGGTCGGCCTGCTGCAGACCCTGCCCTCGCTGGCGCTGCTGGCCTTCCTGATCGCCTTGGTCGGGCGCATCGGCTTCGTGCCGGCGCTGCTGGCGCTGTTCGTCTACGCATTGCTGCCCATCGTGCGCAACACGCACGCCGGCCTGCAGGCCGTGTCCACCGGCCTCGCCGAGGCGGCCCGGGCGCTGGGCATGACGCGCGGCCAGACGCTGCGCGCTATCGAGCTGCCATTGGCGCTGCCGACGCTGATGGCCGGCGTGAAGACCGCGGCCGTGACCAACGTGGGCACGGCCACGGTGGCGGCCTTCGTTGGTGCCGGGGGCCTGGGCGAGCGCATCGTCGCCGGCCTGGCCGTCAATGACAGCGCGCTGATGCTGGCCGGCGCCCTGCCCGCCGCGGCGCTGGCCGTCGTCGTGCAACTCGTCTTCGACGCGCTGGAGCGCCGGGTCACGCCGGGACCGCAGCACAATGGGGGCGGGCAATCTCGGGACCGAGGGGCATGAACACTGCGGCGCGATCGGGCTGGTGGGTGATGGGCATGCTGGTGGCAGCGGCCGCCGAGGCCGGCTGCTCTCGCCCCATCGAGGTACCGATGGCACCGGTCGGCCTGAGCGTCAGGTTCGACGGCGAACGCAGCAGCGGCCTCTACCCGGCCCTGCTGCGCGAACTCGGCACGGCCGTGGGCTGCGAGTTCCAGATCCACCGCGTGCCGCGGGCGCGGCTGCAGAAGATGTTCGAGTCCGGCCAGGCCGACGTGCTGATCCCCGCCTCGTCCTCCCCCTCGCGCGACGGCGATGGCGAGTTCGTGCCACTGATCCAGGTGCGTGCCAGCTTGCTGACCCTGGCCAGTGAGCGCCCGGTGCCACGCTCGCTGGCTGCGTTGGCCGCGCTACCGGACTACAAGCTGGCCGTCGTGCGCGGCTTCACCTTCGGCGCCGCCTACGACAAGGCCATCGCGGCGCTGCGCGCTCAGCGCCGGCTCATTGAGGAGCCCGACGCCGGCGGCGTGGCCCGCGCGCTGCGCGAGGGCCTGGCCCAGGCGAGCATCATGACGGCGAACATCTTCGTCGGCACGCTGGTGCTCGACGCTGACCTCGCGCCGCTGGTCAAGCAGGTGCGTGTGGACGCACTGGACGAACTGGGCTGGTCCGAGAGCGGCGTCTACCTGTCGCGGCACACGCTGGCCGAGGCCGACCGCAGCGTGCTGCGCCTGGCTTTCACAAGGTCGGCGCGCTCGGGGCGGGTCTGGCAGCTCTTCAACGAAAGCTACCCGCCGGGTAGCCTGGGCGGCAGCATCCGGCCGCTGTGAAGGCGTCGATTGACGCCGTGGGCGAGGCTCTTCATCAAACAGCTGCGCTCAGCGCTTGGCGAAATGCCGTCGTGGAATCGGTTGCCGCGGCCGGATGCGCGTTGCCGTTGAACAGCCGGCCCTGAAAACAGAAACGGCCTACGGTTCTGAAACCGTAAGCCGTTGACTTGCTTCTTAAATTTTGGTGGGCCCTGAGTGACTCGAACACTCGACCTACGGATTAAGAGTCCGCTGCTCTACCAACTGAGCTAAGAGCCCTGATTCAACTCGGCCTGAGCCTTGCTGAGCCAATGATTGTAGCGTCGATTCTGCTGAATCACCGCCATAAAACCTGGTGGGATGTGCAGGATTCGAACCTGCGACCAACGGATTAAAAGTCCGCTGCTCTACCGACTGAGCTAACATCCCGCGTCAAGCAGAGCCTGCCATTATAGGCAGGTTTTGAGGGGCTCCGCAAGAATTTTTGCGTTCTTGCTCGTCAACTCGTCGTTGATGATGTGCTGGCCAGGTGCAAGCGCTGCACTTCAGCCGCGGCGCACAGGCCGAAGGTTGCCGTGACGGTGACGGTGGAACCGTAGCCGTGGCAGTTCAGGCTGCCGTCGACATCACAGGCATCGCCCTCGCCTTGTTGCTGCGGCAGATGCACCGCCTCTCTTGAGTAGACACAGGCGACGCCGATCTTGCCGGTGCGCGGCGCGGCGTGGTGTTTGCGCAGGCGCTGGCGCAGTGACGCCAACAGCGGGTCATGCGTCGTCACGCTGAGGTCGTCGAGCTGCACGCGATGCGGCTCGCGCTTGCCGCCGGCGGCACCCACGGTCACGAAGGGCAGCCCGCGCTCGATCGCCCAGGCGGCCAGCGTGGCCTTGGCACGCACCTGGTCGCAGCAGTCGATGAGGCCATCGAACTGGGCCTCGCCGATCAGCGCCGGCCAGTTGTCGGGCGCGACGAATTCCTCGATGACGCGCACCGCGCAGCCCGGGTGGATGTCGGCGATGCGCAGGCGCAGCGCCTCGGCCTTGGCCATGCCGATGGTGGAACCGACGGCCTGGATCTGGCGATTGATGTTGGATTCGGAGACCTGGTCCAGGTCGATCAGCGTCAGCGCCGCCACACCACTGCGCGCCAGCGCCTCGACAGCCCAGGAGCCAACGCCGCCCAGGCCCACGACGGCGAAGCGGGCGCTGCGCAGGCGTTGGTAGGCGGCGTCCCCGTGCAGGCGACGCAGGCCGCCGAAGCGGCGCTCCAGATCAGCGTCGAGCTGATCCGTCACTTCAGCGTAGCCAGGCGTTCCTTGGCGGCCTGGGCGGCCTCGGTGCCGGGGTAGGCCTTGATGACGTCGTCAAAGCTGCGGCGCGCGGCCTTGTTGTCCTTCAGCTCGATCTGGCAATTGGCCAGCGCGAGCAGGGCTTCGGCTGCGCGCGGGTGGTCGGGGTTGCCGGCGATGAAGGCCTTGAACGTGGCGATCGCGTCCTTGTAGTCGCGCTTGCCGTACTGCGCATTGCCGAGCCAGAAGCGCACCGAGTCGGTATAGCCACTGGCAGGGAAACGCTTCAGGAAGGCATTCAGCGCGCCGACGGCTTCGGTGAAATCGCCGCGACGCACCAGGCCGATGGCGGCTTCGTACTGGCTGCGCTCGTCCGGGTTGACCTGGAACTCGCGGCCGTCGAGGCTGACCTTCTGCGGCTCCAGCGGCTTCAGCCGTGCGTCGACCGATTGCGACTGGTCGGTCACCTTGCGCTGCGTGTCGGCCAGGTCGCGGGCGAGCTGCTCGTTGGCGCCGCGCAGCTTGGCGATCTCGGCGCGCAGCGCGTCGATCTGGCCGTTCAGATCAAGCATGCTGCGGCGCAGCGGCTGCAGCTGATCCTGAACCAGCGCATTGAGCTGATCGGCGCGCTGCTTGGCAGCGTCCTCGTTGGACTGGACCTTGGCACGCAGTTCGAGGATGGCCTTGCGGGCTTCGTCATCCTCGAACAAGCCGGCGCGGGCCGGCTGCATGAAGCTCGCGCCGGCGGCCAAGGCCACCAGCGTCAGGCGCGTCAGACGCAGAACGCGCATCACTTGTCCTTGAGCTCGACGCGGCGGTTCTTGGCCCAGGCTTCTTCGCTGCTGCCTTGCACGGCCGGGCGCTCCTTGCCGAAGCTCACCGCTTCGACCTGGGCCGCCCCGACGCCGAGCAGCGTCAGCGACTTGGCAACGGCTTCGGCACGGCGCTGGCCGAGAGCCAGGTTGTACTCACGGCCGCCGCGCTCGTCGGTGTGGCCTTCGAGGTTGAGGGCCAGCTTCTTGTTGTTGATCAGACGCTTGGCGTGCAGGTCGACCAGACCGCGGTATTCCTCTTTGACGACGTCGCTGTCAAAGTCGAAATAGACAACGCGCTTGTCCTTGACCTGCTGGTTGAACTGCTCATCCAGGCTGACAGTCTTGACCGCGCTGTCGGCGACCTGCGCGGTATTGCCTTGCGATTGCTGCTGCGGCGGCGGGGGCGTCGAGATGTCCTTGACCGGCGCGGGATCGTCAAGCTTGACGGCGGAGCCGCAGCCAGCCAGGGCGGCGGCGGCAATCAGGGTGAGCGCATAGCGGGTCAGCTTCATTCGAGTGGTCTCCACAACAGACAAGGGCGGGGGATCAGGGGCACCGCCAGCGGCGGCACGGGCGGGGCATTGTCCAACATGGTGCGGGCTGTCAAGTTACTGGCGCGTAAATGGCCCCCAGGTCGGTTCACGCACCTCGGCCAGCGTAACGAGCAATGGGGTCTTGATCTTGCCATCCAGCGTCGTCGTCATCAGCACCTCCTTGCCGCCGGCACGGCTCGCGTAGACGATGAGCTTGCCGTTGGGCGAGAACGCCGGGCTCTCATCGTCGTTGGCGTCGCTGATCTGCTGCACCTGGCCGCTGGCGAGGTCCATCACGCACAGGCGGAAGGCGCCGCTGACGCGCGTGATGAAGGCCAGCATGCGGCCATCGGGACTGACGGCGGGGCTGATGTTGTAGTTGCCGTTGAAGGTGACGCGCTCGGCCGCGCCGCCGCTGGCGGGCATGCGGTAGATCTGCGGGCCGCCGCCACGGTCGCTGACGAAGTAGATCTTGCTGCCGTCGGGCGCGTAGCTGGCCTCCGTGTCGATGGCGCCGCTCTGCGTCAGGCGCTTCAGGCCCGAGCCGTCGCGGTTGATGACGAAGAGCTGGGTGCCGCCCTCGCGGGACAGGCTGAGCGCGAGCTGCTGGCCATCGGGCGACCAGGCCGGCGCGCTGTTCGTGCCCTTGAAGTCGGCCAGCACGCGGCGATGGCCGGTCTGCACGTCCTGGATGCGCACGGTGGCCTTGCGGCTTTCGAAGCTCACATAGGCCAGCTCGCGGCCGTTGGGGGCCCAGGCGGGCGAAATGATGGGGTCGGGGCTGGTCAGCGCGACGCGGGCGCCTTCGCCGTCGGCATCGGCGACGACCAGGCTGTAGCGCGGGCCGGCCTTGGTGACGTAGGCCATGCGCGTGGCGAACACGCCGCGCTCACCGGTGAGCTTTTGGTAGGCCAGACCGGGCTGCTGGTTTCGCTCAGCGCGCCAGGCGCGTCGACGCTGCGGAACTGGCCGCTGCGCTCCAGGTCGGCACGCACGATGGCGGCAATGGGCTGGGGCGACTTGGACTCGTCGCGGAAGTCGACGATGGCTACCGGCACGCGCGTGCCGCCGACGCCGGCGATGTCGATGCGCACCTGGGCAAGCGCGGGGCTGGCGCCGAAAGAGGCCGCGAGGGCGGCCAGGGCCGCGAGGCCGCGGCGACGGGAGACAGACGCGAGAGGTTCAAGCATGGCGCGCGATTTTGCCGCAGCCGCGCAACTTGTAACGTCAGACAAGACCGCGTCGGTCGCGAGCCCCCCCTCAGAGCAGCACGATGTCGTAATGCTCGGTCTGGTTGGTCGGCTCGGCCGTCAGCGAGATGGGCTTGCCGATGAAGTCCGAGAGGCCGGCCAGATGGGCGCTTTCCTCGTCGAGCATCATCTCGACGACATTGGCCGCTGCGACGACGCGGAACTCGCGCGGCGAGAACTGGCGCGCCTCGCGCAGGATCTCGCGCAGGATGTCGTAGCAGACCGAGCGGGCCGTCTTCACCTGGCCGCGGCCCTCGCAGGTCGGGCAAGGTTCGCACAGCATGCGGGCCAGCGACTCGCGGGTGCGCTTGCGCGTCATCTCCACCAGGCCGAGCTGTGTGAAGCCGCCCACCGTCACCTTGGTACGGTCGCGGCCCAGCTGCTTGCGGAACTCGGCCAGCACCGCCGTCTTGTGCTCCTCGCGCGTCATGTCGATGAAGTCGACGATGATGATGCCGCCCAGGTTGCGCAGGCGCAGCTGGCGGGCGATGGAGCCGGCCGCCTCCAGATTGGTCTTGAAGATGGTGTCGTCGAAGTTCTTGGCGCCGACGAAACCACCGGTGTTGACGTCGATGGTCGTCATCGCCTCGGTCTGGTCGAAGACCAGCGAGCCGCCGGACTTCAGATCCACCTTTCGTGCCAGCGCGCGCGCGATCTCGGCATCGACGTTGCACAGGTCGAAGATGGGCCGCTCGCCGCGGTAATGCTCCAGCTTGGCCGTCGCCGCGGGCATGAAGGTCTCGCCGAAGCCGCGCAGCACGTCGTACTGCATCTTGGAGTCGATGCGGATGGAGCCGGTGCGCTCGCTGGTCAGGTCGCGCAGCACGCGCTCGACGAGGCTCAGGTCCTGGTGCAGCAGGCTGGCCGGCGGCGTCGTCAGCGCGCCGGCGCGGATCTGCTGCCAGGTCTTGCGCAGGTAGGCGATGTCGGCGGCCAGCTCCTCGTCGCTGGCGTCCTCGGCATTCGTGCGCAGGATGAAGCCGCCACCACCGCCCTCCTCCTTGCTGCCCACCAGCACCTGCATGCGCGCGCGCAGCGCCTCGCGCGCCTCCGGCGAGCCGATCTTCTGGCTGATGCCGATGTGCTCGTCCTGCGGCAGATAGACCAGCATGCGCCCGGCGATGCTGATCTGGCTGGACAGGCGCGCGCCCTTGGTGCCGATCGGGTCCTTGATGACTTGCACGGTCAGCGGCTGGCCCTCGAAGACCAGGCGCTCGATCGGCGTGGGCGGCGTGTCCGGGCTCTGCGCATGCCGGCCATGGCCGAACTGCGAGGCGCTGTGCAGGTCGGCCACGTGCAGGAAGGCCGCGCGTTCCAGGCCGATGTCGATGAAGGCCGATTGCATGCCGGGCAGCACGCGCACGACCTTGCCGAGATAGACGTTGCCGACCAGGCCCCGCTCCAACGTGCGCTCGATGTGCAGCTCCTGCACGGCGCCGTTCTCGACCACGGCCACCCGCGTCTCCTGCGGCGACCAGTTGATCAGGATGTCTTCCATCGCAAACCTTTGAATGCTGACGGTTGCGCGCGACCCGGCGCGCAGACGTCAGAACTCGAAACCGAATTGTTCGAGCAAGTGAGCCGTCTCAAAGAGGGGCAACCCCATGATGCCCGAGTAGCTGCCGGCAATCTTCACGATCCAGGCCGCCGCCTGGCTTTGAATCGCATAAGCCCCTGCCTTGCCAAACGGCTCACGGCTGGCGACGTAGCGCTCGATCTGCGCGGCCGAAAGCGGTGCGAACTCGACCTGGGACACGTTCAGCGTCGCGGCGCGCTGCGACGCATCCGCGATCGCAATGGCCGTGATGACCCGGTGCGTGCGGCCGGCCAGCAGGCCCAGCATGCGGCTCGCATCAGCCTCGTCCTCGGGCTTGCCGAGGATGAGGTCGTCGACGGCGACCGTCGTGTCCGCGCACAGGATGGGCGCCGGCGGCAGACCGCGTGCGGCCAAGCGGGCCAGCGCTGCATCAAGCTTGGCGGCGGTCACGCGGGCGCAGTAGGCTTCCGGCAGTTCGTCGGCCCGCACGGCCTCCAGCGCCTCGGCGTCTTCGTCATCACCCGGCAGCAGCAGCTCGTGGCGCAGGCCGAGCTGCTCCAGCAGCTGGCGGCGGCGCGGGCTTTGCGAGGCGAGATAGATGAAGCCGGCGCCGGGCCGTCCCAAGCCGGATGCGCCCTGTCGGGGAGAAGACGACAAAGTCGTCATGGGGGCTGTCATTTCACTCACGGTGGTAGGGATGGCCGGTCGTCACGGTCCAGGCGCGGTACAGGCCCTCGGCCAGCAGCACACGGGCGAAGGCGTGCGGCAGCGTCAGGTCGGACAGGCGCAGCGTTTCGTCGGCCGTGGCCTTGAGCTCGGGATGCAGGCCGTCTGGGCCACCGATGATGAGGGCGGCGTCCCGGCCCTCGCCCATCCACAGCTTCAACCGCTCGGCCAGCTGCACGGACGTGCGACGCTCGCCGCGCTCGTCCAGGATGATGCGGCGCACACCCTTCGGCAGGGCGGCTTCGATGCGGGCGGCCTCGGCGGCCATCAGCTGCTCGGCGGTCTTGCCGCCACGCGTCTCGGCCTTGACGGCCTTCAGTTCCAGCTTCAGCTCGGGCGGGAAGCGTTTGGCGAAATCTTCGTAGGCGGTGTCGGCCCAGGCCGGCTGGCGCTGGCCCACGGCGACGAGGAAGAGGCGCATCAGAAGCTGTTCAGAACTCTCAAGCCTTCTTGGGAGCCGCGCGGCCGGCAGGCTTGGCGGGTGCGCGGGGCGCTGCCTTGGCGGCCGGTTTGGCGGCCGGCTTTGCCCGCTTGGCCGCAGCCGCCTTGCCGACACCCTGGCCGGCGCCGACCTTCAAGGTCTTGCCGGGCGCCGCTGCCGTCTTCACGCCCACGCTGCGGGTCACGCCCTTCTTGGGTGCCTGGGTACCCACCGCGGCCTTCTTGGCAACCGCCTTCTTGGCAGAAGCCGAAGGCACGGCCTTCTTGGTGCCCGCCTTGGCTGCGGGTTTGGGCGCCGCCTTGGTCGTGATGGGCTTGGACGCGGTGCCCTTGCGCGCGGTCTTGACCGGCGCGGGCGCAGGCGCCTCGGAGGCCTTGACGAGCTTGGTCTGGGTGCTGCCGAGCTTGAGCTTGACGGGCTTGTCGCCCCAGATCTCTTCGAGGTGGTAGTAGTCGCGGATGGCGGGTTGCATCACGTGCACGACGGCGGCGCCGCAGTCGACGATGATCCATTCGCCGTTGTCCTCGCCCTCGGTGCGCATGACCTGCATGCCACGGCCCTTGACCGTTTCGCGCACGCTGGAGGCCAGGGCCTTGGTCTGCCGGTTGCTGGTGCCGGACGCGACGATGACGCGCTCGAACAGCGGCGACAGATGCTCGGTGTTGAACACGACGATGTTCTGGGCTTTCACGTCCTCGAGACCATCGACGATGGCTCGTTGCAGCTTGCGAATGTCCATTCAGGGCTTCTTCTCGTAAAGGCGGTGCGAGGCAATATAGCTCGCGACCTCGGCGCCCACCATGGGGCTGATGTCCTCCCCGCGCGCGACGGCGTCGCGTACGGCGGTGGACGAAAGGGGAGTTTCGGGCAGCGCAAGCGCCTGCAGGCGGTGCGCCGGCAGGCCCGGCGGCGTGACGACGGACTCGCCGGCACGCGGCACGACGACCAGCGTGGCCAGCGCGGTGACGGTCTCGACCTGATACCAGGTCGGCAGCCGCGCGTACTGGTCCTGGCCGATCAGGAACATCAGTTCGGCGCCCGGGTTCTGGCTGGCGAACTCGCGCAGCGAATCGGCCGTGAAGCTGGGGCCGCGGCGGTGCAGTTCGCGTTCGTCGATGATGAAACGCGGCTCGCCGGCGGTGAGGCGCTTGAGCATGCCGGCGCGGTGCACGCCGGCAGCCATGATCTGGTCGGGCTTCTGCCATTGCCGGCCGGCGGGCAGCCAGACGAGGCGGTCGGGCGCCAGCGCGTCCAGTGCGAAGCGGGCGAAGGCCAGGTGGCCGAGGTGGGGCGGGTCAAAGCTGCCGCCGAAGAGGGCCAGTTTCAGAGCCACAGTGCAGTCGGGGTTTCATCGGCCCAGTCGCGCGGGCGCAGGAAGTCGGTGTACAGGCGCGCCTCCGGCGTGCCCGGCTCGGGTGCCCAGTCGTAGCGCCATTTCACCTGCGGCGGCATGGACATCAGGATGGACTCGGTGCGGCCACCGGACTGCAGGCCGAACAGCGTGCCGCGGTCCCAGACGAGGTTGAACTCGACATAGCGGCCGCGGCGATAGGCCTGGAAATCGCGCTCGCGCTCGCCGTAGGCATAGCCCTGGCGGCGCTCGACGATGGGCAGATAGGCCGTGAGGAAGGCGTCGCCGACCGAACGGATCAGCGCGAAGCCCGCGTCGAAGCCTCCGGAACTGTCCGGGACGGCAAAGTCGTCGAAGAAGATGCCGCCGATGCCGCGCGGCTCCTGGCGGTGCTTCAGGAAGAAGTAGTCGTCGCACCAGGTCTTGAACTTGGGATGCAGCTTAGGCCCGTGGGGCGCCAGGGCGTCGCGGCAGACGCGGTGGAAGTGCTGGGCGTCGCGCTCATAGCCGTAGTAAGGCGTCAGGTCCATGCCGCCGCCGAACCAGGTCACGGCGGGCGCGTCGGCCGGCAGCGCGGCGAACATGCGCACGTTCATGTGCACGGTCGGCACGAAGGGGTTGTGCGGGTGCAGCACCAGTGACACGCCCATGGCCTCGAAGGGCGCGCCGGCCAGCTCGGGGCGGTGCTGGGTGGCCGAGGGCGGCAGCACACGGCCCTTCACGTGCGAAAAGTTGACGCCGCCGCGCTCGAAGACCGGGCCGCCCTCGATGAGGCGGGACAGGCCGTCGCCCTCGAGCCGGCCGCCGGGCTCGCGGCTCCAGCCATCGCTGAGGAAGGCATTGCCATCGGCCGCCTCCAGCGCGCTGACGATGCGCTGCTGCAGGCCGAGCAGGTAGTCGCGGACGGCTTGCGAGTTCATGGACGCGGCGGCTTGGGCTGGATGGGGCTGGCGAGCGTGGGGTGTCTGCCGACGCGCGGGCCGAGGTAGGCGGCGAATGCAGCGAAGTCGGCCTGCACGTCGCCGGTCAGCATAACGAAGCGGGTCAGCGACACGATGCGCCGGTGGAAGTCGAAATAGCACAGGCCCACCGGCACGCCGGCCTGCACGGCCACCTGGTAGGCGCCGGTGCGCCAGCCGCTGGCCAGTGCGCGCGTCCCCTCGGGTGCGGCGGCCAGCCAGAAACGCTCGCCACGCGCCGCGGCCGCGCGCATCTGCGCCACCGTGTCGGCGACGATGCCATGCGGGCTGCTGCGGTCCACGCCGATGCCGCCGATCCAGCGCATCCAGTGGCCCAGCAGCGGCGCCTTGAAGAGGCTGTCCTTGCCCCAGAAGCGCAGCTCGATGCCGATGGCCCATTTGGCCAGCAGGCCGATGACGAAGTCCCAGTTGGACGTGTGCGGATAGACGAGGATGACGCCCTGTTCGGCCGGCACCCCGGGCGCGTCCACCGTCCAGCCGAACAGGCCCAGCGCCCGGCGCGCCAAGGCGCTGGGGTGGCCGTGTGGATGCAGCGGCCCGGTCAGGACGGCGGGCGCTGCAATCAACGCTTGATGGCCCGGTGGCCGATGTCCGAACGGAATTGCCGGCCGGCAAACTGGATGCCGGAGGCCAGCTCGTAGGCGCGCTGCGCGGCCGTGCGGGCGGATTCGCCCAGCGCCGTGACGCACAGCACGCGGCCGCCGCTGGTCAGCAGTTGGCCATCGACCGCTGCAGTACCGGCATGGAAGACCATGGCCTCGTCCTCGTCGTCGGGCAGACCGGTGATGGCGTCGCCCTTGCGCGGGTCCAGCGGATAGCCCTCGGCCGCGAGCACGACGCCCAGCGCCACGCGGCGGTCCCACTGCAGCTCCACCTGGTCCAGCGTGCCGTCGGTCGCGTGCATCAGCAACTCGAAGAGGTCGCTCTTGAGCCGCATCATGATGGGCTGGGTCTCGGGGTCGCCCATGCGGGTGTTGAACTCGACGGTGCGCGGCTGGCCGTGCTCGTCGATCATCAGCCCGGCGTACAGGAAGCCGGTGAACGGGTGGCCGTCACGCGCCATGCCGGCAATGGTCGGCTGGATGATCTCGTGCATGACCTTGGCATGCACATTGGGCGTGACGACCGGCGCGGGCGAGTAGGCGCCCATGCCGCCGGTGTTGGGGCCCTGGTCGCCATCCAGCAGGCGCTTGTGGTCCTGGCTGGTGGCCAGTGACACGACATGCTTGCCGTCGCAAACGACGATGAAGCTGGCCTCCTCGCCGGCGAGGAAGTCCTCGATGACGACGCGCGCACCACCCGCGTTGTGCACGACGCCGAGCTTGTTGTCTTCGAGGATCCACGAGATCGCGTCGTGGGCCTCGGCCAGCGTCATCGCGACGACGACGCCCTTGCCCGCCGCCAGGCCATCGGCCTTGATGACGATGGGCGCGCCGCGCCCATCCACGTAGGCGTGGGCGGCGGCCGGGTCGGTGAAGGTCTCGTAGGCCGCGGTCGGGATGCCATGGCGCTTCATGAAGTCCTTGGCGAAGGCCTTGGAGCTTTCAAGCTGTGCCGCCGCCTTGGTCGGGCCGAAGATGCGCAGGCCGCGCGAACGGAACTCGTCGACGACGCCGGCCGCCAGCGCCGCCTCGGGGCCGACGACGGTCAGCGTGATCTTCTGTTCCACGGCGAAGTCGGCCAGCGCGCGCACGTCGGTGATGGGCACATTCTCAAGCCGCTCGTCGCGCGCCGTGCCGCCGTTGCCGGGCGCCACATAGACCTGGCTGACGCGCTCGCACTGGGCGAGCTTCCAGGCCAGCGCGTGTTCACGGCCGCCGTTGCCAATGACTAGGACTCGCATCGCGACCTCCGCAGGACCGTCCCAAGGAGGGCGAGCGCCCCCTCGGGGGGCAGTGAACGAATGTGAGCGTCGGGGCTAATCATGCGAGCTCGGCGTTGTGATAGACGGCTTGCACGTCGTCCAGGTCTTCGATGACATCCAGCAGCTTCTGCATGCGCTCGGCGTCCTCGCCGGTCAGCTCGATGGGGTTCTCGGGGCGCATGGTCACTTCGGACAGCTCGGGCACCAGGCCCGCGGCCTCCAGCGCCGCCTTGACGACCTCGTAGTCGGCGGGCGAAGTCAGCACCTCGATGGCGCCGTCGTCACCGGTGATGACGTCCTCGGCACCGGCATCCAGCGCCACTTCCATGACCCTGTCTTCCGACGTGCCTGGCGCGAACAGCAGCTGGCCGCAATGCTTGAACTGGAAGGCCACCGAGCCGTCGG
>JAEKLF010000346.1 GCA_019509985.1 Burkholderiales bacterium | reverse complement strand
TCGTGCCCGTCGCGCGCGATCTGCCGCTGCCGCTGTCCTTCGCCCAGCAGCGGCTATGGTTCCTGGCCCAGCTCGATGCGCGCGCCAGCGCCGCGTACCTCATGCCCACGGGCGTGCGGCTGGTCGGTTCGCTGGACGAGTCGGCGCTGCGCCAAGCGCTGAACCGCATCGTCACGCGCCACGAGGCGCTGCGCACCCGCTTCGTGGGCGTCCAGGGCTCGGCCGTGCAGGAGTTCGCCCCGCCCGGGCTGGGTCTGCCGCTGCGGGTGCTGGACCTGTCCGTGCTGCCCGACCCCCAGGACCAGGCCCGGCGCCTGGCCGAAGAAGAGGCCTGTACCCCCTTCGACCTGGCCCAGGCCCCACTGATCCGCGCCGTGCTGCTCAAGCTCGCCGCGCAGGATCACATCCTGCTGCTCACCATGCACCACATCATCAGCGACGGCTGGTCCATGGGCGTGCTGGTCAACGAGTTCAGCGCGCTGTACGCCGCCTTCAGCACCGACCTGCCCGACCCGCTGCCGGCGCTGCCCATCCAGTACGCCGACTTCGCCGCCTGGCAGCACCGCTGGGTCTCCGGCGCCTTGTTGCAGCGCCAGCTCGAGTTCTGGCGCGCCCACCTGCATGGCGCCCCGGCCCTGCTGGAGCTGCCCACCGATCGGCCCCGCCCACCGACGCAGGACTATGCCGGCGCCACGCTGGACTTCGCCCTCTCGCCGGCCCTCAGCGCCCAGCTCAAGGCGCTCGCCCATCGCCACGGCTGCACGCTGTTCATGACGCTGCTGGCCGCCTGGGCCACGCTGCTGGCGCGCCTGGCCGGCCAGTCCGAGGTGGTCATCGGTTCGCCCACCGCCAACCGCCATCGCACCGAACTCGAGCCGCTGATCGGCTTCTTCGTCAACACCCAGGCGCTGCGCATCGACTTGTCCAATCGCCCCAGCGTCGCTCAGCTGCTGGCCCAGGTGCGCGCCACCGCGCTGGCCGCCCAGGACCACCAGGACCTGCCCTTCGAGCAGCTCATCGAGGCGCTGAACCCGCCGCGCAGCCTGGCCCACCATCCGTTG
>JAEKLF010000161.1 GCA_019509985.1 Burkholderiales bacterium | reverse complement strand
CCACAGCAGGTGCAGCAGTGACGCCTCAGTGCTTGTGGTCATGGCCGTGATCATGGCCGCAGCCTGGGCCGTGGACGTGGCCCTCGTCATGCGCCTTGACCGGGATGCTCAACGGCTTGCGCGCCGGGGCCGGTGCGGCGGCATGCTCATGCACATTGCCATGATCATGATGGTCATGCCCGCCGTGATGGTGATGGCCATGACCCGCGCCCTCGCCGTATGCGCCGCCCTCGGGCTCGAAGGCCGCCTGCGCCTCGTTCACGATGAGGTGCTGACGGCGCAGCATGTCGGCCAGCACCGGGTCCGGCTCGAACTGCAGCAACTCGGGCTGCAGTTCCAGCGGCACATGGCGGTTGCCCAGGTGATAGGCGGCGCGCAGCAGGTCGAAGGGGCTGCCGTGCTCGGCGCAGTGGCGGACCTGCAGCACCGGTTGGGCCGCAGCAACGACGCGCACCAGCGTGCCGTCCTCGGCGACAAGCACGTCGCCACCGCGCAGCGTCGTGCCGCGCGGCAGCACGACGCCGATCTCGCGGCCGATGGAGTCTGTGGCCGAAAACCGGCTCTTGCTGCGGGTATCCCAGTCGAGCTCAAGCGTGGATGCGCGCTTGAGGAGCACGGCGGCGAGGCCGGCGCCGCCGGCAATGCGTTTGGAGGCGTGGATCATGGGCTTGTCAAAGGAAAGAGGCGTCGGATAGTATTACAGACGTTATAACTTGAAGGAGTTGCGGTGAGTGCGCTCAAGGTAACCCAGATCGGCAACTCGCTTGGTGTGATCTTGCCCAAGCCGTGTTGAGGGAACTGGCCAAGTGACCGCGCCGACCTGGCGCTGGCTGAACGCCGACGTTCTGAGGGCCATCCACCACGAGCAACTGGCAGAACACGGCGGCGCCCCGGGGATTCGTGATGAAGGTCTGTTCGAATCGGCCGTGGCACGGCCGCAGAACCTGGCTGCCTACGAGCAACCCGACGTCTTCGAACTGGCCGCGGCGTATGCAGTGGGCCTGGCCAAGAGTCATCCTTTCGTCGACGGCAACAAACGCACCGCTTACGTTGCGATGGAACTATTCCTTTGGCTCAATGGCCTGGAACTTCTGGCGACCGACGCGGATTGCGTTATCACCATGCTGGGGGTTGCCGCCAGCCAGATCAGCGAAGCCGAACTGGCCGACTGGCTGCGACAGCAGACCGAACCGATTGCCTGACATTCACGAGACCTTGCATGACCGCTCCTCAACTCGACACCCTCACCGTCTCCATCCAGGACCACATCGCCACCGTCCGCCTGAACCGCCCCGACAAGGCCAACGCGATGAACGCGACGATGTGGCAGGACATCCGCCGCGCCTTCGACTGGATCGACGGCCAGGCCGAGGCCCGCGTGGCCGTGCTGGAGGGCGAAGGCCGGCACTTCACCGCCGGCATCGACCTGCAAATGATGATGGGCATCGCCCCGCAGATCGAAGACCCCTGCGACGGCCGCACCCGCGAGGGGCTGCGCCGCGTCATCCTGGACATGCAGGACACGTTGACCAGCCTGGAGCGCTGCCGCAAGCCCGTGCTCGCGGCCATTCACGGCGCCTGCGTGGGTGGCGGCATCGACCTGATCTGCTGCGCCGACATGCGCTACTGCAGCGCCGACGCCTACTTCTCGATCAAGGAGATCGACATCGGCATGGTGGCCGACGTCGGCACGCTGCAGCGCCTGCCCAAGCTGATCGGCGGCCAGGGCCTGGTGCGCGAGCTGGCCTACACGGGCCGGCGCGTGGAAGCGGACGAGGCGTGCGAGATCGGCCTCGTCAACCGCGTGTTTGACAGCCGCGAGGCGCTGCAGGCCGGTGTGCGCGAGATCGCTGCGACCATCGCCTCCAAGTCGCCGCTGTCCATCCGCGGCACCAAGGAGCAGCTGAACTACGCGCGCGACCACTCGGTGGCCGACGGCCTCAACTACATCGCGACGTGGAACGCGGCGATGCTGATGAGCGAGGACCTCACCAAGGCCATGATGGCCGGCAAGGGCACGCCGAGCTTCAGGGATTGATGCAGGCCTTGCCATGAACCGCCGCGAGATCTGCCGCCTGGGTCTGTTGCCACTGATGGCTGGCGCCAGCGCGTGCGTGGCCGCCGACGCACCGGGCGCGACGCTGCGCCTGGGCGGCGGCGAGATTGTGCTCACGCTCTCGGGCGACTTCTCCGCCGCCACGCGCCGGGAGATCCAGGTCTGGATCAAGCGCAGTGCCGACGCCTTGGTGCGCTACCTCGGCCGGCTTCCGGCACCGCGCTTCGAACTGCGGCTGGAAGCGGCGCCTGGCCATGGCGTCAGCGGCGGCGTGACCGACCGCGACCCTGCCCTCTTCGTCGGCGCCCGCGTCGGCCGCGAGACCGACGCGGCCGAGTTTCTCGACGACTGGGTGCTGGTTCACGAGATGGTCCATGTCGGCGTGCCACGGCTGCCGCGTGCCCAGAACTGGCTGCACGAGGGCCTGGCCACCTATGTCGAAACCGTGGCCCGCGCGCGCGCCGGCATCACCTCGGCCGAGCAGCTGTGGAGCGAGCTCTCGCGCGGCATGCCCCAAGGCCTGCCCAAGCCCGGCGACCGCGGCCTGGATCGCACGCCCACCTGGGGCCGCACCTACTGGGGCGGCGCCATCTTCTGCCTGCTTGCCGACCTCAGGATCCGCCGCGCCAGCAGCGGCCGACTCGGCCTGCAGCACGCCCTGCAAGGCGTGCTTGCCGCGGGCGGCAACTACGGCGAGGACTGGAGCGCCGTCAAGCTCCTCGGCGTGGCCGATGCCGCCGTGGGCCAGACCAGCCTCAGCGACCTCTACGCCGAAATGAAGGACCAGCCGATGCCGGTCGACCTGGACTCGCTCTGGCGCGAGCTGGGCGTGGTACAGCGGCCGGGCGGAGGAGCCGTGCAGTTCGATGACACCGCGCCGGGGGCCTGGCTGCGGCGCGGGATCGGAAGCTGAGTCGACGATGGTCCAGGCCGATTCGCCCATGCCTTGACGAAGATCAGCGCCGGGGAGTCTGGCCCTGCCTAGAGTGCGGCAACGACCGACTCTCCGCGGCCCGCACCGCGCTCGTCCCATGCTCGACCCCAAGAACGCCGACGTCTGGCTCGTCGGCGGCGGCATCGCCTCGATGGCCGCGGCCAGCTTCCTGATCCGCGATGCCGGCATGCCTGGCTGCCGCATCCACATCCTCGAAGAACTCGGCATTGCCGGCGGCTGCCTGGACGGCAGCGCCTCGCCTACACAGCCGGGCTACGTGACCCGCGGCGGCCGCATGCTCTGCGACGAGGTCTACCAATGCCTGTGGAACCTGCTGGACGGCATCCCCTCGCTGGAAAAGCCGGGCCTCTCGGTGCGCCAGGAGATCGACGCCTTCAACGAGCAGGTGCCCACCGAGGCGCACGCCCGGCTCATCGCCCAGGGCCCGCGCATCCTCGACGCCCACCACTACGGCCTGGACGGCCGTGACCGCGCCGAACTCACGCGGCTGCTCGCCACGCCCGAGGCGCTGCTCGGTGCGCGACGCATCGACGAGCTCTTCTCGCCGCACTTCTTCCAGAGCAACTTCTGGCAGATGTGGCGCACCACCTTCGCCTTCCAGAACTGGCACGGCGCCATCGAGCTGCGGCGCTACTTCCTGCGCTTCCTGCAGGAGTTCCCGCGCATGCACACGCTGGCCGGCGTGCGCCGCACGCCCTACAACCAGTATGACTCCATCGCCGTGCCGCTGCAGCGCTGGCTGCTGGCGCAAGGCGTGGACGTGCGCTTCGGCCACCGCGTGACCGACATCGACTTCGACCAGCGCGACCCCGCCCAGCGCCGCGCCACGAAGCTGCACGTGCAGACGGCCCGAGGCGGCCAAACCATCGCGCTCACGGCGGGCGACGCCTGCCTCGTGACGCTGGGCTCCATCACCGCCGACGCCACCTACGGCAGCAATACCGAGGCGCCGCCGCTGATTCGCGACCGCCGCGACGGCGCCTGGTCGCTGTGGGAGACGCTCGCGCGCAAGGCCGATGACTTCGGCCGTCCGCACACCTTCTTCAACGTCGATGACAACAAGTGGGAGTCCTTCACGCTCACGATGCATGGCCGCACGCTGCTGGACCGACTCGTGCAGTTCAGCGGCAACGAGCCCGGCACCGGCGCGTTGATGACGCTGGTGGACTCCAACTGGCTGATGTCCCTGGTCGTGCCGCACCAGCCGCACTTCCCCGGCATGCCGGCGGACACGTTCACCGCCTGGGGCTACGGCCTGTTCATCGACGCGCCGGGCAACCATGTGGCCAAGCCCATGTCCGAGTGCAGCGGCCGCGAGATCCTGGACGAACTGCTGCACCACCTCGGCTTCGCCGACATCCGCGACGCGGCGCTGGCCAGCACCGATGTGACCCCGGTGATGCTGCCCTACGCCTCGGCCATGTTCGCGCCGCGCAAGCCGGCCGACCGCCCGCAGGTGCTGCCCGCGGGCGCCGCCAACTTCGCCTTCCTGGGCCAGCATGTGGAGCTCCCGGACGACACGGTCTACACCGTCGAGTACTCGGTGCACTGCGCCATGCACGCCGTCTACCGCCTGTTCGGCGTCGACAAACCCATCCCGCCCATCTACCAGGGCCTGCACGACCCCCACGTCGGGCTGGAGGCGTTGGCGGCGGCGTTCAGCTGAGGGCGACGCGCGCACCTCGAAGGCGTGCGCGCGCCGAGCCCTCGGTCCGCAGGCGCTCAGTGGACCCCAGAGGACGACGCCGATGAGGCGGTGCCGATGACGGCGTTCGCCGGTCCACTCGAGTCCCAGGGGCTGATTTGCATTCAACCGCAGGGCGCCGGCCAACCGCCGGCACGAGTACATTCTTCGTGCGCCCGCCAGGCGGGCTCTGCCTCTACCGGCCGCCCAGCCCCAACGCGTCAGACGCCACGAAATGCAGCCCCGCCCGATCGCCCTCGCCATGACCGTCCTCGCCGCCGCATCACAGGCTGCGCCCGCACCCGTGTTGAGCCCGTCACCGCCAACGATCTGCAAACCTGGCGCCTACAACGATTGGCTGCCCGCCACCGCTCAGGTGGAGCAGCTTGAGCAGGCGCTGAGCACCTACTTCGAGAAAATCCCCCTGGCCGACAGGCAACTTCCCGCACGCGGCCAGGTCTACGACCGTCAGTACCGCGGACTGATGCGAGACGGCCGCAAAATGATCTACGGCAGTTTCTATCCGGTGGGCAGATTCAGAGACGACGAGTGTTTGATTGTGTCGGCCGACGGCGGCAATCAACTTTGGTACCTGTGGTTCGACGCACAGGACGGCCAGATCGTTCAATTTCATATCGGTGGTCGCTAGCGCCTGGATTCGAGTGACCGCAATGAACCCCGACGGGTCCGCCATCCGGTCGCGGACGCACCGCCTGCGCAGATCGAAGCGCGCTTCAACGCGCCATGGACCGGCTCATTCACCCTGGGAGCGAGCAGCGTGGACTTCGTTCAAGGGCAGCATCCCCCGGGCCGCCGCTTCGCCAGCATCGGAGTCGTGGTGCTGCTGCACCTTGCGCTTGGGTGGGTCCTGGTCAGCGGGCTGGCGTATCGCATCGTCCAGGTGATCCCGCAGACGCCGATTGAGATCAGACTCATCAAACCCGTGACGCCGCCGCCGCCGCAGTGGCAGCGGAGCTCACTGCCGATGCCAAGCTTGGCTCCGCCGCCACCGCGCTTCATACCGCCACCCGAAGTGCAGGTGACCCAGCCGCCGGAAACTACCGTCACCGCGTCGCCCGTCCCCCAGATTGCGCCGGGAGTGGGGAACGAAATGGCAACACCGCAACCAGGCCGCGGCCAGCCAGGAAGCAGGCCGGCGCGCACCCCACCGCAGCTGGACTTCAGCAAGTGCGGCACGCCGGCCTATCCCGACATCGACGCGCAAGGCACGGTCATGGTCGTCTTCACCATGGACATCACCGGCACCATCTCCGAAGCGCGGGTGGCCGAGTCCAGCGGCCGGTCACACAGGCACAAGATGCTGGATCGCCTGGCCATCGACTTCGTGCTGTCCTGCAAGGGCACGCCAGGCACGGTGAATGGCAAGCCCGTGCCGCTGCACGGCATCACGCCCATCACCTGGAGCCTGAAGGACTGACAAGGCGGCACCGGCCGGAGACGGACCTGCCCCGTTCATTGGCCACCCAGCGTGCCGCGCGCCGCGCCGAATCCCAGGGCTAATTCTTGCCCGTGCTGTCCGGCGCAAGCTTGCGCCGCATCATGGCTTCCATGCGCAGCCGCTGCGCGGCAGCAGTCAGTTGGTTCTGCTGCCCGGGATTCGTAGAGCTAAGCGCCAGGGTCTCGAGGAAGGCTGCTGAGGCTTCCGCGCTGGAGATGAACTCCACGCTTTGCAACACATCCTTTTTGTCGATGGTCCACTCCTTGAACGGCGTGTCGGGCGCTGGGTTGCGGCGCATTTCTGCAAGGATGTCGCCGCGGGTCACGCCTGCTTCGAGGCGGCCCTGCCACTGCCTGGCCCATTGGGCCGCAGGCTCGTCACGCACGTTCTGCGCCAGCGAGGCGAGCGTCTGGTGTGCCTCGTCCGCATTGCCGGCATAGGCGTAGGCCAGCGCGGCGGAGCGGGCGAGCTCGTCAACTTCCCGCGCGGCCTGCCAGGCGGAGATGACGCCCTGCAGCGCTGCGCCGTCCGGCGCGTCCGTGGCGGCCACTTCGGTCTTGAAGACGGCGAAGGCAGCTTCCGGCGATTGCGGGTCCAAGCCGCGGGCGCGTTGCAGATGGCCCTGGGCGGCCTGGAGATAGGCACGCCTGGCGTCGCCCGCGTTGCGCTCGGCCAGGCGCAGGTTCGCCATGCCCAGCAGATACCGGGCCTCGAAATTGGCGTCGTCCCCTTGCAGGACGGCATTCAGCGCAGGCAAGGCCTCCTGCGGGTTCCCCCAATCGATCTGCGCCCGGCTCAAGGTGATGCGGGCCAGGTCGTCGTTCGGGAACTGCGCCGCCAGGCCGGCGACCTTCTTCAGCAGCGCCTCCCCCGCCGGCCGGCTCGGGCACGCCTTCAAGGCGGCATCCGCCAGCACGAATTCGCCCGCCGCGCGGGGCAGCGCGTGGAACCGCACCTGGGTGACGGGCAGCGATGGGAGTGCCACACGCAGGGCATCCGTGCCCCGAACGCTATACCGCCACATCACCTGGCCGACTTCGGATTCCTTCAGGCCGTAGGCCCGCTCGAAGGCTGTCGTCGGCGAGGCGCCGCGGTCGACGAGCCCGAGATAGCGGTTCAGGCGCTGGCGCCTGTCTTCCGACGACAGCATGTAGTGCGTCAACAGCCAGGACTTCGCCTCGAACTCCAGGCGCACGCCGCCCGGTCCGGCGTCGTTGTGGGCGTTGGCGAGGTTCCCGTCGAGGACGTCGCCATATTTCAGGCTGGATATCGGGCGATCCCTGAGAAGTTGCAGGTAGCCGGCGATGTCCCTCGGAATCCGGCCCACCACCATCTGCTTTTCCGAGAACCGCACGGCAGAGAAATACTGGGCGAAGCCGTCGATGAACGACGTCGGCGTGCGGATGTCCGTATGGCGATAGAGGAAGTGCCGCGCATACGCCTCGAAGACATAGGACAGCGTGTCGTTCAGCGGGGACTTGTCGAGCTGCTCGTCGCGCAGGCTGGGGACGCGTTCCAGATGCACCCCGAATCCCTGGACGCCGGAGGTGCAGCTGCTGTACAGGCCCACGGCATCGGCCGGCACGCTGGCGTCGACCTCATGCAGGGCCGAGACGCGGCTGTGGTAGTACAGCGTCAGCTTCGGCTCCTGCTGCCCGGTCTTGCCCAGGGGCCGGGTGTAGAGGCGCAGCAGATGGTCGAGCTTTTCCAGGTTGTCCAGCAGCTGGGTGACGTCTTCCTGGTTTGCGTCGGAGTACACGACGAAGCGCTGGCTCTCGGCCCGGAGCCACGCGGAGAGGTCGCCCTTCTTGCCGGCCACCTCCACGCGCTCCAGATTTGCCGGGCGCGGTTGCTGGGCGCTGGCGCAGCAGGCCGACAGCAAACAGAAGGCGGCGGCGACCGTGTTCACCCAGGATTCCTTGCGCATGGCTATTCCTTCCCGAAGCGTGGCTCGGCGCGTGATTGCGGATCCGAGCTTTCATCCTAACGGGCAGTCACTGCCGCACCGGCGCGCGATCGTGCCGGACCTGTCCGGGACCTCAGTCGATCTCGCCATGTGGCGGGTTCTCCAGCAGATCGACGTGATCGGGCCAGGTGACGCCGGAGACCCTGGACGCGACGGGCTTGTCGCGTTCGACCGTGCCTGCGGCGGACAATCGCCCAGCCGTCGCAGTGCAGCCCGTGCGCGCCGGCAGGTGCCTCCAGTTTGGCCGAGACGGGCGATGAAAGCGAAGCTGGCCGCATGGCAGAGGGTTCGACAACTCGCGACGACGTTCCCGTCCCGCACGATCCGGCGGCAGTCACCGCCGCCTGGCTTCAGCAGGCGCTCGGACGCAACGTCCTGTCCTTCCAGCGGAGCGACGAGGTCAGCACCTGGGGCGCCCACGTCCGCATCATTGCCGAGGTCCAGGGCCAGCCCGCGCCGCTGAAGCTGCGCGTGAAGATTGGCTCGGCCTCCGTCTTCGGTCGAAGCGAGGTCGACTACTACCTGCGCGACTTCGTCGGTCTGAAGGAAGCCCCGTTGGTGCGCTGCCATCACGCCGCGGCAGACGGGACGCATTACCACCTGCTGCTCGACGACATGACCGACACGCACCGCATCCAGGACGACGTGCCGGTCACCGGCGAGTACGGGCGCGCCCTGGTCGAGTCCGTCGCGAAGCTGCATGCGCATCGCTGGACAAGGTCCCCGGCCGACGCCGAAACCATTCGGACCTCCTGCGCACGGCCTTGCGAGGGCTTGCCGCGCATGCTCGCCGCCATGGAAGAAGGTTTCAGCGACGCGGACCGTGCGCGGGTCGCCGAGGCATTGGACTGGCTTCCCGAGGCCTTGGTGCTCCGGGCCGCAAACCCCTCCGGCTTCTCCTGGGTTCATGGCGACTTGAACCCGGGAAACATCCTGGCGCCGATATCAGGGCCAGGCCAGGTCCTGCTCCTCGACTATCAGCCCTTCGCCGGCCCGCCCATTTCAGACCAGCTGGCGATGAGCGACCTGGCACACGCCATGGTTTTGTGGTGGCCGGAGGCGGCCCGACGCATGTGGGCATCGCAGGTGCTGGAGCACTGGCACCAACAGCTCTGTTCACTCGGCGCCGGATACGCATCCTCGGACCAGCTCAGGGAGGACTGGCAGCTGTGCGTCGCGCGGACATTGCTCGTGCCGGTTTCGCGCTGTGCGGAGCCAGGCGCCGTGACCACGCATCGCCAGCTCTGGGAAATGCATGTCCGCCGGGCGCTGGCTGCGCTGGCAGATGCGCGCGGCTAGCGTGCCCACGTGGACAGAGGCGGCCCCAGGGCCAGCGCGGCGATCAGCGCGAGGTCCCGCGCACTCAGGCTCACGGCCGGCTCCCAGAGCGCATGGCAGGCCGGCGACAACAGCCCCGACACCGCCGCGTAACTGCCCAACGCGCTGGTCGGGAAGGGGTTATGCCTCGTCATCCAAGGGGCTCCCCCTACATCGAAACATCCCGACCGTTGCGAACGGCCAGGCGATGTCGAATACTGATTGCCGTGCCGGCTCTAACGTCAAGCTTGTGCACACCAAGCCCAATGGCTCTGCTGGCATGACGTTCCGTACGAGGGGGTGCCAAGATGCGAATGGCTGTCCGGCTTCTGCAAGCTCACGTGACGATGGGACGTCAGCCGCTGGCGAATGGTCGTGCCGGCACGTGGTCAAGTCGCTCGCGATTCGCAGCCCTGCTTCTGTCCTCGGGCGCCATGCTGGCGGCCGCCAGCGCGAGTGCGGCGACATATGCCTATTTCGACCTTGGCGAGGGCGATGCCTACGGCATCAACAATGCGGGGCAGGTCGTGGGGCTCAGCAACAGCGGCGGCGTCCACGCCACCTTGTGGAATGGCGCCGTCACGATCAATCTGGGCACGCCGGACGGGATGGCGAGCGCTGCGTATGGCATCAGCAGCTCAGGCCAAGCGGCAGGGCGGGTCTATGTCCAGGACTACGGCGACGGGACCGCCACCGTCTGGAACGGCACCACCCCGACGAGCCTGGGAACGCTTGGCGGCCTGCCGAGCTATGCCTATGGCATCAACAGCGCGGGCCAGGTCGTCGGCTCCATCCAGACGCTGCCTGGCAACAACGGGTACCAGCAGGCCGCGCTGTGGGCTGGCAGCACGCCGACCCTGCTGGGTGCGCTGCCGGGGGGCGGCTTCAGCCGCGCCACCGGCGTCAACAGCCTGGGCCAAGCCGTCGGCTACAGCGGAACGGCCAATGCTGGCGCGGCACATGCCGTGCTGTGGAACGGCACCACGCCGACGGACTTGGGCACGTTGAACGGAAGCTTCAGCCAGGCGACAGGCATCAACGACGCTGGACAAATCGTCGGGCTCAGCAACAGCGCCAACGACCTCGCCTGGCACGCCGTCGTATGGAACGGAGCCTCGCTGACAGACCTGGGCGTGCTGGGCACCGGCAGATACAGCCAGGCGGCTGGCATCAACAGCGCCGGTCAAATCGTCGGGAGCAGCGAAACCGCGGGTGACACCAACCAGCACGCGGTTCTGTGGAACGGCACAGTGGCCACCGACTTGAATGCCTTCGTCGATCCGGCCGCGGCCGGCGCCGGCTGGATCCTGCAAGAGGCCAATGCCATCAATGACAACGGGTGGATAGTCGGCGAGGCCTATAACAGCTCCACCGGCGAGACCCACGCTTACCTGTTGGTGGCGATCCCCGAACCGGAAACCTGCGCCTTGATGCTGGCCGGCTTGGGCCTGCTGGCATTTGCGGCGCGGCACGCGCGGAAGGCGGTTGCGCAATCCGCCCACGAGCCGCGTTTTCGCTGACGCCCGACGAAGCCATGTCACGACGACGGTGACGGGCGTTCCCAATGGGGCGAATCGGTCCGGCTCGGGCTGGCGTCGCCGCGCATCAACCGTGACGGGTCACCGATGCCGGCCGGCCTCGCGCCGCAGCGGGTAGGTTGGGGTGAGCACCGCGAACCCCAACGCTTCACTCGCCCGCATCCATCTCCGCACCACTCGCTCTTGCCCACCCGGCATCGAGGACGCCTTCGCGAATGAAGCGGTGAATGCTGGAATGCGGCAAGTCCGCCGCCCGTTCGGCCCAGCCGTGCTTGACCGGATTGAAGCGGATGTGGTCCACATGCCTTTCGAAGTCGGCATCGTCACGGATCAGGTGTTCCCAATAGCGCCGCTGCCAGAGCCCACAGCTTCGGCTTTCCGCGGACGCCTTGGTCGACCTTCAGTCCTGTTCCTTACAGGCACACCCCCATCCGGGTGGCTCCTATGAAGCTAGGGAGTAATGGCAGCGGCCCGGCGGCGACTGCAGTACGCAGGGTGTTGCCCTGCGTGCCAACCAACAGGAGATCTCTCAAATGACTACCGTACATCGCGCCGCCCCTGCCCCTCACCGAACCGCCATCGCGCCGCATCGGCTGGCCGCCCTCGGGGTGGCGCTTGTGGCAGCCCTCTCGCTTCCTCAAGGGGCCGCCGCACAAGCGCCGGCCTACCAGATCACATTCAAGAACCTCACGAGCGATGCCGTGGCGACGGGCGCGGCGACGGCACAGACCGGCCAGCGGCTTTCGCCGCCGGTGTTCATCACGCACAGCGACGCCTACACGGCTTTCACCGTCGGCCAGGCTGCACCGGAGACGATCTGGCGCATTGCCGAAGGTGGCGACCGCAGCTTCCTGCTCAACGAAGTGAACGCCCTGGTCGGCACGAGCGTGCGCAGCGTTGTGGCGCCGCTGTCTGCGCCCCTGCCTCAGCAGAACTCCGTGACGGTCATGGTGAATGCCGACGCGTCCCACCACCTGCTGTCGTTCGCCAGCATGCTGGGCTGGACGAATGACGGCTTCGTCGGCGTCAGCGGCCTGGACCTGTCGACCATCACCGGCACCATGACGATCAACCTGTACGGCTACGACGCCGGCTCGGAGAAAAACAGCGAGGCCAATGGCTTTCTCGGCGCACTCGGGCTGGGCAATGCGCGCGATCCCGAAGGCGGTTTGATCACCACCCACCTGGGCATCCGCGGCGATGCGAACGCGCCCGCAGCCTGGAACTGGCTGCCCGGCCCCGCAGCCAGCCTGACCATCAGCGCCGTGCCCGAGCCGGGCAGTTGGGCCCTGCTGCTGGTGGGCGGGCTACCGCTGCTGCACCTGCTGCGCAAGCGTGCAGGCGCCGGTACGCCGCATAAGGCCTGAGCCTGGTAGCCCGGTACCGGTAGGTTGGGGTGAGCGCAGCGAACCCCAACGCTTCATTCACCCGCGTTGATCTCCGTCTGACTCACGCTTGCCCACGACGCGTCGATGACGCCTTCGCGAATGAAGCGATGAATGCTGGAGTGCGGCCAGTCCGCCGCGTGTTGAGCCCAGCCGTGCTTCACCGGATTGAAGTGGATGTAGTCCACATGCCTTTCGAAGTCGGCATCGTCGCGAATGAGGTGCTCCCAGTAGCGCCGCTGCCAAAGCCCGCGCTCCCCCTTTGCAGCCCGGCTCGCGCTGACACGCTCGC
>JAEKLF010000160.1 GCA_019509985.1 Burkholderiales bacterium | reverse complement strand
CCGGCGTGCCGCTGATGCGCGCCATGCTCATCGAGCATCCGGGCGACCCGGCCTGCGCGCCGCTGGACCGGCAATACCAGCTCGGCGAAAGCCTGCTCGTGGCGCCGGTGTTCACGGCCAGCGGCGAGGTGGACTTCTATCTGCCCGGATCCGGTTCAGGCCAGTGGACGCACCTGCTGAGCGGCGAGAAGCGCGAAGGCGGGCGCTGGCACCGCGAGGTGCACGGCTTCCTGTCCATGCCGCTGTATGTCGCGCCGAACAGCGTCATCGCCTGGGGCGCCGAGACCGAGAAGCCGGACTACGACTACGCGCGCGGCACGGTGCTGCGGGTGTTCGAGCTGGATGACGGCGCGAGTGCGGGCTTCACGGTCGTGGGGGTGGACGGCCAGGTTGCGGCGCGCGGCACGGTCGGCCGTGCGGGGGCGCAGTACACCGCGCAGGTGAGCGAGGGCACGCTGCGTGAGTGGGCGCTGGACGTGGATGGCAAGCGCAGTCCTGTGTTGGGGGAGGGCGCCACGTTGACGTGGTCCGCAGCCTGATGCGATAGGTGTGGCGGGTGCTGTCTCTCGACACGGCATCCCGCCCACAACGGCGCAGCGTCAGCGTGCCCAAGTCACCTGAATGAATTCACTCACAGTCTTGCGCTCGCGCAGGCTTTTTGTCTTGCCCTCTTCCATGACCAGACTTTCCTGTTTCACCTGGCTCTTCGCGATGGTCCTCGCCGTGGTCGCCGGCCCGGCGGCGGCCGACAGCCCGCGCCAGCGCACGCGCATCGACGATGGCTGGCGCTTCGCGCTCGGCCATGCCTGGGACACGGCGCAGGACTTCGACCACGGCACCCGGGCCTTCTTCTTCGCCAAGGCCGGTTTCGGCGACGGCCCGGCGGCGCTGGAGTTCGATGACCGGCCGTGGCGCCGCGTCGACCTGCCGCACGACTGGGCGGTGGAGTTGCCCTTCGACGCGCGAGGCAGCTCGACGCACGGCTCGAAGGCCATCGGCCGAGCCTTCCCCGAGAACAGCGTCGGCTGGTACCGGCGCGAGCTTGCCATCCCGGCGTCCGTGCAGGGCAAGCGCATCGCGCTCGAGTTCGACGGCGTCTTCCGCGACAGCGTGGTCTGGGTCAACGGCCATTACCTGCGGCGCGAGGCCAGCGGCTACTCGAGCTTTCGCGTCGACATCACCGACTACCTGCACTACGGCGGCCGCAACATCGTTGCGGTTCGTGTGGACGTCACGACGCAGGAAGGCTGGTGGTACGAAGGCGCGGGCATCTACCGCCACGTCTGGCTGACGCAGACCGAGCCGCTGCACGTGGACCATTGGGGCACGTTCGTGCACGCGACGGTGAACGGCAACCGCGCCGACGTGGCCGTCGACGTGACCGTGCGCAACGATGGCAAGGCGGCCGAATCGTTCACGCTGGAGCATGAGCTGCGCGACCCCGACGGCCGCGTCGTCGCGCGCGGCACCGTACCGGCTCGGCGCGTGGGTGTGGCTGCAGTCGCCGAGACGACCGCCATGCTGCGCGTGACCGCGCCGAGACTGTGGTCGCTGGAAACACCGCAGCGCTACACGCTGACGACGCAGGTGCGCCGCGGTGCTCAGTTGGTCGACCAGTACGACACGCCGTTCGGCATCCGCACCCTCCGTTTCGACGCCAACGAGGGTTTCCTGCTCAACGGCCGCCACGTCAAGCTGCATGGCACCGACAATCACCAGGACCATGCCGGCATCGGCATCGCGTTGCCCGACGCCATGCACGAGGCGAGGCTGAAGATGCTCAAGGGCATGGGCGTGAATGCGATCCGCTCGGCCCACCACCCGGCCACGCCCGAGCTGCTGGACGCCTGCGACCGTCTCGGCATGCTCGTCATCGACGAACACCGCATGATGGGCACGGCGCCGCAGATCAGCGACGAGCTGGAGCGCATGGTGCGGCGCGATCGCAACCACCCGTCGGTCATGCTGTGGTCAGTGGGCAATGAGGAATGGGCGATCGAGAACACCGAGATCGGCACCCGCCTTGCGCGCGAGATGCAGGCCATCGTCAAGCGCCTGGACCCGACGCGACTCGCGACGCTGGCGGCGTCCAGCTCCGGCGGCCCGGAAGGCACCGCGGTCGGCTCCGAGGTGCTCGGCTTCAATTACAAGGCGCAGCACGACATCGACGCGATGCACCGCCGCTTTCCCGATCGACCAATCGTCGTCACCGAGGAGGGTCTGACCTACGCGACGCGCGGCATCTATGCCGACGACCCGGCGCATGTGCACATTGCCGCCTACGACAAGCGCTCCGGCGGCGACACGACGGCGTCGATCGAGGAGGCCTGGCGCTACAACGCCGAGCGGCCCTACATCGCCGGCATGTTCGTGTGGACCGGCTTCGACTATCGCGGCGAGACCACGCCCTTCGGCTGGCCCGCCGTCTCCTCCCAGTTCGGCATGATGGACACGACCGGCGCGCTGAAGGACAGCGGCTACTACCTGAAGGCCGCTTGGACGCCTGAGCCGATGGTGCACGTGCTGCCGCACTGGAACTGGCCCGGCCGCGAAGGCCAGCCCGTGGACGTGCGCGTGTATGCCAACACCGACGAGGTCGAACTGCTGCTGAACGGCCGCTCGCTCGGTCGCAAACCGCTGGCGCGCTACGGCCACCTGCAGTGGAGCGTGCCCTACGAGGCGGGCAGCCTGACGGCGCAGGGCTACCAGGCCGGCAAGCGGGTCGTCTCCGAAACCGTGGCCACCACGGGCGACGGCAGCGCGGTGCGGTTGGCCGTGGACCGTGCACGCATCCGCGCCGATGGCGACGACGTGGCGGTGGTCCGCGTCAACGTGGTGGACCGCGAAGGCCGCATCGTGCCCACCGCCAACCAGCGCATGGCATTCGAGGTCACGGGGCCAGCCCGCCTGATCGGCATGGGCAACGGCGACCCGGGGTCGCATGAGGCCGACAAGCCCGCGGAATTCCACCGCTACGCTGCGCTGAGCGGCTGGCGTCACAAGGCCGTGGCGCGTCCCGAGGACGCTACGGCGCTGGTGGCCGAAACGGACACGGCCGGCTGGCGCGACGCATTCGGGTGGGTGCCGCCCGATCAGCAGCCGGCCGACAAGCCCTGGAACGTCGTGCGCGCCGGCTTTGCGCGCCCTGCCGTGACAGCGGGTGAGCGCGTGGTGCTGTTCCTGGGCGACATCGCGCCCGGCGTGCAGGTCTACGTGAACGGCCGTGCGGCGACGCCGCGTCGCGAGGACGGCATGGGCGTGGTCGACCTCGATCCGGCTCAGCTGGGCGACGCCAACACGCTCACGCTCGTCTTCGCCACGCCCGACGGTGGCACGCGCAAGCTGTTCGACGGGGCGCAGGGCGGTCGGCGCTGGGCGATGCTGCGCACCACCCGGCCTGCCGGACCTTGGCAGCGCAGCGTGTTCAACGGCCAGGCGCAGGTGATCCTGCAGTCCACCGGCACCCGCGGTAAGGCCACGCTGCGCGCCACCGGCGACGGCCTGGATGCCGCGACAGTGGCGATCGATCTTTTCTGACGGAATTGCGACGCCATTGCGGCGTCGCTGAGTTGCCCTTCGAGCCTGCGGATGTCGGCTCAGACCAGGCCGGCGTCAGCGAGCCCTGTCGTTCAGCTTGAACTCGCCGACGAGTTCGGTCAGGCGTTGCGCCTGGTGGCTGAGGCTGCCCGCAGCCGCGGCCGACTCCTCGACCAACGCTGCGTTCTGCTGGGTCACCTGATCCAGTTGACTCACCGCCTTGCTCACTTCGCCAAGGCCGAGGCTTTGCTGTTCGGTCGCCGTGCCGATCTCGGCGATCAACCGGGCCACCTGTTGAACCTGCTGCACCATCTCGTCCATCGTGTCGCCAGCACCTTCGACCAACCGCGAGCCAGCCTCGACGCGGCTCACGCTCTCGCCGATCAGGACCTTGATCTCCTTGGCTGCCGTGGCCGCCCGCTGCGCGAGCGTGCGGACCTCGCCCGCGACGACGGCGAAACCCCGGCCCTGCTCGCCGGCGCGGGCGGCCTCCACGGCGGCGTTCAACGCCAGGATATTGGTCTGGAATGCGATCCCGTCGATGACGCCCGTGATGTCGGCGATCTTGCGGGAACTGGCACTGATGTCCTTCATGGTGGAGATGACCTCGGCCACGACGGCTCCGCCCTTCGTGGCCACGGCGCTCGCCGAGGCGGCCAACGCCGTGGCGCTGCGCGCCGAGTCGGCACTGCGCTGGACGGTCGCCGTCAGCTCATCCATGGCCGACGCGGTTTCCTCGAGGCTCGCGGCCTGCTCCTCGGTGCGCTGCGACAGGTCGGCGCCTCCGGTCGCGATCTGGTTGGACCCTGTCGCGATGGAGTCGCTGCTCATTCGAACCTGATCGACGATGCGGACCAGGCTCTCGTTCATGGAGCCGAGCGCGGTCAGCAGCTGCCCGGTCTCGTCCAGGCCGCGCACTTCGATGCGTGAAGTCAAGTCACCGGCCGCCACGGTCTCCGCGACCAGGACGGCCTCCGCGATCGGCAGGGTGATCGAGCGCGTCAAGACGTATCCGATCGCACAGGCGAGCAGCACGGCGATCAGCGAGAGCACTTCCATCAGCATCTTGGCGCTGCTCGCCTGCTCGGCCGCCTCCGCTCCGAACTCCTCCATGCCGTCGGCCTGCGACTTCGAGAACGCCTCGATCGCCTCCAGGTAGCTGCCTTGCAGCGGCAGGATGTCCGGAACCAGCCGGGCCCGGCCTTCGTCGATCTTGCCGGCTTTGATCAAGGCGATGAGTTGCTGCTCCTTTTCCTTGAACCGCGCTCGGCTTTCGATCAATTCCTTCAGCGCCGCCTTGCCCCGTTCGCTGTGCACGGTGGCGCTCAGCCGCTCGATGGCGTTCGACACGACCGGTATCGACGCATCCAGCTTGGCCAGTTCCTTCTCACCCAGCGCCGGTTCGGGCACGATGAGCGCCGTGCGCAGCGCGCGGAGCTGCTTGTTCACTTCGTTCTCGACCGTCTGCGCCAGTTGCACCTTGACGAAGCGGTCGTGGAGGATGATTTCCGTGTCCGCGCTGACGGCGCTGACCTTCGTCAAGCCAATGACTGTCAGGCCAACCAGCAGCGCGACGATCGCCGCGAAACCGACCGCCAGGCGGATACCGATCTTGAGGTTGGCAATTGCGCGCATGAAATGTCTCCAGTGAACTCATCACCACGACACGGGCGCCGCCGTTTCAAGCAGCCCGGGCTTGGTCCATGCGACGCAGTTGCAGTTTCACCAGTTCATGGGGTGTAGGTCAATGCACTGAGTGCCGCCGACACATAAACCAGCGGCGCGTTCCAGTTGATGGCGATCTCATTGGTGGTGTAGCTGCACAGCGCGTCGAGGTAGGACTTGGCGGGCAGCTGGGAGGGGTAGGGCGCCTTGCAGTCGTCGCCGCGGCCAGGGTGCGGGCCGCCGACCAACATGCCCGGTACCGGCGGCAGCTGCGGCATGGCGCCGGAGGGGCGGTGATGGGGATGCAGCGGCGAGCGCGCGCCAAAGCCGGTGACCATGGCGTAGCCGGTGGGGTGGCGTCCGAGCACGAAGTCCAGCGCGCTTTGGGCCGCGTCCAGCATGCGACGGTCGCCACCGAGGCGATAGCCCTGGATCAGCATCAGCGCCTGGTTCAGCGCGACGGCATTGCTGCCCCAGACGAAGTCCTCGGTCTGCATGGCCACGCGGTAGGGCGAATGTTCCCAGCGGCCGGCGAACTCGGTCGCCATGGCCTGGATCTGGCCCTCGATCAGCTGGACGTCGGCGGCCGGCGTCAACTGCTTGCGGTGGTGTGCCAGGCTGATCCAGCCCAGCGCGCCGACGCTGCTCCAGCCAGGCACCTCGATGCGCGGCGCCACGCGACGCATGGCGTGCCAGAAGCCGTCATCGCGCGTCGTGATGTAGAGCTCTGCGGCGGCCCAGGCGAATTCGTCCGCCAGATGGGCATCGTCGTAGCCGCCGGTGTGCACGTCGGCGGGCTGGCGGTAGATGACATCGGGATGCGCCTGTGCCCAGGCCCAGGCCCGCCGGGAAGCCGCCAGCATGCGGGTGGACAGCCCCGGCCGCTGCGCCTCGAACGGCGCCAGCACGCGGCTGGCCTGTGCCATCACCGCGGCGAAGTCGAGCGTCGCAGCGGTCGTCTTCATGACGACGTAGCGCTCGTGCCTGGCTTGATGCGGCATCACGATGCCGTCGAAACCCTTGTCGGTGAGCTTGTGATAGACGCCGCCGTCGGCGGGATCCTGCATGGCCAGCATCCACTCCAGGTTCCACAGCACCTCGTCGAGCACGTCGGGCAGGCCGTTGCCGCTTTCAGGGATGCCGACGTTCTGTGCCTTGAAGAACTGCGGGAAATGCTCCCAGGCCGCCAGCAGCGTGTAGACGGTGATGCCGGAGTTGACGATGTATTTGTTGTAGTCGCCCGCGTCGTACCAGCCCTTGGGCGCCGAGATCACCGTGCCCTCCGGACGGCCAGGGCTTGCGGCCGATGCATGCACGAGCACGTGATCGTCCGGATGACCGGCGGGCCGTGCCCAGGCGCCGGCGTGCGAAGCGTCGAGTGCGATGCTGGCGCGGTTGAAGTAGAAGAACTTGAGCGCCGCGGCGTTGACCGAGGCATAGGCATCGGCTGCGACGACGAAGGGCGCGGAAGGCGCGAGCCCGGCCACCTCGAGGCGGTAGCGGCCCGGCTCGCGCCAGGCAGAGAAGTCGGCCAGGCGCACGGTGTCCTGCGACGGCGCCCAGCGGCGTGCGGAGCCCAGGGGGCCACGCCAGACTTCGCCTCCCGTGGCGGCGTCGACCAGTGCAAACGTGTCGGCCTGCACGTCGGGCACGGCGGCCCATTTGGCGCCCTGGGGCAGGTAGCCCACCTGATTGAGCTGGATCGCCAAGGCGCCCGCCGACGCCTGGTCTGGCGAGGTGGCGCCTTGCGGCGCGGTGCTGCAGGCCGCCAGGCCCAGGCCGGCGGCGAGCAGCAGTGCGGCGGCGAAGCGGCTGTGTCTCGGGTTCAAGGTCGGATCTCCCATTCAATGCTGTCGCTGACGCCGCGCTCGTCTCGTACGCGCAGCGTGGTGCGGCCGGGCACCAATGTCACGGCGGGCCAGGTGGCGATGCGGTCGACGACCGGCACGGTGCCCACGGGCCGGCCGTTGATTTCGAGGCTGACGCGCTGCGCGTTGCTGTAGGCCTTGACGGCCACGGTCCCGGCCGCGCGAGGGCTGGCCCGGCCATTGGCCAGGTGCAGCACCGGCTTGCGCTGCCACCACGCCTGCCAAAGGAAATAGGCATCCTTGAGATAGCGCCGGTCGTAGGTGACGAGGCCCTTGTCGTTGACGCCTGGCGAGTCGCCCTCATTGCGGCCGGCCGACGCATGGTCGAAGCCCAGCCAGACGAAGTGGCCCCACAGGAAGGGGCGGGCCGCGATCTGGCGCGCGTAGTTCTCGTGGAACAGCGCCTGGAACTGCTCGGGGTGCCAGCGCCCGCCCGGCTCGGGATGACGGGGCGGGTCTTCCTGTTGCAGCACGCTGGCGCCGGCGCCGTATTCGCCCAGGCCGATGGGCTTGTCTGGCAGCTTCGCGTGCAGCCGGTCGGCCCAGGGACCGATGTCGGTGAGCTGGCCGTCGTACCAGCCCCAGTAGCGGTTGTAGGAGGCCAGGTCGGTCTGCAGCGCCATGGGATGGTCGTCCGGTGCGCAGCAGTGCGCGTAGGTGGTCAGGCGCGAGGGATCTTCCTGCTTGGCCAGCCGGTGCAGGTCGCCCAGCAGCGCGCGGATGGGCTCGTCGGAGCGGTAGACCTCGTTGCCCACGCCCCAGACCGCCACCGACGCATGGTGGCGGTTCTGCCGCACCAGCTCGCGCAGCTGCTGGAACAGGTTCACGCGAAAGGCCGGCGCCTCGCTCATCGCGGCGTTCAGCGGGATCTCGGTCCACAGCACCAGGCCCAGTTCGTCGGCGCGCTCGTAGACGTGCGGCGGGTGCTGGTAGTGCACCAGCCGCAGGCCGGTGACGCCGAGCTGCATCAGGATGCGCAGGTCCTCGTCGATGTCGGCATCGCCCACGGCCACGCCGTGGCCGGGCCGCCCCGCGTGGAAGTAGTTGACGCCATGCAGCGGATACGGCTTGCCATTGAGCAGGAAGCCGCGCTGCGGATCGACCGCGAACTGGCGCAGTCCCAGCGGCAGCCGCACGGTATCGGTGACGGCGCCAGCTTGATGCAGTTCGACGCTGAGCTGGTAGAGGTAGGGATCGTCGATGCCCTGCCACGGATGAGGCTTGGCCACGTCGAGGACCACGTCGGTCGCGTCGGCAGCCGCGGCCGTGAGGCGCAGGGACTGGCGCCGTTGAACGACGACCAGGCCTTTTGCGTCCCTCAGTGTCACGAGCAGGTCCCGAGAGGCGGGCGCGCTGCCGTCATTGCGCAGCTGCACGCGCACCTTCAGCCGGGCTTTGTCGCTCGTCAGCGTTTCGGTGTCCACCTGGACGCCGGGGCCGCCGTGGTCCAGCAGCTCGATGTGGGCCCCGTCCGTCTCGATCAGCCGCACCGGCCGCGCGATGCCGCCGAAGACGGTGAAGTCGCCGCCGAGCGGCGCCACGTGAGGCAGCGCGCCGTTGTCCACGCGCACCGCCAGCACGTTGCGACCAGGTCGCAGCAGCGGCGTGATGTCGAAGCGAAAGCGCGCGTAGCCGCCCTCGTGTCGCCCAGCGAGGCGGCCGTTGACCCAGACGTCGGCGGCCATCGTGGCGCCGTCGAACTCGAGAAACTGGCGGCGCCCGCCCGCAGCGCCCGCTGGGCGCTCGATGACACGGCGATACCAGCCCGCCCCGCGGTAGTAGGGGCCGCCGGCCTCGCCGTCCTGGGCGTTCCAGGTGTGCGGCAGGGTCACCCGGGCCCAGGCGCCGTCGTCGAAGTCTGCCTGGGCGGCGGCGGCAATGTCCTCGCGGGCGAATTGCCAGGAGCCGTCCAGCGGCGTCACGGTTCTGGCGGCCTGCGCCGTCGCGAGGACCAGCCACAGCACCGCCAGGAGGGCAGCACGCCGGTTACTGCGCCAGCTCATCGTGGCCCCGGTTCCATGAAGATCCGGCCCGTCACGCCGGAGGGCTGGTTGGGTTCGGACTTCACGAGGACCGTCAGCGTGCGCCAGCCCGACCCGGCTGCGAGCGGCACGGACAGCGGGGCGGCCACCGCCGACGTCTTCTCGCCAATCTTGACGCCATCGACCCAGATCTCGGCCTGGCCGGTGATCTCGCGAAACACCAGGCGCCCGCGGCCGTCGTTGCGGTCGGCGCGCAGGCGCAGATGCGCGCGGTAGGCGCGCCAGGGCAGGGCCTCGGGCGGCTGCTTGATGGGCGGGTCGGCCCAGCCCCAGCTGTTCATGTCGTTGTCGGCCAGCACCTGGTTGGGGTCGGGCCTTTCCGCCTGGGCCGGTGAGATGCGCCAGCCGCCGACCTTGCTGACGGCCTCCGCGGCGGGCACGTAGAGCGGCCGCCGCTGCTGTTCTTGCGACAAGGCTTGCACCGGCAACACCAGTTCGGCAGGTTGCAGGCCGGGGGCGGCGGCGCGCAGGGTCAGCGTGCCCTGGGCGTCGCGCTGGCTTTGCAGGATGACTTGGGCGAGGCCGTTGAACAGCGAGCGCTCGGGCGCCTTCTCCGACTCATGCGAGTTCGGGTCGCCATTGCCGACGCCGATCAGCCGGCCGGCGCCGCCGACCTCGAAGTTCACGTGCACGTTGGTCGTCGGCACCGCCCGGCCTTGCGCGTCGACGGCACTCACCGTCACGGGCATGGCATCGCGGCCGTCGCCGGCCAGCGCCGTGCGGTCGGGCGTGAGGACGAGGCGCACCGGCTCGCCGGTGGTTTCGACGGCATCGCGGCCGAGTTCACCGGCCTTGCCCAGCGCCACCGCCTCCACGCGGCCGGGCGCGTAAGGGACGTCGAAGCTGACCATGTCGTAGCGGTCCACGTCCTTTTCGCCCACCACCTTGCCGTTCAGCAGCAGGCGCAGGCGCGGCGCGTTGGTCGCGACCATGACCTTGACGACCTTGCCTTCGCGGCCCGACCAGTTCCAGTGCGGCAGCACCTTGACGATGGTGCGGTCATTCACCCAATGCGCCTGGCGCATGTAGAAGGCCGCCTTCGGGAAGCCGCACAGGTCCAGGGCGCCGAAGAAGGTGCTGGCGCTGGGCCATTCGTAGGGGGTGGGTTCGCCGTGGTAGTCGAAGCCGCTCCAGATGAAGGCGCCGGCGATGAAGGGCCGCTCGGCGATCCGGCGCCAGGCTTCGCGGTGTGTCTGGCCCCAGGACGACGGTTCGTCGTCGTAGCTGCGCATCACATGGGCTTCACGATCGCTCTCCCAGGCACCGCGCGTCATGTAGGCGGAGGTGTCCTCCGTGCTCGTCATCGGCAGCTTGGGGTTCTCCTTGTGGAAGCGGTCATAGGACCAGACCTGGTAGTTGATGCCCGCAACGTCGAGGACCTGCGTGGCGTTGCGCTCGCTGAAGATGCCGTCGTGCATGGCCGCCGTCACGGGACGCGTCGGGTCCAGGCGCTTGACCGCGGCGACCATGCGGCGCGCCATCTCGCGGCCCTGCTCGGTGCCCTGCAGCGGCTCCTCGTTGAAGATCGACCACAGGATCACGCTCGGGCGACTGCGGTCGCGGCGCACCAGCCATTCCAGCTGCGCCATGGTGTCAGGGCTCGAGTTGAAATTGCGGTTCTCGTCCATCACCAGCAGGCCCATGCGGTCGGCGAGGTCCATGACCTCGGGCGCAACGGCGTTGTGGGCGAAGCGGATGGCGTTGACGCCCATCTCCTTCAGACGGCGCAGGCGGAACTCCCAGATCGCCTCGGGTACGGCCACGCCGACGCCGGCATGGTCCTGGTGGATGCACACGCCGTACAGCCTGAGTGGCGCGCCGTTCAGGATGAAGCCCTTGTCCGCGTCGAAGCGGATGGTGCGAAAGCCCGTGCGCAGCTCGGTCGTGTCGAGCTCGCGCGCCGGCCCCTTGCCGGCTTCGCGCAGCGCCGCCTGCACGCGGTAGAGCTGCGGCGTTTGCGGTGACCACAGCTTGGGGCTGGCGATGGCGAGCTCCAGGCGCGCGGTGTTGGATTCGAGGGCGGCCACGCGCACGCGCGCCGTGCCCTGGGCGACAGCGGCGCCATCGGGGCCGGTCACGCGCAGCTCGACCAGGGCGTCGCGCGTCGACTCGCCCGCGTTATCCACCTGGACTTCGACCGGCAGCGTCCAGCGACCGTTGCGTTGCACCGGGTTGGCATGCAGGCCGTCGGTCGCGATGTGCAGCGGGTCGCGCTTGACCAGCCACGCGTGGCGGTAGATGCCGGCGCCTTCGTACCACCAGCCTTCCTGGGCCTCGGCATCGACGCGCACGGCGATGTTGTTCACTTCCTCGCCGTAGCGAACGAAGGGCGTGATGTCGATGCTGCGGCCGTTGTAGCCCGAGAAATTGCGGTTGACGGCGATGCCGTTGACCCACACGGTGCTGTGCGTGGCGATGCCGTCGAACTGCAGCTCGATGTGGCGACCGCGGTCCGACTCCGGCAGCTGCAGGTAGCGCCGGTACCAGCCCATGCCGCGGGCCCGGTAGCCCTGCGAGACGTTCTCGTTGCGGTCAAAGGGATTCTCGACCGCCCAATCGTGCGGCAGGTCGAGCCGGCGCCAATCGGAGTCGTCGAACTCCGGCGATGCTGCGCCACCCGCGCCACCGGCCTTGGCCTGGCCGTAGCTGTTGCCGTGGCCCTTGATCGGCGGCGTGGGAATGTCGCCGCGATGGAACAGCCAGCCGCTGTCGAGCGACAGGCGCTCGCGGCCGGCGGCGTGGGCGACGCCCGACAACGC
>JAEKLF010000255.1 GCA_019509985.1 Burkholderiales bacterium | reverse complement strand
CTGCTGCGTGGCGGCCGGGCCGTGGAGGTGCGCACCTTCCACGGCTGGTTCTCGCAGCTGCTGCGCGCCGCGCCGCTGGCCTTTCTGCAGGCGCAGGGCATTGCGCCCGAGCTGAAGCTGGTTGAGGACGAGGAGGAGCTGATGCCGGCGCTGTGGCGGCGCTTCCATGCCGCTGTGCTGGCGGACGAGGCCTTGCGCGCGGACTTCCAGGCGCTGACCTTGTCGCGCGGGCGGTTCAACCTGCGTGAATGGCTGCTGGGCGCCTTCGCCAAGCGCGTGGAGCTGCGCCTGGCCGAAGCTGCCGGCGTGCTGGAGGCCAGCCTGCCCGGCGCGGTCGAGCTGCTGGGCACGACGCCGGAGATCTTCTTCGAGCACCTGCGGGAACCGCTGCAAGCCCTGGCCCGGCAACTGGGCCAGGCTAAGGGCAAGAAGGCGCAGGACGCGGCCGTGGCGCTCGTGCAGGCCGAGGACTTCGATGCCTGCTTCGCCGCGCTGTTCACGTTGAAGGGCGAGCCGCGCAAGCTGGGTGTCGACCATCCGGACCTGGCCGAGCTGTGCGACGAGCTGCTGCACCTGCGTGCGGCAATCGCCCAGCAGCGTGCGGCCGATGAACATGCCGCGATGCGCCGCCTGGCGCTGGTGCTCGTCAACGCGTTCGAGGTGCTGAAGCGGGAGCGCGGCCTCGTCGACATGAACGACCTGGAGCGCGGCGCGCTGGCGCTGCTGGCCGACGCGCAGACGGCCGGCTGGGTGCAGCAGCGCCTGGACGCGCAGGTGCGGCATCTGCTCATCGATGAATTCCAGGACACCAGTCCTTTGCAATGGCAGGCCCTGCACGGCTGGCTGGCGGCCTATGCCGGCGCAGGCGGCGGCTCGCCCTTGTCGGTCTTCATCGTCGGTGACCCCAAGCAGAGCATCTACCGCTTCCGCCGCGCCGACCCGCGCGTGTTCGCCGCGGCTCAGGACTTCGTCTGTGAGGGTCTGTCGGGCGTGCGCCTGGCCTGCGACCACACGCGCCGCAACGCGCCCGAGGTGCTGGCCGCCGTCAACGCGGTCTTCGACAGTGCCCAGCGCGCCGGCGCCTACGAAGGTTTTCGCGTCCACACGACCGAGGTGGCCGGCATCGACGACCTGACCGGGCTGTGGGCGCTGGATGGCGAGGTCACAGCGCCGCCAGCGTCGGCCGAGATCGACCCGCTGCGCTGGCGGCCCAGCCTGACCGAGCCCCGCCACGAGGCCGAGGTGAGTCGTCGCGCGCCGGAATGCGGGCGCGTCTGCGGGGCCATCGTCGGCCTGCTGCATGCGCATCCCGAACTCAAACCCGGCGACCTCTTCGTGCTGGCCCGCAAGCGCGATCCGCTGCGCCAGCTCAGCGAGGCGTTGACGGCCGCCGGTGTGCCGCATGCCGCGCCCGAGGAGCAGCCGCTGGCCGAGCAGCCCGACGTGGCCGACCTGCTGGCACTGCTGGATGTGCTGGCCTCGCCCGGCCACGACCTGTCGCTGGCGCGCGCGCTGCGCAGCCCGCTGTTCGGGGTCAGCGAAGCCGACCTGCTGACCCTGGCCGAGGCCGCCGGCACGGCCGAATGGCTGGGCCAGGCCGCAGCCGAACGCCGCAGCTGGTGGAGGGCGCTGCAGGCACTGACCGTGGCCAGCCCGGCGCTGGCGCGCGCCCAGGTGCTGTTGCGCGGCTGGGCCGACCAGGCCAGCCGGCGCACGCCGCACGAGTTGCTGGACCTCGTCGTCCACGAGGGCGAACTGCTTGCGCGCATCGCGGCGGCCGTGCCGGCTGCTGACGCGGCCGTGCGCCTGCAAAGCGTGCAGGCCTTGCTGCATGCCGCGCTGGAGCTGGACGGCGGCCGTTATGCCCAGCTCTACGGTTTCGTGCGAGCTTTGAAGAGCCGCCCGATCAGCTTCGTGCCGGCGGCGGCGCCCGACGCCGTGCAGCTGCTGACCATCCACGGCGCCAAGGGCCTGGAGGCCGAGGTCGTCTTCCTGCTCGACACCGATGCCGCGCCGCCCAAGGCCGAGACGCTCGGCCTGCTGCTGGATTGGCCGGTGGGCCAGGCCACGCCGCGCCGCGCCGCCTTCCTGGCCTCCGAGGCCAGGCCGCCGCCGTCGCTGCAGGCGCTGGTCGACGAGGAGCGCGCGGCGCGCGAACGGGAGGAACTCAACGGCCTTTACGTCGCGCTGACGCGGGCGCGTCGTGCGCTGGTGCTGAGCCACACGCCCGGCCGCAGCACCGCGACGAGCTGGTGGGCGCGGCTGCAACCGCTGGCCCGGCGCTGGCCGCTGGCCCTGGCGCCTGGCGCACGGGAGCAAGCCCCGGCGCCTCGGCTTGCGCCACTTCCGCGCTGGCAGCCGCCACCCGCTGCGCCCGCGCGGGACGGCAGCGCGCGTGACGAACGCCAGGCCCGCGTCGGCGAGGCGCTGCATCGCGTGCTCGAATGGGCCTCGGCTCCGGGCCAGACCCAGCCGCTGGCGGTGTTGATGGCGTCGGCCTCACAGGCCTTCGGGTTGGACAGCAAGTCACGCGAGCAGCTCGCGCAGGCGGCCCAGGCCATCCTCGCCAGCGCCGACTGCCGACCCTTCTTCGATGCCGCCGAGCTGCTCTGGGCCGGCAATGAAGTGCCCGTGGGGCAGGGCGGCGAGGACCAGCGCATCGACCGTCTCGTGCAGCATCGCGACGGCACCTGGTGGGTGCTGGACTACAAGCTCGGTGCCACGCCCGAACGCGAGCCGGCCTACATCGAGCAGATGCGCGGCTACGTGGCCGCGGTGCGTGCGCTGCAGCCGGGCGAGGCGGTGCGCGCGGCGCTGATCAGCGGCACGGGCCGCTTCGTGCCAGTCGATGTCGGGGCTTAGGCAGCAATCGCTGCAGCCGGTGCGATCGCCGTCGCCAGGCCGGGGAAGCTCAGGCGCTGGAACAGCGCGTTCAGGTCCTCTGGCGGCAGGGGCTGGGCGCTTTCCATCCACCAGATGAAGCTGGACCACAGCGCGCCGACGACGTAGTGGGTGGCCAGGTCCAGCCGCGCGCCGGCGATGGGCGCGTGCCGACGCTTGAGGTCCTGGCGCACGAGGTCGGTCAGCATCAGCCGCACATGGCGTTCGACGCTGACCTCGCTCTCGCGCGCCACCGTCATCTCGTAGATGCGCCGGTGGCTGGCCAGATGCTGGAAGAAGGGCAGGGTGAAGCCCAGCGGCTCGTCGCCGCGGGCGCGGCCAGCCTGCTCCAGCCAGGCGCGCA
>JAEKLF010000072.1 GCA_019509985.1 Burkholderiales bacterium | reverse complement strand
ACGGATATTCCTGATGGCTCCTGGGTGAGGTTCACCTCGAAGCACATCGCTGGCGAGAACATTCTGATGTCAGTTCATGCGGCCGCAGAGTGCAAGCGCTTTCAGCACTGCGATTGAAGACGACCGCAAACGCCATGCGCGCAAAGCAGCTGACGAGCCTTGGCTTGCCGCACGTTGAAAGGATACTCACGAGATGACCATCACCATCACCGCCTTTGAACGGTCGCCCGACGGCGGCAAGGGGCTGGTGCGCGACACGCGCGTGCGCTGGGCGCTGGAGGAAGCCGGCCTGCCCTACGAGGTGCGCCTGGTGTCCTTCCGCGCAATGAAGGAGGCCGCGCATCTGGCGTTGCATCCCTTCGGCCAGATCCCCACCTACGAGGAAGGCGACCTCGCGCTGTTCGAGACCGGCGCCATCGTGCTGCACATCGCCGAGCGCCAGCCGGGCCCGTTGTTCCCCGCCGATGCCAATGCCAGGGCGCGCGCCATCACCTGGATGTTCGCGGCGCTCAACACGATCGAGCCGCCCATCCTGGAACTCGTCATCGTCAAGTTCACGGAAGGCGACAAGCCCTGGAAGGACGAGCGCCTGCTCCTCGTCCAGGACCGGGTGCGCGCCCGGCTGACCCAGCTGGCCGCCCGCCTGGGCGACGCCGAATGGCTGGACGGCGGCTTCAGCGCGGGCGACCTGCTGATGGTGTCGGTGCTGCTGCGGCTGCGGTCGTCCGGCCTGCTGAGCGAGTTTCCGAGCCTGGCTGCCTACGTCGCGCGCGGCGAGGCGCGGCCGGCCTACCAGCGAGCCTTCGCCGCGCAGCTGGCGATCAATACGGCTCCGCTCGCGGCGGGCTGGGGGGCAACGCCGCGACATTGACCCCAGGTCCCGAGCGCATTCCCGTTTCGCCGGCCTGTTGCTCGCCACGTGCAGGTCGACATCGGGAAACGCCTCGATGACACAGCTGCTTTGTTCGTGGCGCGAGCCGCCTCGCGTCAGCTCGTGTCAGCCCTCGGAAAGCGCCCGGCGCAGCGTCGCGACGCCCAGCGCCAGCTGCGCGGGTGCCGTGGCGGCGTAGCCGAAGATCAGGCCCGTTCGCGTGGCGGGCCCGAGGTGGTAGCGGCCGAGGGTGTGGACCTGGACACCGTCGTCCAAGGCTCGCCGGGCGGTGGCTTCGACGTCGACACCGGGCCGCGCGACAGCCGCGGTGTGCATGCCGTAGAACGAGGGCAGCGGCTCAAGCCACTTCGCGAGCGGCCCCAGCAGGGCGTGGCGCACCAGCTCGCGACGGCGGCCGTAGAGCTCGCGCATCCGGCGAACGTGGCGGGTGAGGTGGCCGTCTGCGATGAAGGCCGCGAAGGTCACCTGCAGCGGGGTGGAGCAGTGCCAGTCCTGCGCGTTCTTGGCCGCGACGAGGGCTTGCATGGCCCACGGCGGCGCGACGATGAAGCCGAGCCGAAGGGACGGCAGCGCGCATTTGGAGAAGGTGCCCACGTAGAACACGAGGTCGGCAGAGTCCGCCGCCTTCAGGGCCTGCAGCGGGCCGCCGTCGAAGCGGAACTCGCCGTCGTAGTCGTCCTCCACGATGACCGCGCCACGCTCCCGCGCATGGCGCAGCAGGGCATGCCGCCGGGCGGGTGACATCGCCACCCCGAGCGGGAACTGGTGCGACGGAGTCACGCAGATGATGCGCGCCTCGCGCGGCAGGGCTTCGACGACCAGCCCCTCTTCGTCAACAGGCACCGGCACCACGGTGGCGCCTGCCGCCATGAAGGGCACGCGCAGGGGCGGGTAACCGGGGTCTTCGACGGCCACGACGGTTTCGCCGGCGCGAACCAGCACGCGGGCCAGCAGGTCGAAGCCTTGCTGCGCACCCGACGTGGCGACGACATCGCCCGGCCGGCAGGCGAGGGCGCGGGTCAGCGCGATGTGGTGGGTGATGGCGTTACGCAGCGCGAGGTTGCCCGGGTTGCCCTGGGGGCTGCGCAGGCTGGCGGGCTTGCGCTCCAGCGCCCGGAGCTGCTGGGTGCTGACGCGGCGGAACACGTCGTGCGGAAAGTGCTGTGGGTCCACCAGCGCCGGGCGGAAGTCGGCGGCCACCGGGGCGGTCTGGACGCGCTCTGGCGCCTCCTGCCAGAAGCCCATGGCAGCCGTGACGCCACCGGCGAGCCACAGGGGGTTCAGCCGGGCATCCGGCTCACCGAGCGGAGCAGCGGGCTGCGGCTCGGGCGGCCGGCGCAGGGCGACGAAAGTGCCGCTGCCGTGCCGGCTGGTGAGGTAGCCGGCGCCGAGGAGCTTGTCGTAGACGGAGGCGCAGGTGTTTCGGGAGACGCCGAACACCGCCTGGGACCGACGCGTAGGCGGCAGCTGCGCGCCCGGCGCCAGGCGGCCTTCGGCGATGGCGTCACGCAGCTGCCTGAACAAGCAGTCTGCCGCCGCCCGCGAGCCCTTCGCGGGCCGGCGGAGCTGGAGCTCGAATATCGGGTCCATGGGTAGCGCCCCTCGCGCTTCTGGAAAAGTGGCCCAGCAATTGTGGCCAAAGTGGCCCAACAGCGGCAGGCGGGCCCACGCAAACATGCGCCTGCCCGGGGTGTACCGGCGGCGGCTCAGACGAGCATGCGGCGGCGCGCCTCACTCTTCACAGGATTCACCAAAGGCCATCGATGTTCCGCCGACACCTTCGCTTTGCTTGCTTGCTCGCGGCCGCGGCCGCGCTGCTGCCGTTGACCCCGGCCGTCGCGCTGGATAGCACGCCCACCCAGGCCGCTACAGCGCGGGATGGCTCGCATGACTTCGACTTCAACGTGGGCGTGTGGCACACCGAGATCACGCGGCGTCTGCACCCGTTCTCGGCATCCAGCGAGGTGATGCGCCTGAGTGGCACCGTCACCATCCGCAAAGTCTGGGGCGGCAAGGGCCTGGTGGAAGAGATCGAAGCCGACGGGCCCAAGGGCCACTGGCAGGGCATGAGCCTGTTCCTCTACGACCCCGCCGCGCGCCAGTGGAGCCAGACCTTCATCAACAGCGCGGCGGGCGCCTTCGCGCCCGGCATGATCGGCTCGTTCAAGGACGGCAAGGCCGAGCTGTTCCTGCTGGACACGCTGGACGGCCGCTCGGTTCTGCTGCGGGCCACGTGGTCGGACATCAAGGCGACCTCGCACCGGTACGAGGAGCATTTCTCGGACGACGGCGGCAGGACCTGGGCGCTGTCGTTCAGCGCCATCAAGACCAAGGCGGCCTCGTGATGCCGCGCCCGCACTCCGCCCCTCAAGGACACCCCATGGCCCGCCCGCTGCTCACCCTTCTGTTCGCCGCCGCCACCCTTCTTGCCGCACCGGCCACCATGGCTGCCCCAGCCGGTGCAACGGCCGTGCACGATGGCAGCCACGACTTCGACTTCATCTTCGGCACCTGGACGGAACATTCCCGGCGGCTGATGCGCCCCCTGACCGGCTCGACCGAGTGGGTGGAGTGGGATGGGCGCACCGTGGTGCGCAAGGTCTGGGGCGGCCGCGCCAACCTGGCCGAATACAAGGGCGTGGCCCCATCCGGCCTGCTCGAGCTGATCGCGCTGCGCGTCTACAACCCGCAGACGGGCCAGTGGAGCCTGAGCTTCGCGACCTCCGGCGCCGGCAAGCTCGGCGACAACCCGGGCATCGGCGAATTCAAGGACGGGCGCATCGATTTCTACGACCAGGAACTCCTCAATGGCCGCGCCATCCTCGTGCGCTTCTCCATCTACAGCACGGGCCCGGACACCCACGCCAGCGAACAGGCCTTCTCCGCCGACGGCGGCAAGACGTGGGAGGTGAACTGGGTCAATGCCTATACGCGGGTGAGTCGGGAGACGGAACCGCAGGGGAGTTGAGGCAGGAGCGTTGCGGGCCTTGAGGCCGGCCTCGGTTTTGTCGCCGGGGCGGCGGTGAAGAGGCCGGAATCGACACTTTGACGTTGACCGGTTGCGGAATCTGGCGAGCTGGTTCGATACATTGACCTCCGATTCGAAACCTTATCAACCACCTACTTTGTCGTGAGCAACCGCATGGACAACCCCAGCGTCACCCTGGTTCAACGCCTGGGCTACCAGTTCGAGCACCATTACGCGGCCGAACGACCGGTGCTGCTGTCCGACGAGCCGCCGCCGATGGGCACGGGCCTGGGACCCGACCCCGTCGAGTTGTTGGCCTCGGCCATCGGCAACTGCCTGAGCGCGTCGATCTGGTTCGCCTGCCAGAAGTACAAGGACGACCCCTCGCCGCTGCGCACCGAGGTCAAAGCCACGGTGGGCCGCAACGAGCGTGGCCGCAATCGCGTGCAGGGGCTGGCCGTTGACCTGCACCTGGGCAAGCCGGCCGCCGACCTGGCCCACATGCAGCGCGTGCTGGATAGCTTCGAGGACTACTGCACCGTCACGCAGAGCGTGGCGCCGGCCATCCCTGTGACGCTGCGCGTGCTGGACAGCACCGGCGCGCTGCTCAAAGGTTGAGGTCCAGCCCCAGCTCCTTCAGGATCGCCTCGCGCATCGCATCCATCTCCGGGCTGATGAGGCGGCGCGGGTGCGGCATGTCCAGCTCGAAGCGGGCCTGGATGCGCGTGGGCCGCGGCGACAGCACGAGGATGCGGTCGGCCATGTAGAGGGCCTCGTCGACGTCGTGCGTGATCAGCAGCACCGTGTGCTTTTCTTCGGCGAGGATGCGCAGCAGCTCGTTGCGCATGCGCAGGTTCATCAGCGCGTCCAGCGCCGAGAAGGGCTCGTCGAGATACAGGATCTCGGGCTTGACGATGAAGGCCCGCGCCAGCTCCACGCGCTTGAGCATGCCGCCCGACAGCTCGTGCGGGTAGGCGCCCTCGAAGCCCTTGAGCCCGACCATGGCGGCGTAGTGGTCCGCCAGCTTGGCGCGTTCCGCGTCGACGCCGTGCTCCTGGCCGGTTAGGCCGAACATCAGGTTCTGCTGCACGGTCAGCCACGGGAATACCGAGCCGTACTGCGAGATGACGATTCCCTGCGGGCTGGGGCCGGGATGCGGCTTGCCGTCGATCAGCAGGCTGCCGACATCGGGCTTCTCGAAGCCGGCGAGGATGTTCATCAACGTCGACTTGCCGCAGCCCGAGGGGCCGACGATGGCGACGAACTCGCCCTCGGCGACCTCGAAGTCCACGCCCTGGATGACGGGCAGTTGTTTGCCCTTGGCTGCCTTGAAGCTCTTTTGCAGGCCGCTAACGGCGATCTTCGGAGGCATTTCAGTGTTCCAGGCGGTAGGGTGTTAGGGGCCGAGCGCCGGGCCGCTCCCAAGCCGGCCCGTCTGGCGATCTGCGAGCGGGGCACGCCCCGGGAGCATCGCCGTCCCCTCGGGGGACCGACCAGGTGCGCCTGCGTCCAGCAGCGCGCGACTGGGCGAGGGGCTCCATCTCACCGGACATAGCGCCAACGCACGGTCTTGAGTTTTTCGAGCAGGCGGGTCGCGCCGTCCAGAGCCAAGCCGATGACGCCGATGAGGATCATGCTGGCGATGACGAGGTCGTAGCGGTTGCCGGCGTTGCGCGAGTCCATGATCAGGTAGCCCAGGCCCGAGCGCAGCGCGATCATCTCGGCCGCGACAACCACCAGCCACGCCACGCCGATGCCGATGCGCATGCCGATGATGATTTCCGGCAGCACGGCGGGGATGACGACGCGGCGGAACATGACGCTGCGCGACACGCCGAAGTTGGCCGCCGCGCGCAGGTAGCGCCGGTCGATGGTGTGCACGCCCGAGGTCGTCTGCACGATGAGCGGGAACACTGACGAGATGAAGATCAGGAAGATGGGCGACACGTCACCGACGCCGAACCACAGGATGGCCAGAGGAATCCAGGCGATCGGCGAGATCGGCCGCAGCATCTGGAAGATGGGGTTGAAGGTGCGGTAGGCCGCGCCCACCCAGCCCATCCACAGGCCCAGCGGAATGCCCACCAGCATGGCCAGCCCGAAGCCGATGCCCACGCGCATCAGCGACGCGGTGATGTGCTCCCACAGCGTGCCGTCCTGGGCCAGCTCCAGCGTGCCGGTGACGACGGCCCAGGGCGTCGGGAAGATGGGGCTCTCGGTGTAGACGACGATGCCCCACCAGACGGCGATGAGCACGGCGATGACCGCCAGTGGCGGCAGCACACGGGCCAGACGTGAGTTCCAGTTCAAGCAGCGGTCTCCGGGTTCTTCGTGAAGGCTTTGTGGCGGTGCTGCCAGCGCCATTGCAGCCGCGGCCAGCCAGCCTCGGGCGTGGGCGCGACGACGATGCTCATCTGCCCGCTGGCGTGCGCCGTGCAGGCAAAGCTGTAGGTCGACGCGACCTCGAAGGGCAGCCTGAAACTCTGCCCCGGCATGACGAGCACGGGGCCGAACTGCTGCGGCACCTCGTCGTGGTTGCGCAGCAGCAGCACGTCGTTCAGGCCCAGCGTCAGCTCGATGCGGTCAGGCAGGATCTCGACCTTGTCGCCGGCCATGCGGCGCGCATAGGTGCCGTGCGGGATCTCGAACAGCTCGTCACGCGTGGCCACCTCAAGCGGCGCGAACGCGGCCCAGGCCACCGCGCCGGCGAACGCCGCGGGCACGAAGGCCATCGAGATGAGAGCCGCGCGCTTCACGACGCGGCGAGCAGCAGCCGCAGGTCGTGCACGAAGTCCTTGGCCTCATGGCCATAGGGCATCATGGCCCGCAGCTTGCCGGCGCGGTCGATCAACCAGACCGACGTGGAGTGGTTCATGCCGTAGGCATGCGGCTGCGTGGCGGCGATCTTCTCGGCGACGACGCCATAGCGCTTGCGCATTTCGGCCAGCGTGGCTGGCGTCTCGGTGCCGCCGATGAAGGTCGGGTCGAAGGCGGCGAGGTATTGGCGGATGCGGGCGACGTTGTCGCGCTCCGGGTCCACCGTCACGTAGACGACCTGCACATCGGCAGCGTCAGCGCCCAGGTCCTTGCGCGCCTGGGCCAGCGTCGCCAGCGTCGTCGGGCAGACCTCGGGGCAGTTCGTGAAGCCGAACACCAGCAACACCAGCTTGCCCTTGAACCGCGCCAGCTTCAGCTCGGCGCCGTCGCTGCCCTTGAGGGCGAACTCGGGCGCGGCCTGGGCCGGCTCGAAGACGCCAGCCTTCAGCCGCGGGGTCGGCGCGGGTGCAGCGAGGGCGGTGCCGCCGGCCAGGGCCAGCGCGGCCGCAAGAGCCAGCCGGCGTTTCATATCGGGATGGGCGCGGCCTTGGCCGCCTTCACGAAGCTCTCGTCCACGTACTTCTCGAACGGCACCGGGGCCTTCAGCGTGCCGGCTTCGATGGACAGCTGCATCAGCTCGTCGAACTCGGCGCGGATCATGCGCAGGTCGCCATAGGTCACGCGGTCGGTCGGGTTCTCCATCACGAAGCGCAGGATGTTGGGGTCCTGGTTGAAGAATTTGCGCCCGGCCGCGATCTGGATGGCCTTCTCGCGGTTGGCCTGCTGCTGGTCCAGCCACTGGCCGGCGCCCTGTACATGGTTGACCAGGTCCTGCACCAGCGGCCGGTTCTCCTTGATCAGCTCCTCACGCACGGTCAGCACGCAGCAGATGTAGTTGCGCCACTCGTCGCGCGTCATGCGCAGCGGCTTGGCATAGCCGGCGCGCTGGGCCGCAGCGCCGAAGGGCTCGCCGGTGCAGTAGCCGTCCACGGCCTTGGCGTAGAGCGCCGCCGGCATGTCGGGCGGCGGCATCTCGATGATCTGAATGTCCTTGGGCGTCATGCCTTCCTGCGCCAGCATCTTGCGCAGGAACAGGAAGTCCACCGCGAAGCGGCTGGGGATGGCGATGCGCTTGCCGGTCAGGTCGCGGAACTTCTTGTAGGGCGAATCGGTGCGCACCATGATGACCGCGCCCGAGCGGTGGCCCAGCGAGACGATCTTGACGGGGATCTTCTTGTCCGCCAGGTCCATGACCAGCGGCGCCAGCATGTAGGCCGCCTGGATGCGGCCCGTCATCAGCGATTCCTTGATCTCGGGCCAGCCGTTGTACTTGCTGTACTCGAACTCGAAGGCCTTGCTGCCCGACGCCTTGTTCGTCGCCATGCGGGCCGAGCAGGCGACGGGCAGCGTCAGATTGCAGGTGACCGGCAGGCCGCCGACGATCAGCGGGCCGGAGGCGGCGGCCGCGGGCAGGCTCAGCGCCGACGCGAGCGCGCCGCGCAGCAATTGCCGGCGGTCAAGGCCGGCGGATGGAGATTCAGACAGTTCGGGGATCATGCTTGGGCACGGGACTGTGCCAACTTCGCTCAGGCTGTCCATGCGGGGTGACCGAATTGTGCCTACGTACCTACTTTGAAAATGACACCGCCGCCAGGCCTTGCGGCAACTGGCGGCGGTCGGGAGGCAGGGATCCGGTGCGGATTACGGGTACAGGCCTCGCTCCTCGCGCGCCTGCAGCACGCGCGTGCAGGCCACCGTGAAGGCGGCCGTGCGCAGCGTGATCTTGTGCAGCTCGCTGGTTTCCCAGATGTGCTTGAAGGCGCCGATCATGATCTTGTCCAGGCGGACGTTGATCTCGTCCTCGGTCCAGAAGAAGGACGAGAAGTCCTGCACCCATTCGAAGTAGGACACGGTCACGCCGCCGGCGTTGGCGATCACGTCCGGCACGACGACGATGCCGCGGTCGGCCAGCACGGCCTCGCCGTCCGGCGTGGTCGGGCCGTTGGCGCCTTCCAGCACGAGGCGAGTGCGGATGCGCTTGGCGCGCTCGGCCGTGATCTGGCCTTCCAGCGCGGCGGGGATCAGCACGTCGCTGGCGACGTCCCAGAAGTTCTCGTCGTCGATCTTGTCGGCGCCGGCGAAGCCCGCCACGCCCTTATAGGCGGCCACGTGCTCGAGCAGGCTCGTCATGTCGAAGCCGTTCTCGTTCAGGATGGTGCCGGTGTGGTCCTGCACGCAGACGATCTTGGCGCCGTTGACAGCGAACAGCTTGGCAGCGATGGAGCCGACGTTGCCGAAGCCCTGCACCGCGATGCGTGCGCCTTCCAGCGGCTGGCCGAGGCGGCGCATGGCTTCGCGGCCGACGACGAACACGCCGCGGCCGGTGGCGGCCACTCGGCCGAGCGAGCCGCCCAGCGGGATGGGCTTGCCGGTGACGACGCCGGTCGCCGTCGCGCCGGTGTTCATCGAATAGGTGTCCATCATCCAGGCCATGATCTGGCCGTTGGTGTTGACGTCCGGCGCCGGGATGTCCTGCTGCGGGCCGATGATGATGCCGATCTCGCTGGTGTAGCGGCGGGTCATCTTTTCCAGCTCTTTCAGGCTGAGCAGCTTGGGGTCGACGCGGATGCCGCCCTTGGCGCCGCCATAGGGCAGGTTGACGGCCGCGTTCTTGATCGTCATCCAGGCCGACAGGGCCATCACTTCTTCCAGCGTCACGTCCGGGTGATAGCGCACACCGCCCTTGCCGGGGCCGCGCGTCAGGCTGTGCTGCACGCGATAGCCCTCGAAGTGGGCGATGCTGCCGTTGTCCAGCTCGATGGGGATGTCGACGATCAGCGCGCGCTTGGGGCGGCGCAGGGTTTCGACCCAGCGGGCCAGGCCGCCGAGGTAGGGCTCGACGGCGTCGATCTGCGACAGATACGTTCCCCACGGGCTGTTGCGCGTGGGCGAAACGAAGGACAGGTTGGGCATGAAATGCTCCGTAACTTTTAGTGGGCCGAACGGTAGCAAGAACGCCCGCGGCCCAGCCCCTGCTTGTCTAGCCAAGTCCGTATGCGCTCATGCACGCAATGCATGGCGGCGCTTGCCAAGGCAGGATTTCACGACCCGAGCGGCAGGACAGGCGGTCCGAATACCATCGCCCGGTGACCTCCCTGGACCTCGCCCTCCTCTATCTCTTTGCTGCCGTACTGGGCGTGGTCGTCTGCCGCTCGCTGAAACTGCCGCCCATGCTGGGCTACCTGGCCGTGGGCGTAGTGATCGGGCCGAATGCGTTGGCCTTCGCCCACGATTCGGCCAGCATTTCCTATCTGGCCGAGTTCGGCGTCGTCTTCCTGATGTTCGCCATCGGGCTGGAGTTCAACCTGCCCAAGCTGCGCGCGCTGAGGACGGCGGTGTTTGGCCTGGGCATGGCGCAGGTGGTTTTGACCATCGCCGGCGCACTGGTCGGCAACGCGATGCTGGTCACCGGCTTCGCGCTGCTGGGGCGGGCCTGGCAGCTGAACTGGGAAGGCGCGCTGGTGCTGGGTTCGGCGATGGCGATGAGCTCGACGGCCATCGTCGTCAAGCTGATGGCCGAGCGGCTGGAGCTGGAGAGCCCGCATGGCAAGCTCGTCATGGGTGTGCTGCTGTTCCAGGATCTGGCCGTCGTGCCGCTGCTGGTGCTGATCCCGGCGCTGAACAGCAGCGGCGGCGAGATGGCCCAGGCGCTGGCCGTGGCCGGCCTGAAGGCCGCCGTGCTGCTCGGCCTGCTGCTCTACGGCGGCCAGAAGCTCATGCGCTGGTGGCTGACGCTGGTGGCGCGGCGCAAGAGCGACGAGCTCTTCATGCTCAACCTGCTGCTCGTCACGCTGGGCCTGGCCTGGATGACCGAGCACGCCGGCCTGAGCCTGGCCCTGGGCGCCTTCGTCGCCGGCATGCTGATCGCCGAGACCGAATACAAGCACCAGGTGGAGACCGACATCCGGCCCTTCCACGACGTGCTGCTCGGCCTGTTCTTCATCACCATCGGCATGAAGCTGGACTGGCGGCCGCTGGTGGACAGCTGGTGGCTGGTCATCCTGCTGACGGCGCTGCCGGTGCTAGCCAAGTTCGTGCTGATCGCGGGCCTGGCTCGGCTGTTCAAGTCACCGCCCGGCGTCGCGCTGCGTACCGGCCTGTACCTCGCCCAGGCCGGCGAGTTCGGCTTCGTGCTGCTGACGCTGGGTGCCCAGCACAACCTCATCGCCGCGCAATGGGTCAGCGCGGTGCTGGCGAGCATGGTGCTGTCCATGCTGATCACGCCCATCCTGGTCATGTACAGCAACCGCATCGTCATGAAGCTGTCCAGCAGCGACTGGCTGATGCAGTCCGTGCAGCTGACGATGATCGCGAAGAAGTCCATCCAGGCCGAGGCCCACGTCATCATCTGCGGCTACGGCCGCTCGGGCCAGAACCTGGCGCGGCTGCTGGAGGGCGAGCGCATTCCCTACATGGCGCTGGACCTCGACCCCGACCGCGTGCGCCAGGCCGCGGCCGCCGGCCAGAACGTCGTCTTCGGCGACGCGGCCAAGGTGCAGAGCCTGATGGCTGCGGGCCTGGCGCGCGCCTGCGCCGTCGTCGTCAGCTACCCCGACACGCCGTCGGCGCTGAAGATCCTCAACCTCGTGCAGACGCATGCGCCCAAGGTGCCGGTCGTCGTGCGCACCATCGATGACTCCGACCTCGAGAAGCTGCGCGCGGCCGGCGCCACGGAGGTCGTGCCCGAAGCCATCGAAGGCAGCCTGATGCTGGCCTCGCACGCGCTGGCCCTCGTCGGCGTGCCGATGCGCCGCGTCATCCGCATCACGCGCGACGCCCGTGACCGGCGCTATGGGCTGCTGCGCGGCTACTTCCACGGCGCCGACGACGACACCGTCGACGAACTCGACCAGGCCCGCCTGAGCTCCGTCACGCTGCCCACGGCCAGCCCGTACGCCGGCCAGCCGCTGGACGACCTGGCGCTGCACGCGCTGGGTGTCGCCGTGGTGTCAATGCGGCGCGCCAGCGGCAAGGGACTGCCGGTGGACGGCGCGACGCTGGCGGGCGGCGACACCCTGGTCATCAGCGGCACGCCGGCCGCGCTGGCGCTGGCCGAAGAAAAGCTGCTCGCGGGTTGAATTGGCCGCTTCGGTTCTGATGCCTCGGCGACAAGCGCGCGGCCACGGCTGGGCCACACTGGCGGCACCCGCACTCGAAAGCCGCGCCATGAATTTCGACTACAGCCCCAAGGTCGCGCAAGCGCAGGAGCGCCTGCTCGCCTTCTTCGACGAGCACATCTATCCGAACGAAAAGCGCTATCTCGACGAGGTGGCCGCCAACCGTCGTGCCGGCAATCCCTGGGTGGCGACACGCGTCATCGAGGAACTCAAGCCCAAGGCCCGCGCGGCCGGCTTGTGGAACCTGTTCCTGCCCAAGTCCAACCGCGCGCCGGAAGGCCTGTCCAACCTCGAATACGCGCCGCTGTGCGAGATCATGGGCCGCGTATTCTGGGCGCCCGAGGTCTTCAACTGCTCGGCACCCGACACCGGCAACATGGAGACGCTGGAGCGCTATGCCAGCGAGGCACTGAAGGACCGATGGCTGGAGCCGCTGCTGCGCGGCGAGATCCGCTCGGCCTTCCTGATGACCGAGCCCGCCGTGGCTTCGAGCGACGCGACCAACATCGCATGCCGCATCGAGCGCGACGGTGACGACTACGTCATCAACGGCCGCAAGTGGTGGAGCAGCGGTGCCGGCGACCCGCGCTGCGCGGTCTACATCGTCATGGGCAAGACCAACGAAGAGGCCGGCCGCCACGAGCAGCAGTCCATGATCGTCGTGCCGGCCAACGCGCCGGGCATCACCGTCATCCGCCCGCTGTCCGTGTTCGGCTACGACGACGCGCCGCATGGCCACATGGAAGTCGAGCTGAAGAACGTGCGCGTGCCCGCCAGCAACATCCTGCTCGGCGAAGGCCGCGGCTTCGAGATCGCGCAAGGGCGCCTCGGCCCGGGGCGCATCCACCACTGCATGCGCTCCGTCGGCGCCGCCGAGCGCGCGCTGCAGCTGATGTGCGAGCGCGCCATCGCCCGCACGGCCTTCGGCAAGACCATCGCCCAGCAGACCGTCACGCAGGAGCGCATCGCCGAGGCGCGCTGCATGATCGAGCAGGCGCGCCTGCTGACGCTGAAGGCGGCCTACATGATGGACACGGTGGGCAACAAGGTTGCCAAGGCCGAGATCGCGATGATCAAGATCGTGGCGCCCAACATGGCCCTGCAGGTCATCGACTGGGCCATCCAGGTCTTCGGCGGCATGGGCGTGTCCGACGACACGCCGCTGGCCATGATGTGGGCGCACCAGCGCACATTGAGGTTGGCCGACGGCCCGGACGAGGTGCACCGCAACTCGCTGGCCAAGCTGGAGCTGGCCAGCCACATGAAGCTGCCGGCCGACAAGGTCAGCATGCCCATCACCCGCGGGAGCTGACGAGCCCCTTGCCCAGGGGGCCGGCGTGGGAGCGGCCCGGCGCCCGGCCCGCAAGCGTCATCGTCAGCCGTGCGCCGTCGCGAGCACGAAGTCCGGGTGAATGTCGCGCAGGCCATGGCGCGGGAAGGCGATGCTGACGGCCTCCTGCGTGCAGGCCCGCACTTCGCCCCAGCCGAAGCGGCGCACGCGCACGCGTTGGCCGGGCGCGTAGAGGGCGGTGGCCGGCGCGGGCGGGGCGGCGGCCGGCCCGGCAGCCGGCGCGGCGCGCTCGCTGGCCAGCAACTGCTCGAAGCGGGCGCAGCTGTCGCAATGGCCGCAGCGGCTCGCGTCACCGTCGAGCGCTTCACCGAAATGCGCGAGCACGCTCGCCCAGCGGCAGTTGCCGGCCTTGGCGTACAGCACCATCGCGGCCACGCCGTCGCGGCCGCTTTGCCGGCGCTGCAGTGCGGCGGCTTCGGCGGCGGCGATGACGGTGCCGGCGTCGCGCCGCGTGGCCGCTCGCAAGCCGTCGGCCGCACTGCCCCGCAGGGCGCGTACCGAGCGCAGCGCCGCCAGCGCCTGCTCCAGGCGACCCTGCGGCAGCCGCGCCATCTCGGCCAATGCGGCAGGCAGCCAGCCCCGCTGCGGCGTGTGGCTCGTCAGCGCGTGCCAGACGGCACTCAACTCCTCGCGGCTGGGTGCGTGGCCACCGGCGAAGAACTGCTGCAGCGCGCGGTCGCCTTCGCGAAACAGCAGCACGCAGTCCGCCGGCTCGCCGTCTCGTCCCGCGCGGCCGCATTCCTGCACATAGGCCTCGATGGAGGCCGGCATCTGGGCGTGCAGGATGAGGCGGATGTCGGGCTTGTCGATGCCCATGCCGAAGGCATTGGTCGCCACCATGACGCGCCTTTCGTCGCGCATGAAGGCCTCCTGCGCGGCGGCGCGTTCCCTGGCTGGCAGCTTGCCGTGGTACAGCCCGGCCGACATGTCGGCCTCGCGCAACTGGCGGTGCAGCGCCGTCGCCTCACGCACGGTGGCGCAGTAGACGATGGCGCTGCCCGTCGTTCCCTCAAGGTTGCCCAGCCGGCGCAGGATGAACTCGCGGCGTTGCGCTTCGGTCTGCGGCAGCTCCACGGCCAGGCGCAGGTTGGCGCGATAGACGCCGTGGCACAGCACGCCGTCGCGCGGGATGCCCAGTGTCTGCGCGATCTCGCGCTGCACGGGCTCGGAGGCGGTGGCCGTCAGTGCCAGCACGGGCGGGCGGCCCAGCGCCCGGCGCGCGTCGCGCAGGGCGCTGAAGGCAGGCCGGAAGTCGTGGCCCCACTGCGAGATGCAATGTGCCTCGTCGACGACCAGCAGGCCCACGCGCTGCTCCTGCAGCAGCCCGAGGGTGCGCGCATCGGCCAGGCGCTCCGGCGTCGTGAACAGCACGCGCACGGCGCCGCGCGCCAGCTGCGCCTCGGTTTCAAGCCGGCGGTTGGCATCCAGCGCGGAATGCAGCTGCATGGCCGGCACGCCCAGTTCGGCCAGCGCGTCGCACTGGTCCTTCATCAGCGCGATCAGCGGCGAGATGACCACGGTCAGCGCATCGTTGAGCACGGCGGGCAGCTGATAGCACAGCGACTTGCCGGCACCCGTGGGCATGACGGCCAGCGTGCTCTGGCCGGTCAGCACGCGGTCGATGACCTCGGCCTGGCCCGGGCGCAGCGCGCGCAGGCCGAACACGCGCCTGAGCACGCTGCGCAGCTTGGCCGGCGCCACGGGCTCGCGCGGCGGCAGCGTCTCGGCGGGCGGCGCCGGCTGTGGCGAGCCCTCGCTCCGATCGGCCTGCGTGGCCACGCGCCCTGCGGCGGTCATGACGGCCGTGCTCACGCCGCGGCCTTGCCGGCACCGGCAGCGTTCTCACGATGGATGGCCAGCAGCTTGGTCACCCGCGTCAGCACCTCGGGGCTCCAGCCCATGCCCATGTGGCTGGCATTGACCTCCATGTCGCGCGCTAGCGGCCAGCTCGCCGTGTGCCTGCAGGCCTGCCAGGACACCACGCCGTCGCTGCGGCTGTACAGCGAGATGGTGGGCACCGGCGGCGGCTCGGCCAGGCGGTCGCGCAACGCGTCGTGCTCCTCGGCGCGGCGGCCGTTGAGCAGGCGGAACAGCCAGCCGACGTGCGTGTCCTCCGGCCCGCCGCTGAAGGGCGTGCCGATGGTGATGACGTGCGGCACGCGCTCGGGCAGCCGCTTGGCCAGCTCGCGGGCGTAAAAGCCGCCTAGGCTCCAGCCGACGAGGCTGGCCTGGTTGGCCGGCGCGATGCGCTCGTGCACGGCCTCGGCCAGCTGGTCCAGCCAGGCGTCGACGTCACCCTGCGGACCGCGGTTCACGCCCTGGCCCCAGTCCAGTGCACGAAAGCCCGCGCGTTCCAGATGGCGGCGCAGCGGCCACAGCGACAGGCTGTCCGTGCCCAGCCCCGGAAACAGCACGACCGTGCGGCCCTGGCCGACCTGCTTGGGCTCCTTGCGCCAGAGGTTGAGCGCCTGCAGGGCCTCCAGCGTGGCGCGCGCGGGTTCGGTGGCCAGCAGCGACAGCGCGGGCCGGCGGTGCGGCGCGGTGAGGGGTTTTGCGGGCAGGGGCAGCGAGGAAGAGGGCATGACCGTGGCGGCTGAGCCGGTTTGCTGTTCGATGCCTCGATGCTGCGGCGAGGCCCGGCCGCGCGCTGCCAGCCTGCGGCGACAGCCGCTGTAGGACGAACGGCGGGGGCCGTGCCGGTGCGGTGCATCGCGGCATGGCGCGCACCAGCACCGCCTGGGCATGCACGCTTCCCGTGCCGGGAGGGCGACCCGGGTGGCGCAGTGCGCTCACTGAGCACCACAATTCGGGCATGGCCAAGCCCGCACCCAAACTCAGTCCCGACGAAGTCAAACGCGTCATTGCCACCGCCTGGGAGGACCTGCCACCCTACAACAAGGTGCTGCTGACGCACGGCATCGGCCACGGCGAGCTGGTCGCCCTGCTCAAGCGCGAGCTGACGCCGGCCGCCTACAAGCTCTGGGCCACGCGCGGCAAACAGAGCAAGGGGCCCACCAAACGGGCGACCTGGCCTCATGGGCGTTGAGGTGGGCGCCGAGCTCGCCAAAGGCGTCGGGCGCCGGCCCGTCCTGGCACTGCTGGCGGCGCTTGCGGCCTGCAGTGACCCGGACGCCCACATCCGCAACCGCATCGACACGGGCTGGCATCGCGATGACCTCGACGCGCTGCTGCTGCACTGGCACAGCCATGCGCTGCGCCCCGACGGCAGCTTCCAGCTGGCCTTCGACCGGGCCTGGAAGCCCCGGCCGCAACCGGAACTCGAGCTGACCGGCCAGGCCCGCCTTGTCTACACCTTCGCGGCCGGCCACGAGTTCCTTCCTGACGCGGGTTATCTCGCTATCGCCCGTCGTGGTGCCGACGTGTTGCTGGAGCGCTTTCGCGACCCGGTGCATGGCGGCTTCTTCCACACCGTCGGCGCCGACGGCCAGCCCCGGGCCACGATCAAGCGCGCCTACGACCACGCCTTTGCGCTGCTGGCGCTGTCCGAGGTCTACCGCATCGGCGGCAGCGAGCGCCACCGCGCCGCCGCCCTGCAGGCCTGGCGCGAGATCGAGGCAGGCTTCTTCGATCCGGCCGGCGGCCTCGTCAACGAATGCGGGCGCGACTTCAAGCCCATGCCGGGCAGCCGCACGCAGAACCCGGTCATGCACATGTTCGAGGCCGTGCTGGCCCTGTTTGGCGCCACGGGTGACGAGGGCGCGCAAGTCGGCGCACGGCGTCTGGGCGACTTCGCAGCCTACAAGCTGTTGCAGGGTCGGGCCGAGGCCGAAGGCGGCGGCGCGCGCATTCCCGAGTGGTACGACGAAGCCTGGAAACCCTTGCCGACCAAGGAGGCCGGCGGCTACATCGACCTGGGCCACCAGTTCGAGTGGAGCCATCTGCTGATGACCGGCGCGGTCGTGTCGCCGGTCTATGCCCAGGTGGCCGAGCGCGTGCTCAGCTATGCACTGGCCACGGGCTATGACGACATCGACGGCGGTTGCGGCCAGCGCGCCTTCCCCGACGGCGCCAAGACCGATGCGCGCAAGGGCTGGTGGCAGCAGGCCGAATGCCTGCACGCGCTGATCGTCGCGGCCCAGGAGAGCGGGCGCAATGACCTGTGGCGGCGCTACGAGCAGACGCTGGGCCTCATCAAGGACCAGCTCGTCGACGCCGAGCAGGGCGGCTGGCGCGCGGCCTCGGCGCTGCCGTGCAAGAGCGGCGGCTGCGAGGACACGCAGCCCGATCCGTATCACATGGTTCGGCTGCATCAGGCGGCGCTCAAGCTGGCCGCCTGAGGGCGGGGGCCGCAATCGTCGCCCCCCGGGGAGCGGGCCGACTTGAAGGCCAGACGCAACACGCTGTTGTTCAAGCTCTACAACGGCGTCGACCAGATGCTCTTCTCCGCCGCCATCGCTCGCTGAGCAAAGTCGTGCCTGCCCTGGGAAGGACGCGGGCTAACCCGAAGGCGCGATGCGTAAATCAGCATCGGGAAGTCCAAAAATGTGATTAGCGGCGGATCGGTCGCCTCCCTAGCATGAGTTCAGACCCGAAGCCCGCGCCCCTTCTCGAGCCAGGTGACGCCACGGTTTCAGGGTTGGACTGTTCCCCTAATAACGACCCCGGAGACAAGATGAAAACCACCCACCTGGTGCCGCTGCGCGCGGCTGCCACTGCTCCCGTTCATGCCCTGCGGCTGACCGCCGTCGCCCTGGCCGCGATGCTGGCCAGCGCCGCGCAGGCCCAGGAGGCCAAGGCTGCGGACAACTCGTTGGAGACGGTGACCGTCACCGGCGTCAGGGCATCGCTGACCAAGAGCCTGGCGATCAAGCGCACCAGCGACCAGGTCGTGGAATCGGTGGTGGCCGAAGACATCGGCAAGCTGCCTGACAACAACGTCGTCGAAGCGCTGCAGCGCGTGACCGGCATCCAGGTCACCAACCGCGGCGGCGGCGAGGTCGGCGCGCTGTCCATCCGTGGCATGCCCGACGTTGCGACCACCTGGAACGGCCGCAACATCTTCACCGCGTCTGGCACGCAGGTTGCGCTTCAGGACATTCCGTCGACGCTGGTTCGCCAGATCGACGTCTTCAAGACGCGCGACGCGAGTCAGCTGGAAAACGGCATTGCCGGCCAGATTGACGTGAAGTCGCTGCGCCCCTTCGACTTCAAGGGCGCGAAGCTGTCGCTGTCGGCGCGTGAGACCTATCTGCAACCCGCCGACAAGGCGAACCCGCAGTTGAGTTTGCTGGGCAGCAACCGTTGGAAGACCGGCGCGGGCGACATCGGCGCCCTGCTCAACGTGTCGCTCAACAGGACCGAGTACCGCGACGAAAGCGTGACGCCGGGCGCGATGGTCCCCTTCGTCAGTGCCACGGCCGGCCAGATCCCGGCGGGCTACACCCCCTTGCAGCGCATCTTCGACAACAACGTCTGGAAGCCCGGCACCTACACCGGCCTGTCGCAGGCTGCGGATGCAACGCTGAACTTCAACGGCACGGCCTATCCCTACTATCTGTCGCGTGACGCCATCTTCCAGGCCGACGGTCGGGGCAAGCGCGAGCGCCCGTCTGCGAACGTCGCGCTGCAATGGCAGCCCAACGACGATGCGGTCTACACCTTCGAGGCGATGTACAACGGGTATCGCAACAAGTACTTCAACCAGCTGCTGTTCAGCTTCGTGGACTGGTGGGGAGACCTCGGCAGCAACCCCGCCTCGACGTTCACCACCTATCCGGGCACGAACGTCATGAAGACGCGTACCGTGCCCAAGGTCTATGGCTTCAACAGCGGCGACTACACCACGTCGGCCACCGATTCCTTCGTCTACGCCCTGAACGGCAAGTGGAACCTGGGTGACCGCCTGCGGCTGGACGGCGATGTGTCGTACCAGACCAGCAAGTACCACTCGGAATTCACCGCTAGCCGGATCGATCGCGTCGCTGATTCCATCACCTTCGACCTCAACTCCGGCGGTGGCAACACCTCCTTCCATTTCGATGACGATGCCAAGCTGGCCCAGGCATCGCAGTGGAACGTGGCGCAGTTCTACGACAACGCCAACCGCAACGAGGGCAGCGCCGCGACGGCCAGCCTGGCAGGCGTCTATGACGCCGACTGGGGCGTGGTGAAGGCGATTCATTTCGGCGCGCGCTTCGACGACCGCAAGGCGTCGGAGGCCAACCGGACGCAATCGGGCAGCCTGGGCAAGAACCTGTCGACGCTGGATGCGAAGTACCAGTACACCAACTCGGGCTTCGGCAAGGACATCTCGAGCGTTCCGCGATCGTGGATGGATGTCAACGGCTACGCCGTCCGCGACAACATCGACGCGTGGCGTCAGATGTACGCTGCGAGCAATGCGGGTTTCCTGACGAGTGACAAGCTGTCTCTGCAGAAGACCTTCGACGTCGATGAGAAGACGTCGAACCTGTACGTGATGGCGGATACCGACACCGAATTGTTCGGCCATCGCCTGCGCGGCAATTTCGGCGTGCGCTACGTGCAGGTCGATACCAGCATGACGGCCTACAAGGTCGATGCCACCTCCAAGGCGGTGACACCGACGGACGGCCAGAAGACGGCCAGGAAGTTCCTGCCCAGCCTGACGCTGCGTTACGAGCCGGTCAGGGACGTCCTGGTGCGCTTCAACTACGGCGAAACGCTGCGCCGTCCGGGCTTCGGCGATCTGAACCCCATCGTCATACCCAGCGAGGACGTCTCCAAGGTGGGTTACGGCGGCGGCAGCGGCGGCAACCCGAACCTGGAACCGACGCGCTCCAAGAACCTCGACCTGACGGGCGAGTGGTATTTCCAGAAGGACAGTGCGCTCTACGGCACCGTGTTCCAACGCAAGATCGAAGGCCTGGTCGTGCCGCTGCGCCGCCGCATCCATCTCTCTGCGGCCGACGATCCGTTCCGCAACTCCACCTCGGGCGGCGACCACAGCAACGGCTATGACTACGTCATCAGCTCGCCGGTCAATGCGTCCAATGGCAAGATCAGCGGCCTCGAACTGGGCGCGATCTACTTCCCGAAGGGCCTGCCGTCGTACCTGGACGGCCTGGGCTTCCAGGGCAGCATGACGCGACTGACCTCGTCGCAGAATGTGCCGATCGCCAACGACGCTGGCGAAATCGTCTCGCAGCTCGAGACGGAATTCTTCGGCGTGTCCAAGCTGTCGTGGAACGCCACGCTGGCTTACGAGAAGGGTCCGATCGGCGCGCGCCTGTCGTACGTCCACCGCTCGGCCTTCCTGGCCGCCAACGAAGCTGCGCTGTTCGCCAACCCGATCGGCATCTGGCGTCGCCCGGAAAAGAGCGTGGACTTCCAGCTGACCTACAACATCAACGACCGCATGTCGGTTGATTTCAGCGGCGTCAACCTGACGAACGAGATGCAGCAGCAGTACTACCACTTCGGCAATGCGGGCACGCCGGACACGACCAATTTCGGTACGTTCCAGATCGGACGCTCGTTCGCGCTCGGTTTCCGCTGGAAGCTGTAAGAAGGCACCGAGCAGGTCCCTCGCGGACTTGCTCGCCGTTGTCCGAGGCTGGCTCATCCTCGTTCGGGTGTTGCACGGACCTTTCCCGGCAACGCCCTTTTTCATTACCGCCGCCCCATGTCCGACCTGCTTGAGCCGCTGATCCGCCAGCGCGCCGACCCCCACATCTCACGCCATGCCGACGGGTTCTATTACTTCACCGCGTCGGTGCCGCAGTACGACCGCATCGAGCTGCGCCGCGCGCTGACCATCGAAGGCCTGGCCGAGGCGCCGGTGTTCGACGTCTGGCACAAGCCCGACACGGGACCGTATTCGGAGCTGATCTGGGCGCCCGAGCTGCATTTCAACGACGGCGCCTGGTATGTCTACTTCGCCGCGGCGCCGTCGCGCGAGATCGTCAACGGGCTGTTCCAGCACCGCATGGTCGCGATCCGCAACGCCGCGGCCGACCCGCTCGGCGGGCCGTGGGAGTTCCTCGGCCAGGTCGACTCCGGCATGGACAGCTTCTGCCTCGACGCGACGACATTCACCCATCGTGGCCAGCTGTACTACCTGTGGGCGCAGAAGGACCCGGCCATCCCCGGCAATTCCAACCTCTACATCGCGCCCATGGCGACGCCCTGGCAGCTCGGCGGGCCGCCGGTGCTGCTGAGCCGACCGGAATACGACTGGGAATGCCGCGGCTTCCTCGTCAACGAGGGGCCGTCGGTGCTGCAGCGAAACGGTCGCGTCTTCATCAGCTACTCGGCCAGCGCGACGGACGAGAACTACGCGATGGGTCTGCTTTGGGCGGACGAACACGCCGACCTGCTGGACCCGACGAGCTGGCGCAAGTCCGTGCAGCCGGTGATGCGCAGCGCGCCGCAGGACAGCGTCTTCGGCCCCGGCCACAACAGCTTCACGGTGGGCGCCACGCCGGACGAGGTGCTGCTGGTCTACCACGCCCGCACCTATACCGAGATCGAGGGCGACCCGTTGTGGAATCCCGACCGGCACACCTTCGTGAAACCGCTGCGCTGGAGCGCTGACGGCATGCCGCTGTTCGGCAAGCCGTCCCGCCGCGACTGATATCCGAAACAGCATCGGTACATTGCGGAAATTGATTGGATTGCAATTCCTTCGGCCCCTAGCATCGATTTAACGGCTGTCGGCGCGTGAACCGCCCCGCCAGCTGGCTGTAGCGGCCAACCTGCAGGCTGCCAGAACGACATCGAGACAAGACATGACGACTGAGGACAAGAAGAGCAAAGTCAAACTGCGCTCGGCCGAGTGGTTTGGCACCCAGGACAAGAACGGTTTCATGTACCGCTCCTGGATGAAGAACCAGGGCATCCCCGACCATGAGTTCCAGGGCAAGCCCATCATCGGCATCTGCAACACCTGGAGCGAGCTGACGCCCTGCAACGCCCACTTCCGCAAGCTGGCCGAGCACGTCAAGCGCGGCATCATCGAAGCGGGCGGCTGGCCGGTCGAGTTCCCGGTGTTCTCCAACGGCGAGTCCAACCTGCGCCCGACCGCCATGCTGACGCGCAACCTCGCCAGCATGGACGTCGAGGAAAGCATCCGCGGCAACCCGATGGACGCCGTCGTGCTGCTGGTGGGCTGCGACAAGACCACGCCCGCGCTGCTGATGGGCGCGGCCAGCGTCGACGTGCCGGCCATCGTCGTCACCGGCGGGCCCATGCTCAACGGCAAGCTCAACGGCAAGAACATCGGCTCCGGCACGGCCGTGTGGCAGTTGCACGAGCAGGTCAAGGCCGGCGAAATCAGCATGCACGACTTCCTGGCCGCCGAGGCCGGCCACTCGCGCTCGGCCGGCACCTGCAACACGATGGGCACGGCCTCGACGATGGCCTGCATGGCCGAGGCGCTGGGCACCTCGCTGCCGCACAACGCCGCCATCCCTGCCGTGGACGCGCGCCGTTATGTGATGGCCCACCTGTCCGGCATGCGCATCGTCGACATGGTCTGGGAGCAGCTCACGCTCTCCAAGGTGCTGACCAAGGAAGCGTTTGAAAACGCCATCCGCGTCAATGCCGCCATCGGTGGCTCGACCAACGCCGTCATCCATCTGAAGGCCATCGCCGGGCGCATCGGCGTGGACCTGGAGCTGGAAGACTGGACCCGCATCGGCCGCGGCACGCCCACGCTGGTGGACCTGCTGCCTTCGGGCCGCTTCCTGATGGAAGAGTTCTATTACGCCGGCGGCCTGCCCGCCGTCATCCGCCGCTTGGGCGAGGCCGGCAAGCTGCCCAACCCCGACGCGCTGACCGTCAACGGCAAGAGCCTGTGGGCCAACTGCGTCGACGCGCCCATCTACGACGACGAAGTCATCCGCCAGTTGGACAACCCGCTGATCGCGGACGGCGGCATCTGCATCCTGCGTGGCAACCTCGCGCCGCGCGGCGCCGTGCTCAAGCCCTCGGCCGCCACGCCCGAGCTGATGAAGCACCGCGGCCGCGCCGTCGTGTTCGAGCACTTCGAGGACTACAAGGCGCGCATCAATGACCCTGACCTCGTCGTGGACGCCAGCTCCATCCTCGTCATGAAGAACTGCGGCCCCAAGGGCTACCCTGGCATGGCCGAGGTCGGCAACATGGGCCTGCCGCCCAAGCTGCTCGCAGCCGGCGTGAAGGACATGGTGCGCATCTCCGACGCCCGCATGAGCGGCACCGCCTACGGCACCGTCGTGCTGCACGTGGCGCCGGAAGCGCGCGCCGGCGGGCCGCTGGCGGTCGTCAAGGAAGGCGACTTCATCGAGCTGGACTGCGCCGCCGGCCGCCTGCACCTGGACATCTCCGACGCCGAGCTGCAGCAGCGCCTGGCTGACTGGGCCGCGGCCCAGACCGTCGACCCGGCCGACGCCAGCGGCTACCGCCAGCTCTACGTGCAGCACGTGCTGCAGGCCGACGAGGGCTGCGACTTCGACTTCCTGCGCGGCAAGCGCGGCTCGGCCGTGCCGCGCCATTCCCATTAAGGATTTCTTCTCCATGAGCAACACCATCCAGGGCCTGGCGCTGATCAACGGCCAGCCGGTGCGCGGCGCCGGCAAGCCCTTCCAGGCCTTCGACCCGAGCAAGAACGAAGCCCTCGGCCCCGACTTCAACGCGGTGGACGCGGCCCAGGTGTCCGAAGCCTGCGCCCTCGCCGGCGCGGCCTTCGACACCTACCGCGCGACGACCGACCAGGAGCGCGCCGACTTCCTGGAGCAGATCGCCGCGCAGATCCTGGCGCTCGGCGATGACCTCATCGTGCGCGCGATGGCCGAGACCGGCCTGCCGCGCGCCCGCCTGGAAGGCGAACGCGGCCGCACGATGAACCAGCTCAAGCTGTTCGCCGAGCTGCTGCGCGAAGGCAGCTGGCAGGACGCGCGCATCGACTCCGCGCTGCCCACCCGCACGCCGCCGCGCCCGGACCTGCGCCTGCGCTTCGTCGGCGTCGGCCCCGTGGCGGTCTTCGGCGCGAGCAATTTCCCGCTGGCCTTCTCGGTCGCCGGTGGCGACACCGCTGCCGCGTTGGCCGCCGGCTGCCCGGTCGTCGTCAAGGCGCATTCGGCCCACCCGGGTACGTCAGAGCTCGTCGGCCGCGCGGTCGTCGAGGCCGTCAAGCTGTCCAACCTGCCGGCTGGCGTGTTCGCGCTGCTGACCGGCAGCGGCCACGGCATCGGCGACACGCTGGTACGCCACCCCGCCATCCAGGCGGTCGGCTTCACCGGCTCGCGCAGCGGTGGCCTGGCGCTGATGGCCGCGGCAGCTTCGCGGCCCCAGCCCATCCCGGTCTACGCCGAGATGAGCAGCATCAACCCCGTCGTCCTGCTGCCTGGCGCGCTGGCGGCACGTGGCGCCGAGATCGCGACCGGCTTCGCGGGTTCGCTGACGATGGGTGTCGGCCAGTTCTGCACCAACCCTGGCCTTGTGCTGGGCCTGGCGGGCGCGGATTTCGACCGCTTCGCCGGCGCCGCGGCCGAGGCGCTCAAGCCGGTGGCCGCCGGCACCATGTTGACGCCTGGCATCGCCAGCGCCTACCAGCGCGGTGAAGACCAGCTCGCCGGCCAGGCCGAAGTGGCCACGCTGCTGCGCGGCGAGTCCGCCGGCTGCAAGGGCGCGCCCGCGCTGTTCAAGACGACCGGCGCGGCCTTCCTGGCCAACCACGCCATGCAGTCCGAAATCTTCGGCCCGGCCTCGCTGCTGATCGCCTGCAAGGACCTCGCCGAGGTGCTCGCCGTCATCGAGGGCCTGGAAGGCCAGCTGACCGCCACGCTGCAGCTGCAGGACGAGGACGAAGCGGACCTGGCCGCCGCTCGCATGTTGCTGCCGGCGCTGGAGCGCAAGGTCGGCCGCATCCTGGCCAACGGCTACCCGACCGGCGTCGAGGTATCGACGGCGATGGTCCACGGCGGCCCGTTCCCGGCGACCAGCGACGGCCGCAGCAGTTCCGTCGGCACCGCCGCCATTCAGCGCTTCCTGCGCCCGGTTTGCTACCAGAACCTGCCGCGCGCATTGCTGCCCGCTGTGCTGCGCGAGCCCAACGAGCGCGGCGTCTGGCGCCGCCGCGACGGGGTCCTGACGCGCAACTGAGACGCACGGACCCGAACAGAACAACGAAGGAGACAAAAGACATGAAGAAGCAACTGCTCGCGCTCGTCGCGACGCTCGCCGTCGGCGCCAGTGCCCTGGCCGCCGACATCAAGCTGGTCGTCAATGCCGACCAGCCCGGCCCCGTCATCCACCGCAACGTCTACGGCCAGTTCGCCGAGCACCTGGGCACCGGCATCTACGAAGGCATGTGGGTCGGGCCCGACTCCAAGATCCCCAACGTGCGCGGCTGGCGCAAGGACGTCGTCGCGGCGCTCAAGGAGCTGCACGTGCCGCTGGTGCGCTGGCCCGGCGGCTGCTTCGCCGACGAATATCACTGGCGCGAAGGCATCGGCCCGCGCAAGAACCGTCCCGTCAAGGTCAACACCACCTGGGGCGGCGTGCCCGAGGACAACGCCGTCGGCACGCATGAGTTCTTCGATCTCGTCGAGCAGCTCGGCGCTGAGGCCTACGTCAACGGCAACCTGGGCACCGGCAGCGCGCAGGAAATGGCGGAGTGGCTGGAGTACATGACCGCCACCGGCAACTCCACGCTGGCGCAGTTGCGCCGCAAGAACGGCCGCGACAAGCCCTTCCGCGTCAACTATTTCGCCGTCGGCAACGAGGCCTGGGGCTGCGGCGGCAACATGCGCCCCGAGTACTACGCGGACCAGTACCGCCAGGTCGCCACCTTCCTGAAGACGCCGGGCGACAACCGCCCCATCTTCATCGCCAGTGGCGGCAACGGCATGCAGACCGAGTGGACCGAGGCACTCAGCAAGGGCGTGCACAGCGTCAACGCGATCTCGCACCATTCCTACACGCTGCCCACCGGACAGTGGGAGAAGAAGGGCTCGGCGGTCGGCTTTCCTGAAAGCGAATGGATCTCGACGCTGGCCAACGTCCGCAACATCGACGAGATCATCACCAGGAACACGGCCGTCCTCGACAAGAACGACCCGAGCAAGAAGATCGGCTTCTACTTCGACGAGTGGGGCAGCTGGTACGACCCAGACCCCGGCAGCAACCCCGGCTTCCTGGTCCAGCGCAACACGCTGCGCGACGCGCTGCTGGCAGCCCTGCACTTCAACGTCTTCCATGCCCACGCCGACCGCGTGCACATGACGAATATCGCGCAGATGGTCAACGTGCTACAGGCCATGATCCAGACGAGCAAGGACAAGCTGGTGCTGACGCCGACGTACCACGCGTTTGCGCTGTACACGCCCTTCCAGGACGCGACCTCGCTGCCCGCCAAGATCGAGAACAACCCGGTCTACAAGGTCGGCACGGCCGAGATGCCTGAGTTGAGTGCCACCGCGGCGCGCGGCAAGGACGGCAAGCTCTACGTGGGCCTGGTGAACTCGAACCCGACGCAGGCCGCGGAGCTGACGCTGCAGGTCGGCGCCAAGGCAGCCAAGGCCGTCAAGGGCAAGCTGCTGACCGCCGGCGCGATGGATGCGCAGAACGAACTCGGCAAGCCGGCGCAGGTCGTGCCCGTCGCGTTCGAGGCGCAAGCCGTCGACGGCAAGCTCATGCTGAAGCTGCCGGCCAAGTCCATCGTCGTGGTTGCTGTCGAGGGCTGACCGCCCTCGTACGGCCAACGCCTTCATCCGATCCGCAACCCTGGGCCCACCATGCTGCTTGCCCAGGCGTTGCGCTGTGTCCGTGGCCCGCACACGGCATATCAAAACCAGGATCGACCGCGTCTGCAATGTCATTGGTGCGCCACCGCCGAGCCTCCTAGGCTGCGCCGGCCCCAACCATCAGACCCGGAGACAAACACATCATGGCCTTCCAGAACCGACGCAACTTCCTTGCGAGCTCTGCTGCCGTCGCCCTGACCGCCTGCGGCGGCGGCGGCGGCGGCGGCGGTGGCGGCAGCACGGGCGCCACCACGCCCGTCGATTCCACCCCGGCGACCTCCACCAACACCAACCCGGTCCAGACGGCGCTCACGTTTGGCAACGCCTCGGTCCATGACCCGTCGGTCATCCGCTCCGGCAGCGCGTTCTATGTCTTCGGCTCCCACCTCGCGGCGGCCAAGACGACGGACCTGATGAACTGGACCAAGCTGGCCGACGGTGTCGACAACAACAACGCGTTGTTCGGCAACAAGGTCACCACCGAGCTGGCCGCCACCTTCGCCTGGACCACGGTGACCGACCTGTGGGCGCCCGACGTCGCCAGGCTCGACGACGGCAAGTTCTACATGTACTACTGCTCCTGCCAGGGCAGCAGTCCGCTGTCGGCACTGGGCGTGGCCGTGGCGACCAACATCGAAGGGCCCTACGTCAACAAGCAGCTGCTGCTGAAGTCCGGCATGGTGGGCGTGTCAGAAGACGGCACGACGTACGACGCGACCAAGCACCCCAACGTCGTCGACCCGCAGGTCTTCAAGGACGCGACGGGCAAGCTGTGGATGGTCTACGGCTCCTACTCGGGCGGCATCTTCATCATGGCCATGGACCCGGAGACTGGTCTGCCCGTCACCGGCCAGGGCTATGGCAAGCACCTGCTGGGCGGCAACCATGCCGAGATCGAAGGCGCCTACATCCTCTACAGCCCGACGAGCAAGTACTACTACCTGTTCACGTCCTGGGGCGGCCTGGCGGCCAACGGCGGCTACAACGTGCGCGTCGCGCGCTCGCTCGCGCCGGACGGTCCCTACCTGGACGGCGGCGGCACCGACATGGCTACGGTCAAAGCCAGCGTGCCCTTCGACCGGCCCAGCATCGCGCCCTACGGCATGAAGCTGATGGGCGGCCACAACTACGTGAACGCGAGCTTCGAGACCGGCACGGCGCTGGGCTACGTGTCTCCCGGCCACAACTCGGCCTACCATGACGCGGCCACGGGCCAGTACTTCATCATCTTCCACACACGTTTTCCGAACACGGGCGAGGCCCACGAGATCCGCGTGCACGAGATGCACCTGAACGAGGACGGCTGGCTCGTCATTGCACCGCTGCGCTACGCGCCGCTGAGCCTGGCCAGCCCGGCGCAGACGGCCGACGTCAGCGCCGCCCAGGCCGCCGGCACCTACAAGCTCGTCAACCACGGCAAGGACATCACGGCGACGAGCAAGGCCTCCATCCTCGTGACGCTGAACGCCGACGGCACGGTCGGCGGCAGCGGCGGCATGACGGGCACGTGGACGCACAACGGCAGCAACAAGCTCACAGTGGTCAGCGGCGGCTCGACCTACAAGGGCGTACTGTCCCGTCAGTGGAATACGAACTCCAGCGCCTTCGTCGTCAGCTTCAGCGCGCTGTCGGCCGGCGGCGTGTCCTTGTGGGCCGTGCGCCTGAGCAGCTGATGAAACGCCTGCTCGCCGCCGTGGCCATCGCGCTGTGCACGCACGGCGCGCTGGCGGTGACGCAGGCTTTTGCGCTGGATCGCGTGCGTCTGCAGGACGGTCCCTTCCTCGACGCGCAGACCACCGACCTGCACTACCTGCTGGCGCTGGACCCCGAGCGACTGCTGGCGCCCTTCCGCCGCGAGGCCGGCCTGCCGGTGCCCGTGCCGAGCTACGGCAACTGGGAGTCCAGCGGGCTGGACGGCCACATGGGGGGCCACTACCTGTCGGCACTGGCGCTGATGGCGGCCAGCACCGGCGACGCCGAGGTGAAGCAGCGCCTCGACCACTTCGTCGCCGAACTCAAGCGCTGCCAGGACGCCATCGGCACCGGCTACCTCGGCGGCATCCCCGATGGCGCGAAGGCCTGGAGCCAGGTCGCCGCCGGTGACCTCAAGGTCGACAGCTTCTCCGTCAACGGCCGCTGGGTGCCCTGGTACAACCTGCACAAGCTCTTCGCCGGCCTGCGCGACGCCTGGGTGCACACCGGCAACGCCGACGCGAAGCTCATGCTCATCCGCCTGTCGGACTGGGCACTGCGCCTGACCACGCCGCTGAGCGACGCGCAGATGCAGGACATGCTGCGCGCCGAGCACGGCGGCATGAACGAGGTGCTGGCCGACGTGGCCGAGATGACGGGCGACCTGCGCTACCTCGCGCTGGCGCGGCGCTTCTCGCACCAGGCCCTGCTGCAGCCGCTGGCCGCCGGCCAGGACAGGCTGACCGGCCTGCACGCCAACACGCAGATCCCCAAGGTCATCGGCTTCGCCCGCATCGCGCAGATCGGCGGCGAGGACGAGGGTCGCCGCGCCGCGGAGTTCTTCTGGCGCACGGTGACCGAGAAGCGCACGGTCGCCATCGGCGGCAACAGCGTCAAGGAGCACTTCCACCCGGCGGAAGACTTCCGGCCCATGCTGGACGAGGTGGAAGGCCCCGAGACCTGCAACAGCTACAACATGCTCAAGCTGACGGCGCTGCTGCAGCGTGCGGCGCCCGAGCAAGGTCAGTACGCCGACTTCTACGAGCGCACCCTCTACAACCACATCCTCGCGTCCCAGCATCCGGGCGAGGGTGGCTTCGTCTACTTCACGCCGATGCGGCCGCAGCACTACCGCGTCTACTCGCAGGTGGACGAAGGCATGTGGTGCTGCGTCGGCTCCGGCATCGAGAGCCACGCGCGCCATGGCGAGTTCATCTACGCGCACGATGAGGACTCGCTGTATGTCAACCTCTTCATCGCGTCAACGCTGGACTGGCGCGAGCGCGGCATCCACGTCACGCAGAGCACCCGCTTCCCGGACGAGCCACGCACGCGGCTGACCGTCAACGACACGGGCACGTTCGCGCTGAAGATCCGCTACCCCGGCTGGGTCGCGCCGGGTGCGTTGAAGCTCAGGCTCAACGGCAAGCCGGTCGCCGTGAAGGCCAGCCCCGACGGCCATGTCGAACTGCGCCGCAGCTGGGTCGCGGGCGACCAGGTCGACGTCGAGCTGCCCATGCGCACGAAGCTCGAGCCCATGCCCGGCCTGAAGAACTATGTCGCCGTGCTGCACGGCCCCATCGTGCTGGCGGCCAAGACGCCGCAGCCCGGCGAGATGCTGAGCTTTCGCGCCGACGACTCGCGAATGGGCCACATCGCGCAGGGTGCCGTCTGCCCGCAGGAGGCCGCGCCGGTGTTCGTCAGCGACCAGGCCGATTTCATCCGCCGCTTCAAGCCCGTGCCCGGCCAGCCGCTGACCTTCACCGCGCCCGGCCTCATCCAGGGCCGCAAGGGTGCGGAGAACCTGCAGCTCATCCCCTTCTTCCGCCTGCACGACTCGCGCTACATGGTCTATTGGGCGCGCAGCACGCCGGCCCAGCAAAGCCTGCTGCGCGTCGAGCTGGCCAAGGCCGAGCAGGCGCGGCTGGCGCTGGACGCGCAGACCATCGACCAGGTCGCGCCCGGCGAGCAGCAGCCGGAGTCCGACCACGGCTTCAAGGGCGAAGGCGCCGAGAGCGGCATCGCCGCGGCCGGCCGATGGCGGCATGCGCGGCAATGGTTCAGCTACGACCTGAACGACCCGCAGGCCCAGGCCCGCGTGCTGCGCCTGAGCTTCGCCAGGGGCGACGCCGGCCGCCGCTTCGATCTCGTCGTCAACGGTCAGCTCGTTGCCGAGATCGAGCTGGGCAAGCCGGCAAGTCCTGAAACGCGCGATGAGGTCTACACGCGCGAGTTCCCGCTGCCAGCCGAACTCGTGCGCGCCGCCGGCGGCAAACTCAACGTGAAGTTCGTCGCCCAGCCAGGTTCCATCGCCGGCGGGCTTTACGGCCTGCGATTGCTACGTTAGATCGTCAAACCCCCAACGGAGACCACCGAATGAAGACACTCATTGTTCGCCGCACGCTGCTCGCCGCCGCGTTGTCCCTGTCCGCCTTCGGCGCCCTGGCCGCGCCACTGGTGCTCGGCTTCTCCCAGGTCGGCGCCGAGAGCGAGTGGCGCACCGCCAACACCGCGTCCATCAAGGCCGCGGCCAAGGAGGCTGGCATCACGCTGAAATTCGCCGACGCGCAGCAGAAGCAGGAGAACCAGGTCAAGGCCATCCGCAGCTACATCGCCCAGAAGGTCGACGTCATCGCCTTCTCGCCGGTCGTGGAAAGCGGCTGGGACACGGTGCTCAAGGAAGCCAAGACGGCCGGCATCCCCGTCATCCTGACCGACCGTGCCGTCAAGGTCAGCGACCCGTCGCTGTACGTCACCTTCATCGGCTCCGACTTCGTCGAGGAAGGCCGCAAGGCCGCGAGGTGGCTGCTCGAGCGTGCGGCCAAGACGCCGAACGCCGCGCTGAACATTGTCGAGCTGCAGGGCACCGTGGGTTCGGCCCCGGCCATCGACCGCAAGAAGGGTTTCGAGGAAGTCATCAAGACCAACCCCAAGCTGCAGATCATCCGCTCGCAGTCCGGCGAGTTCACGCGCGCTAAGGGCAAGGAGGTCATGGAGTCCTTCCTGAAGCAGCGCGACAAGAAGATCGACGTGCTGTACGCGCACAACGACGACATGGCGATCGGTGCGATCCAGGCGATCGAGGAAGCCGGGCTCAAGCCTGGGGTGGACATCGTCATCATTTCGATCGACGGCGTGCGCGGCGCGTTCGAGGCGATGAAGGCCGGCAAGCTGAACGTGACCGTCGAGTGCAACCCGTTGCTCGGGCCGCAGCTGATGCAGCTGGCCAAGGACGTGGTGGCCAAGAAGCCGATCGAGAAGCGGATCACGGTGAACGAGGGCGTGTTCCCGGCCGAGGTGGCGGCCAAAGAGTTGCCCAATCGGAAATACTGAGTCGTGCGTTTTTCGGAGTTCGGGTTAGTGGCCAGGCCCAGCCGGGAGTTCGCCCCGGCGGGCGACCTTCTTTCTGAGCGACCAGAAAGAAGGCAAAGAGTCGCCCCTGCTCCGTTGCCCCTCTGCGAGGGGTGCCCTGCGGCGCTCGGAGCCCAAGGCCCGCGCAGAACTCCCTTCGCTACGCTGCGGTCAGACAGCTGCGCGGAGTCAGTCATCGAAGCGGGCTTCGCCCGCGCCTCGGACTCCTGCGCTTCTCGGCTCCTCCAAAGGGGTCCCTTTGAACAGCCCAACAGCCAACTGCCAAACCTTGAGTTCGGGAGGTGGATGTATTTCTGTATGCCCCCTTTTAGCCCCGCCGAGGAACGGAAGACCCGAAGCCCGCGAGCGAAGCTCGCCTCAAGAACTGACTCGCGACGCTTGTTCGAGCAGAGCGTAGCGGCGCGAGTTCGGCGCGGGGCTTCGGGGCTGAGTACCGCAGGGAACCCGCAGCGAAGCGGCGGGCGGGGCGGCCAGGGGGGAGCTCTTTGGTTACTTTCTGGCGGCCCAGAAAGTGACTCGCCCGCGGGGGCGAAATCCCCGCACCACTCGTGGCACCAACCAACGGGTGCACAGACATGACAACGACGACCTCCCCCGTGCTGGAACTGTCCGGCATCCACAAATCCTTCCCCGGCGTGAAGGCCCTGACCGACGTCAGCCTGCGCCTCTTCCCCGGCGAAGTCCACGCGCTGATGGGCCAGAACGGCGCCGGCAAATCCACGCTGATCAAGGTGCTAACGGGGCTGTACACCCCCGACGCCGGCGAGATCAAACTGGAAGGCCAGGTCATTGCGCCGCGCCGCACCGAGGACGCCCAGGCCCTGGGCATCCAGACCGTCTACCAGGAGGTCAACCTCTGCACCAATCTCAGCGTCGCGGAGAACATCTGCGCGGGCCGCTTCCCGCGCCATTCCCTGCGGGGACTGGGCCGCATCGACTGGCCCGCAGCGCGCGCCGAAGCCCGCCGCGTGCTGGCGCAGATGGACCTCGACATCGACGTCACCGCGCCGCTGTCGCGCTACTCGCTGTCCGTGCAGCAGATGGTGGCCATCGCCCGCGCGCTGCGCGTGCAGGCGAAGGTGCTCATCCTCGACGAGCCCACGTCCAGCCTGGACGACGCGGCCGTGCAGCGCCTCTTCACCGTGCTGCGCCGCCTGCGCGACCAGGGCCTGGCCATCCTCTTCGTCACCCACTTCCTCGACCAGACCTATGCACTCGCCGATCGCATCACGGTCATGCGCAATGGCGAGACCGAGGGCGAGTACCTGGCGAGCGACCTGAGCCGCCTGGCTCTGGTCAACAAGATGGTGGGCGCGCCGCCCGACCAGCAACCCACGCGGCTGGACAGCCGCGCCGCCAAGACCGGTGCCCCTGTGCTGAAGGCTTCGGGGCTGGGCCGCAGCGGCGCGCTGCACCCGCTGGACCTGGAGCTGCGGCGCGGCGAGGTGCTGGGCCTGGCCGGATTGCTCGGCTCCGGTCGCACCGAGGCCGCACGCCTGCTGTTCGGTGCCGACACGGCCGACGCGGGCCATGTCGAAACCAACGGCCATACCGGCCGCTGGCATTCGCCGCGCCAGGCCATCGCCGCCGGCATCGCCTTCTGCTCCGAGGACCGCAAGCACGAAGGCGCCATCCTCGACCTCTCCGTGCGAGACAACATCCTGCTGGCGCTGCAGGCCAGGGCAGGCCTGCGCCTGGTCATGAGCCATGAGCAGCAGCAGGCGCTGGCCGACGACTACATCAAGCGGCTGGGCATCAAGACCGCGAGCGCCGACACACCCATCGGCCAGCTCAGCGGCGGCAACCAGCAGAAAGCCCTGTTGGCTCGCTGGCTGGCGACGGAGCCGGCCGTGCTCATCCTCGACGAACCCACGCGCGGCATCGACGTGCGCGCCAAGGAAGACCTGATGGACGCCGTGCGCGCGCTCGCCCATCGCGAAGACGAGAACGGTCAAATGGGCATGTCCATCCTCTTCATCTCCTCCGAGCTGCCTGAGGTCCTGCACTGCAGCGACCGCATCCTCGTGCTGCGTGACCGCCGTGCGGCGGGCGTCTACCGCCGCGGCGAGCTGGACGAGCGCAGCGTGCTTGAAGTCATCGCCGCCGAGCCGGCAGCCATCGAAGCGGTTGACGCATGACCTCGTTCGCTTCCCGCCATCCCTTGCGCGCGCTGCTGGCCGCCGCGTGGCTGTTGTGCGCGGGCGCAGCATCCGCCAGCACGGGCCTGGACGCGCACGGCCAGACGCTGCGTGAACCGCTGCCCGCCACGGCGCAGGGCTTCGCGTGGACGCGTCTCGATGCCGGCGTGCAGCTGCAGCTCGGCGCCCTGACGCGCAACGTGTTGTTCTACGGGCCTGGCCTGGTCCGTGTGACGGCGAACCTGGGCCAGAGCCATGCGACGCAATCGAGCCTCGTCGTCGTGGCCTCGCCCCAGGCGGTGCCGTTCGAAGTGAAGGACTCCGCCGACGCGCTGGTGCTGACGAGCGCCGCGCTGCGCGTGGATATCGACAAGCGCAGCGGCGCGGTGGCCTTCTACCGGCCCGACGGCAGCCTGTTCACCCGCGAGCAGGCGCCCGCCGCGCTCAACCCCGTCGAGATCTCCGGCGCGCCGACCTACGCCATGACGCAAGCCTTCAGCCTCACGGCTGACGAGTCGCTGTACGGGCTGGGTCAGTACAACGAGTCCTACATGGACTACCGCGGCCGCGACGTGCTGATGGTGCAGACCAATATCGGCATCGTGCTGCCCTTCATGGTCTCGACGCGGCGCTGGGGCGTGTTGTGGGACATCTATTCCAAGATGCGCTTCACCGACGACGCGCAGGGCGCGCGCTTCTGGGCCGAGAGCGCGCCGGCCGGCGCCGACTACTACCTCGTCGCCGGCACGACGATGGACGACCTGATGGCCGGCTACCGCCAGCTCACCGGCGCGGCGCCGCTGTTCCCGAAGAGCGCCCTGGGCCTGTTCATGAGCAAGGAGCGCTACAAGACCCAGCAGCAGCTGCTCGACGTCGCGAAGCGCTTTCGCGCCGAGCACTTCCCGCTCGACACCATCGTGCAGGACTGGCAGTACTGGGGCGGCGACAAGGACGGCAGCTGGAGCGGCATGACGTGGAACGCCGAGCGCTTCCCCGACCCGCGCGGCATGGTCGACACGCTGCACCGCGAACTGAACACCAAGCTGATGGTGTCCATCTGGCCCTCGGTCGGTGATGACACAGCACTGGCCAAAGAGCTGGATTCGAAGGGCCTGCGCTTCGCGCCCAAGCACTGGATCTCGGGCAAGGCGCAGATCTACGACGCCTTCAGCGCCGAAGGCCGCGCCATCTACTTCAAGCACGTCAAGAAGGGCCTGCTCGACATCGGCGTCGACGCGCTGTGGATGGACGGCACCGAGGTCGAAGTGGGCGGGGCCGCCCACGACGCCGGCGAGGTCGAGGCCGACATCAAGCGCCTCGGCCGCAACGCGATGGGCGACTTCACGCGCTACCTCAACGTCTACAGCCTGGTGACCACCCGCGGCGTCTACGAAGGCCAGCGCGCCAGCAGCAACAAGCGCGCGATGACGCTGACCCGCTCGGCCTGGGCCGGCCAGCAGCGCTACGCGGCGCTGCCCTGGTCGGGCGACACGACGTCCAGCTGGGCCGCGCTGCGCGCGCAGATCGCCGGCGGCCTGAACGTCGGCATGGCCGGCACGCCCTACTGGTCGCAGGACACCGGCGGCTTCTTCGTGCCCTACCCCGGCGGCGAGCGCAACCCCGCCTGGCGCGAGCTGTACGCGCGCTGGAACCAGTTCGGCATCTTCAACCCCATCTACCGCATCCACGGCACGGACGTCGAACGCGAGCCCTACCTGTACAAGACGCTGGACCCGGCCGTCTACCGCTCGCTGCTGAGCGCCGCCCAGCTGCGCTACCGGCTGCTGCCCTATCTCTACGGCCTGGCCTGGCGCAGCCACGAGCAGGGCTACGTGATGATGCGCGGGCTGGCGATGGACTTCCCCGACGAGACCGCGCTGCGCAAGGTGGACGACATCTATATGTTCGGCCCGGCCTTCCTCGTGCAACCCGTCACCCGGTCCACGCTCTATGCCGAGGTGCCGCCCGCCGCCACGATTCCCGCCAGCGCGCTGCGCACGCCTTCCGGCGAGCCGGGGCTGGCGCTGGAGTACTTCGCCGGCATGAATTTCGAGAAGCCGGCCAGCCGCACCGTGGACGGCCCGGTCGCCCACGACTGGCCGCCCGCGCCGCTTGGCAGCGTGCCGCCCGGCCTGCAGAGCCTGAACCAGTTCTCGGCGCGCTGGCAGGGCACGCTGGTCGCGCCGGAATCCGGCGAGTACGAGATCGGCCTCGAAGGCGACGATGGCTTTCGCCTGTGGCTGGACGACAAGCTGATCGTCGACGACTGGAAGAACGGTGCCGCGCGCTTCGAGGGCAAGCGCGTCATGCTGAACGCCGGACAGGCCGTGAAGCTGCGCATCGAGTTCTACCAGGACGGAGGCGGGCGCAAGCTGCGCCTGGCCTGGCGCACGCCCGGCCAGCTGCTGGCGCTTGCCGACCAGCAGCGCCACATCGACAAGCGCCAGGCCACGCTGCTGCCGGCCGGGGCCGCGTGGTTCGACTTCTGGAGCGGCCGCCGCCATGCCGGCGGCCAATCCGTGGCCCGCGAGTACCCGCTGGACCAGTTCCCGCTGTTCGTGCGCGCCGGCAGCATCGTGCCCATGGGCCCGGTCATCGAGCATGTCGGCCAGCAGCCCGATGCGCCCTACGACATCCGCATCTACCCCGGCGCAGACGCGCAGTTCACGCTCTACGAGGACGACGGGGAGACCTACCGCTACGAAACCGGCGAGCGCGCCACCGTCACGCTGCGCTGGGACGATGCCAGGGGCGTGCTGCACGTCGGCGCGCGCGAGGGTCGCTTCCCTGGCCTCGTTGCGCAACGCCGCTTCAACGTGACGCTGGTCGATGCCAGCGGCAGCAGCGCGAAACCCCGGTCCGTCCTCTACCGTGGCGAAGCGACGGCGCTGCATTTCAAGTCCCCATGAGTTCTCCCACGCTTGCCATGTCTTCTCCGCCCGCGCGCGCCGCCCTCTGGCGCCATCCCCTGCTCCGGCCTGTCGCCGCGCTCGCGCTGCTGCTGGCCGTCGCGGCCATCTTCGTGCCGGGTTTCCTGCACCTGGAGATCAAGGACGGCCACCTCTACGGCAGCCTCGTCGACATCCTGCACCGTGCCGCGCCGCTGATGCTGGCCGCCTTGGGCATGACGCTGGTCATCGCCACGCGCGGCATCGACGTCTCGGTGGGCGCCGTCGTCGCCATCGCCGGCACGGTGGGCTGCGTGCTCGTCGGCTCGCAGGGCCTCGCGGTCGCCTTCGCCGCGGCCCTCGGCGCCGCGCTGCTGTGCGGCCTGTGGAACGGCCTGCTGGTGTCGGCCCTGGGCCTGCAGCCCATCATCGCCACGCTGATCCTGATGGTGGCCGGCCGGGGCCTCGCGCAGTTGCTGACCGACGGCCAGATCATCACCGTCTACGAACCCGCCAGCTTCTTCTGGCTCGGCGGCGGCCACCTGCTGGGCCTGCCGGTGTCGCTCTTCGTCGTCGCCGTCGTCGCGGGCCTGACCGGGCTGCTGATGAAGCGCACGGCGCTCGGGCTCTTCATCCAGACCGTCGGCATCAACCCGGTCGCCGCGCGCCTGGCCGGCGTGCGCACGGCGGCCATCGTCTTCTTCGTCTATGTCTACTGCAGCCTCGGCGCGGGGCTGGCGGGGCTGATGATCTCGTCCAACATCAAGAGTGCCGACGCCAACAACGCCGGCATGCTGCTGGAGCTGGATGCCATCCTCGCCGTGACGCTGGGCGGCGGGCAGTTGAGCGGCGGCAAGTTCAGCCTGGCCGGCAGCCTCATCGGCGCGCTCATCATCCAGACGCTGACGTCCACCATCTACGCGCTGGGCGTGCCGCCGCAGGTCACCATGGTCGTCAAGGCGGTCGTCGTGTTCGCGGTCTGCATCTCGCAGTCCTCGGCCTGGTCGACGTGGAGGAAGGCATGAAGGCCTTGCGAACGGCGATGGCCGCACCCTCCTTCACGAGCTGGGTCAGCGTCGCGCTGATGGCCGTGCTCTTCATCGCCGGCGCCAGCAACTACACCGGCTTCGGCTCCACGCAGGTGGTGCTGAACCTGCTCATCGACAACGCGTTCCTGCTCGTCATCGCGGTCGGCATGAGCTTCGTCATCCTGTCCGGCGGCATCGACCTGTCGGTGGGCTCGGTGCTGGCGCTCACCACCATGGTCGCGGCCTGGCTGCTGCAGGTGGCGCACTGGCCGGCCGGGTGGGTCATCGTCGTCGTGCTGCTGGGCGGCGCGGCCTTCGGCGCGCTGCAGGGCGTCGTCATCCATGTGTTCAGGCTGCAGCCCTTCATCGTCACGCTGGCTGGCATGTTCCTGGCGCGCGGCCTGTGCTTCCTGATCAGCGTGGACAGCATCACCATCGACGCGCCGCTGTTCGTCACGCTGTCACAGACGCAGATCGCCTTGTTCGGGGGCGCCTTCCTGTCGCCCGGCGCCGTGATCGCCTTGGTCGTGCTCGGCGGCGGCCTGTGGATCGCCCACTGCACCGCCTTCGGCCGCACCGTGTACGCGCTCGGCGGCAGCGAGGCCTCGGCACTGATGATGGGCCTGCCGGTCGGTCGCACCAAGGTTGCCGTCTACGGCCTCAGTGGCTTCTGCGCGTCGCTCGCCGGCCTGCTGTTCGCCTTCTACATGCTCAGCGGCTATGGCCAGCATGCCCAGGGCGTGGAGCTGGACGCGATCGCCGCGGTGGTCATCGGCGGCACCGTGCTGACGGGCGGCTATGGCTACGTGGCTGGCGCGCTGTCCGGCGTGCTGGTGCTCGGCCTCATCCAGACGCTGATCGCCTTCGACGGCACGCTCAGCTCGTGGTGGACCAAGATCGTCATCGGCGCCCTGCTCTTCGTCTTCTGCGCCGTGCAGCGCCTGCTGTCATTGAAAAAGGCGTGAAGCTCAAGCCCGACATGACGGAGCTGGACGGCGACATCCACGTCGTGCCCGCGGAGCACTTCACCGAGGCGGCCTACATGATCGACCCGAGCGCCATCGGCCCGTGGACGTCGCGCGGTGTGCTGGTGGACAAGAACGATGGCGTCAACACCATCCACCACGCAGTGTTCGACTTCAACGGCAAGCTGCCGGGCGGTGGCGAGTTCCGCCGCTCGGTGGCCATCGAGGAGCTGCGCTACCGGCCCGACGGCACGGTGGACGCGCCCGTCGCGCAGACGACGCAAGGCCCCGCGGCCAACCCGTCGCCCGGCTGCCAGCCGTGAAGCGCCGCGCGCTGCTGCTGTGGTTCGCCCTGTGCGGCGCCGCCGTGGCTGACCCGGCGGCTGTCGGCGAGCGCGGCCGGCTGATCTTCAGCGACGACTTCACGCGGGGCCTGGACGACACCAGCTGGGTGGCCGAGATCGAACCCAAGCCCGGCTCCCGCGTCGGCGTGGAGGACGGCCGCCTCGTGCTCGACACGGCCGGTGGTGTCACCGTCTGGCTGAACCGGCGCCTGAGCGGCAAGCTGCTCATCGAATACCGTCGCCGCGTCGTCGTGCAAGGCGGCGCCAACGACAGGCTCAGCGACCTCAACCAGTTCTGGATGGCCACCGGCCCGCACGAAGAGTCGCCGCTGGGCCGCGACGGCGCCTTTGCGTCCTACGACGGACTGAGCCTGTACTACGTTGGCATCGGCGGCAACGGCAACACCAGCACGCGGCTGCGCCGGTATGGCGGTGGTGAGCGCGTGCTGCTGCAGGAGCGGCTGGATGCCGGTCACCTGCTGCGTGCCAACCACGACTACCTCGTGCAGACCGTGGTCAAGGATGGCCGCACGGCGGTCTACGTCGACGGTCAGCTCTACTTCGAGCACCGCGACGCCCAGCCCCTGCGCGAAGGCTGGTTCGGCCTGCGCAGCACCTGGAGCGAACACCGGCAGTCATCGCCGCAGTCAAAGCAACGTTGCCTCCCCGGCGGGTCAAAGTTCGCCCGGCGCCAACAATGGCGGCAGGCCGAATGCAGGGAGCACCGTGTCTTCGAAGCGGACCAAGGCGCCGATCCGGTCGCCGACGAGGGTCAGGACGAAGAAGCCGACCCCCTGGATGCCGTTGGGCGTGTGTAGATAGACACCGAATGCCGGCTGGCCGTTGGCTCGTGTCGGCACCAGCTGGAATCCCTGCGTCAGGCCGAAGACGAAAGCGAAGAAGCCGGCCACGCTGTCCCTGCCCCGGTATTCCAGCGGCATCGGCGGCATCGACAGGAAGACGTCGTCGGTGAACAGGACCACCAATGCGTCGATGTCGGCGGCTTCGTAGGCGCTGACGAACCTCGCCACGATCGAGCCGTGGGTGGCTGGATCGCTCTCAGGTCGGCGCTCCAGCCCGATCGCTGGCAGCTGGCGCTGCATTCCCGCACGCGCGCGCTTGAGGGCGCTCTTGACCGACTCGACGGTCGTGTCCAGCATGTCGGCGACTTCGTCCGCGTGGAATCCGAGGACGTCGCGCAGGATGAGGACGGCCAACTGGCGAGGCGGCAAGACCTGCAGGGCGGTCACGAAGGCCAGCGACAGGGATTCGACCCGCTCGTAGCGCGCCTCCGGACCGGGCGACACCGTGGTCGCACCGTCCAGAAGGGCGTCGGGATAGGGCTCGAGCCAGTGGATGTCGCCGAAGCCCGTGGGTTCCGGCGGTTCGATGCCCGGGATGTCCCACTGCTTTGGCGGACGTCGGCGACTGGCGCGCAGCGCGTCCAGGCATCGGTTGGTGGCGATGCGGTAGAGCCAGGTGCGCAGCGAGGCGCGGCCGTCGAACCCCTCGAGTCCTCGCCAGGCGGCGAGCATCGAATCCTGGAGAGCGTCCTCGGCGTCCTGGAACGAACCGAGCATCCGGTAGCAGTGCAGCTGAAGCTCGCGACGGTGTGGCTCGGTCAGCGCCCGGAACGCCTGGCCATCGCCGGCCTGCGCTCTCGACATCAGGTCCATTCCCGCCAACGCCACCCCCGCGATTTCATTGCCCGTGTGCAGTTCCATTGTGTATAGACGTCGGCCGGGGCGCAAACGGGGCGGTCCCCGAACGCCTCCTTTGCCCAAGCCGCGACGTCTAAGCCGGAGTGTTAGCCCAACACTGTCAAAGGAGCACGGAAATGGGAAAGATCGTCATCAGCACCAATGCGACCCTCGACGGCGTCGTCCAGGACCCGGACGGCCAGGAAGGCTTCGAGCGAGGCGGCTGGTTCCACAAGTTCGTGGGTGCCAGGGACCTGCAGGAATGGGTCGTCAACGAAACGGAGGAAGTCCTGGCCGCCGAGGCGCTGCTGCTGGGCAGGAGAAGCTTCGAGTGGTTCGCATCCCGGGCGCCGTTCATGGGCGAGCGCGTCGGCCGCCAGTGGGCGGACAGGATGAACAGCCTGCCCAAGTACGTCGTGTCGTCGACGCTCGAGCGTCCCCAGTGGAGCAACACCACGGTGCTCGACCGCGATGCGGTGGAGGAGATCTCGGCGCTCAAGCGCAGGGTGGATGGAGACATCCTGGTCTACGGCAGCCGTCAGCTCGTGCGCGCCTTGATGGCGCAGAACCTGGCCGACCAATTGCGGCAGGTCGTTTTCCCGGTCGTACTGGGAACCGGCCTGCGCCTCTTCGATGCGACGACCGACCAGAAGGCGCTTCATCTGGCCGACACGCGAAAGATCGGTGACGGCCTGGTACGCCACACCTACGAATTAGCGCCGGCCTCTCCTGCGGCGTCACTCTGACCTGACGTGACGGGGACGCCGATGAGAGAGACGCCGATGAAAGCAGACCACCAGGATCTGCCGGCAGCCGCCGCGAAGGAACGGGACTTTCTCTACCAGCGGCGTCTTGTATCGCTTCGCCCATTCGTCACGGACGATGGTTTCCCGGGCCTGAATCTGAGGTTCGCCGGCGATGAAACGATTGCCTTCCGAATCGACATCCAGTTGCTCGACCTCTTGCATCACGCGATCGGGCGGCTCAGGGCGAGCCCGGGAATCAAGCGCTAAGCCGAAGTCAGGAAAGGCCTGGAAAACGACGGCTCCCTCGGGCTTCGCTGCAGCGACAAGCGGGCTGAGGGAGAGGGTTCAAGCCCGGCACGGCGGCCTTGGGTGTCGGGACGGCACCGTCGAAGTCAAAGCCATCGCGTTTTCGACCTTGTACATTGCCTCATGAAGATCTTGCTCGTCGACGACCACCCGATGTTCCGCGAAGGCGTCGCGAGCGTTCTGCACAGTGGCGGCGAACCGCTGGAGGTGCTCCATGCCATGGAGGGTCAGGACGCGCTGCGCCAGCTCGACAGCCACGCCGACGTGAGCGCCGTGCTGCTGGACCTGCGCATGGACGGCATGGCGGGCATGGCCACGCTGGAGCAGCTCGGGCGGCATCACCCCGACGTCCCCAGCCTGGTGCTGTCGTCGTCGGAAGACCCCGAGGACGTGCGCCGCGCGCTGCGTGCCGGCGCGCGCGGCTACTGCCCCAAGTCGTCCCGGCCAGCCACATTGCTGGCAGCCCTGCGCCTGGTGATGAGCGGGCAGATCTACGTGCCGCCCTTCATGGCGCTGACGGCCGAAGCACCTGCCGACGTGGCCGTCGACCCCAGCGGGCTGACGCCGCGCCAGCGCGAGGTACTGCGAGAGCTTGGCCAGGGCAAATCCAACAAGGAGATCTCGCACGCCCTGGGCATGCATGAGAAGACGGTCAAGGGCCACGTCTCCGCCATCTTCCGCTGCCTTGGCGTCGTGCATCGCCTGCAGGCCGTCGAGGCCGCCCGCAGTGCCGGCCTGATCGGTTGAACGCCTGCCGCGCGGCGGCCTGCAGCATCCAGATCGAATTCGGCGATGTCGCCAACGCGGGATGCTGCAAGGGGCGCGTCAGAAGGGGATAGAAGAGGGTCGCACAATGCGACATCGTCTCGGGACCAGGTCACGAGCCCTCCTCCTCTGCACGGCCCTTTCCGCGGGCCGAAGGCGCGCCTCTTGCTCAGACTTCCAGCTCGCCTCGATGGAGCCGCTTGCCTGTCCCGCTGGGCCCCCGCCATTGATGGCTCGCCACGGGCACTCTGCCCGCTGGCGCATCGATGAGCAAGACGGCCGGCCAAGGCACGGCGTCACAACCCGAGCTGACGCACGACGCCGAGCGCGAAGCCCTGGTGCGGGCGGACCTGGCCCGTCATCTCAAGCGCGGTGAACCGTTGCGTATCGTCGGCAACGGCCTGGTGGCTATCACCGTCGCCGTGCTGATGCGTGATGTGGTGCCCCTGCCGTGGGTGCTGGCCTGGCTCGCCGCGATGCTCGGCCACGCCGCCTTCAATGCCTGGGCCGCCTGGCGCGTCTGGCGGCGGCCGACGCGCACGGAGGCGGCGGCCCGCCGTCTGCGAGTCGTGACCCGAATGGAGGCCGCAAACGGCTTGCTCTGGATGGCCGCCGAACTGCTGTGGCTGCCGGGCAGTGACTACGTCCACCGCGGCCTGATCATGGTGTTGCTCAGCGGCTTGGGCGCTGGCGTGATGCACTCGCTCAGCGCCCATTTGCCGGCGCTTTACGCGTTCTCGCTGCCCATCGTGCTTGGCTTCTTCGTGGCCGGCTGCTTCGCCCAGGGCACCTACTTTCTTGTAGCCTTCGCGCTGCTGCTGGTATGGCTGGCGGTGAACCTCAACTTCGCCAGCCACATGAACCGCACGCTGCGCGAGTCCCTGGCCAACCACCACCGGGCGCAGGCGCTGGCGGTGGACCTGCAGGTGCAGCGTGACCGCGCCGTCGAGCTCGGTCAGGCGCGCAGCCGCTTCCTGGCGGCTGCCAGCCATGACCTGCGCCAACCGGTGCACGCGCTGTCGCTCTTCGTGGGTGCGCTGCAACTCGAACCCCGTGGCGACAAGGCCGCCATCATCATGGGCCACGTGGACGGGGCGCTGGCCGCCCTCGGCTCGCTCTTCGACGCCCTGCTCGACATTTCCAAGCTGGACGCCGGCCTCGTGCAGCCCGACTGGCAGCCGCTGCCGCTCCGACAGTTCTTGCAGCGCCTGGCCCAGGACCAGGCGGCTCTCGCCAGCGCCAAGGGTCTGCGATTTGAGCTGCGCACCCACGGCGATGCCTCGGCCGCCGAAGCATGGGTTCGCAGCGACCCGGTGCTGCTGGAGCGCGTGCTGCGCAATCTGCTGGCGAATGCGCTGCGCTACACCGATCATGGCTGCGTCCAGCTGCAGCTGCGCTTGCGCGGCGGCCGCGCCGAGATCAAGGTGGCCGATACCGGCCGCGGCATCCCGCAGTCGCGCCGGCGCGAGGTTTTCGAGGAATTCGTGCAACTGGGCGGTCCCGAAGGCGGGCGGGAACAAGGCATGGGCCTGGGTCTGTCCATCGTGGCGCGGCTGGTAGGCTTGCTGGACCTGCAGCTTCGCCTGCGCTCCAGGCTGGACCGCGGCACCGTTGTGTGCCTGATGCTGCCACTGCTGCCCGCACCGGTCGTGTCACCCGAGCCTAGAGTCACGCCGGCATCGGGCAGTGCGCTGTCGGGCCTTCAGCCGGGCGACGTGGTGCTTGTCATCGACGACAGCGACGGCGTGCGCCTGGCAATGCAGGAGCTGCTGGCCAACTGGGGCTGCGAGGTCTTCGCCGCACCGGACATCGACACCCTGATGCCGCAGCTGATGACGCTGAGTACGCCACCGCGCCTGCTGCTGTGCGACTACCAGCTGCGCGCAGGCGCCAATGGCCTGGACGCGATCGACCGGCTGCGCGACGCCTTTAACGACGAACTTGCCGCCGTGCTCATCACCGGCGACACCGCGCCCGACCGCCTGCGCCAGGCCGCCGCCAGTGGCCTGCCCTTGCTGCATAAACCCGTGACCCCCTCGCTGCTGCGGCAAGCCATCAACCGCGCCTTGCTGGCTGCTGAGCCCGGCATCGCGATCGAGCCGAGCTGACAGGGAGCCGGCGCGAGGTCTGGTGCCCTGGGCCGCACTGGTTGCGCTGATCCTGCCGCACGCACCCGGCACGCACCGAGGGCAGACTGCCCCTAGCCGGCCTTGGGCTTGGGCTTGAAGATGTGCACCGTTTCGCCGCGGGCGAGCATGCCCACCAGTTGCGCGATGCGCTTGGCGCGCGTCTCGGGCTTGACGGCGGTCTGGATGCGCCAGAGCACGGCGTAGCGGTTGCTCGCATTGACGGTGGCGAAAAAGGCCTTGGCCGGCGGGTTGGCGTCCAGTGCCGCGGCGAAATCGTCGGGCACCGTGGACGTCTTTGCGCCGTCGTAGGCCTGGGCCCAGCGGCCGTCGGCCCTGGCGGCCTCGACCTGCGCCAGTCCCGGCGGCTGCATGCGGCCCGCCGCGGTCAGCGCGGCCACCTTGTCGACATTGATCTTGGACCAGATGCTGCGCGCGCGCCGCGGCGTGAAGCGCTGCAGGAAGTGCTGGTCGTCCAGTCCCTTCTTCTGGCCGTCGATCCAGCCCCAGCACAGCGCGATCTCCACCGCCTCGGGGTAGGTGACGCTGGGCTCGGCGGCGCCGCGCTTGGCGATCTTCAGCCACAGGCCGTCGGACTTCGCATGATTCTTCTTCAGCCAGGCCTCGAAGGCCTTGGCGTTCTTGAACAGCGTCGGGGTGGCCTCGGCCGGGGCGGCGGACTTGATGGCGGGCATGCGCGCAGTGTGCCGCAGGCCCTGGCCAGGCCAATGGCGGCGGCGGGGGCAAGGCCGCTTCAGACGGACCTTGCGCATGAGCTCACGTAGCCCCATGAAACTCCCGATCCGACCGAGCGCCGCGGCGGACCACAGAAGGGCCTGGACAGAAGGCCGAGCCGTGAGATGCTGCGCCTCGCAGATTGCGCTGGCGCCGGGACATGACAATCGATTCCATGGGCATGAGGGAAGCATCGTTGGAGCGTCGCCTGCAACGGGCTGCGGAAGACGGTGAGATCGGGGTTTGGGACCTCAGGCTCGAGCTGGAGACGGTCCACTACTCGCCGCAGTGGAAGCTCCGGCTCGGCTTCCCGGAGCCGAACAGCGCCGACAGCACGCACTTCTGGCGTTGCCGGGTGCATCCAGCCGACCTGGAAGGCATGCTGACGGCGATGCGTGCACACACCCGTGGCGCGCAATCCAGCTATGAGGCCACATTCCGCCTGCGCAGCAACGGTTCGGGCTATCGCGTCTTGCACTCTCGCGGCCGCGTCATCGAGCGTAGCCCCGACGGCCGCGCAACGCGCATGATCGGGACCATGGTCGACCTGACCGAGCGCCCGTTCACGCCGCAGGGTGGGCTGGTTGAAGGCTCACGGGGCTCCATGGAAGGATCGCTGCTGGTGCTGCCCTTCCATCAGCTGCTCAGCGTCGATACGCCCGAGACCGCCGCGGAGCGGCGGCGGTTGCTCGGCGAGCTGGAAGACGTGCTCGAGGCTTCGTTGGCTGAGCTGGAAGGCCTGCGCACGCGCTAGCCACCCGGCGGTTGGCCCGGTTTTCGAATCCCGACACTTCCTGCATGCGCTACCTCAGCTTCGACCTCACCGACAGCTCCGACGACATCCTCACGCTGGAAGCCATGGCCTCGACCCGCGAGGCCGAGCATGCGGCCGTGATGGCCGAGGCGGCGCAGGTGCTGGCCTGGGCCCAGACCGGATTCGGCGGCCGCCAGGGCCCGGTGGAGGACGGCTACGCCTGGGATCACGAGCTGCTGGTGCAGCACGAGGCGGGCGGCTGGGTGACGGT
>JAEKLF010000254.1 GCA_019509985.1 Burkholderiales bacterium | reverse complement strand
CCGTCATGTCGCGGATCATGGCCAGCGACAGCGCGTTCAGCGCCTGCGGGCGGTTCAGCGTGATCAGGCCGAGGCAGCCATTGACCTCGGCCTGGATCTGGCCATCGGACACGAGGGGCGGAATCAGGTCGTCGTTCATGCGTTCTTCAGGACGGTTTTGACGGAAGGGGGCGCCAGTGCTTCGTTGGCGATCAGCGCGGCGAGGACGAGGCCACCACCGACCAATGCCGCGCTGCCCGGATTTTCGCCGGCAAACAGCCAGGCCCAGAGCACGCCGAGCAAGGTTTCTGCCTGGCCGAGCAGCGCCAGCTCGTGGCCAGGCAAGTCGCGCGCCAGCCGCACGGCCAGCAGGCAGGGGATGGCGAGCTGGAAGACACCAAGTCCGGCCAACAGGCCCAGGTCATGTGCGCTGGCCTGCAGCGGCCAGGCCAGCGGCAGCGTGACGGCCATGGAGATCAATGCACCAATGAGCACGGCAGGCAGCATGTCCGGGCCGCTCGGCCGCCCGGAGGCGCCGGAGCGCCCCATCGGAGGGCGGGTCGCAAAGCGACGGTGGGGACCTTCACCCTTGCCCTGCCCTACCTTCTGCAGCAGGCACCAGTTGCTGGCGGCCGCCAGTGGCACGCCAAGGGCCACGATGACGCCGAGCAAGGGCCCGCCGAGCTGGCCGCCGAACATCCAGGCGATGCCCGCGGCGGCCACGGCAATTGCCCACCAGGTGCGCGCCGGAATGGCCTGGCGCAGGAAGACGCGGGCGAACACCGCGGTGAACAGCGGCGACAGCGACATCGTCACCAGCACATTGGCCACCGTCGTCAGCGACAGCGCCACCATGAAGGCCGTGAACATGACGGCCCAGCACAGGCCAGAGGCCCAGACCACGCTACCACGCATCGCCCACCACAACGCCCTGCCCCGCATGACGCCGAGGATCAGGACGAGCGCCAATGCATTGAACCCGCTGCGCCAGAACGTGATCTCGAAGCCCCGCGCCGCATCCAGATGCCGCGTGACCACGCCCGCCGAACTCCACATCAGCGTGACCAGCAACATCAGCAAGACGGCCGAACGATGGGTCATCAGCAAAGCGCCCCTTTCGGGGCGCGGTCAGTCAACTGACTAGAACCCCCTCCTGGAGGGGGCAGGGGGAGCGCCACATTCAGCACGCCCCGTGCTCAGCGCGCTTAAGCGCGCTGAGCACGCTTGCGTTCGTTTTCCGACAGGAAGCGTTTGCGCACCCGCACGCTCTTGGGCGTGATCTCGACCAGTTCGTCGTCGTCGATGAAGTCGACGCCGTATTCCAGCGTCAGCTCGATGGGCGGCGTGATCTTGATCGCGTCTTCCTTGCCCGAGACGCGGAAGTTGGTCAGCTGCTTGGTGCGGGTCGCGTTGACGACGAGGTCGTTGTCGCGGCTGTGGATGCCGACGATCATGCCTTCGTAGACCGGGTCGTTGGGCTTGACGAACATGCGGCCGCGGTCGTCCAGCTTGCCCAGTGCGTAGGTGAAGATTTCGCCGTCGTCCATGGAGATCAGCACGCCGTTCTTGCGGCCGCCGATCTCGCCCTTGTGGGCTTCGTAGCCGTCGAAGATCGACGAGATCAGGCCCGAGCCACGGGTCAGGTTCATGAACTCGTTGCTGAAGCCGATCAGGCCCCGCGCGGGGATGCGGTACTCCAGGCGCACGCGGCCATGGCCGTCCGGCTCCATGTTCAGCATCTCGCCCTTGCGCAGGCCCAGCGCCTGCATGACACCGCCCTGGTGGACTTCTTCCACGTCGGCCGTCACCAACTCCATCGGCTCCTGCTTCTCGCCGTCGACGTCCTTGAACATCACGCGCGGCTTGGAAACGGCCAGCTCATAGCCCTCGCGGCGCATGTTTTCCAACAGGATGGTCAGGTGCAGTTCACCGCGGCCGCAGACCTCGAAGATGCCGTCTTCGTCGGTCTCCTTCACGCGCAGGGCCACGTTGTGCTGCAGCTCCTTCTGCAGGCGGTCCCAGATCTGGCGGCTGGTGACGTACTTGCCTTCGCGGCCGGCCAGCGGGCTGGTGTTGACGCAGAAGTTCATCGTCAGCGTCGGCTCGTCCACCTTCAGCATGGGCAGCGGCGCGGGGTTGACCGGGTCGGTCACGGTCACGCCGATGCCGATGTCCTCGATGCCGTTGATCAGCACGATGTTGCCGGGGCCGGCTTCGGTGACCTGCACGCGGTCCAGGCCGTGGAAGGTCAGGACCTGGTTGATGCGGCCGTTGACGGACTTGCCGTCCGGGCCTTCCATGACGGTGACCTGCATGCCGGGCTTGATCGTGCCCTGGCTGATGCGACCCACGCCGATGCGGCCGACGAAGGTGGAGAAGTCCAGCGCCGAGATCTGCAGCTGCAGCGGGGCGGCCGGGTCGCCGGACTGGGCCGGCACATGCTTGAGCACGGTGTCGAACAGGGCCGACATGTCGGGGCCCCACTGCTCGCCCGGCGCGCCTTCGGTCAGCGACGTCCAGCCGTTGATGCCGGAGGCGTAGACGACCGGGAAGTCCAGCTGCTCGTCGGTGGCGCCGAGCTTGTCGAACAGGTCGAAGGCGGCGTTGATGACGGCGTCCGGCTTGGCGCCCGGCTTGTCGACCTTGTTGACGACGACGATGGGCTTGAGGCCCAGGGCTAGCGCCTTCTTGGTCACGAAGCGCGTCTGCGGCATCGGGCCTTCCTGCGCGTCGATCAGCAGCACGACGCCGTCGACCATGGACAGCGCGCGCTCGACTTCACCGCCGAAGTCCGCGTGGCCGGGGGTATCGACGATGTTGATGTGCGTACCGCCCCACGACACCGCGCAGTTCTTGGCCAGGATGGTGATGCCGCGCTCGCGTTCGATGGCATTGCTGTCCATGACGGTGTCGACGACCTTTTCATGGTCGGCGAAGGTACCGCTTTGGCGCAGCAGTTGGTCGACCATGGTGGTTTTGCCGTGGTCGACGTGGGCAATGATGGCAATGTTGCGGATCGGGGTGGTCATGGTGATGCTTCGAAAGAAACCGGATCAGGCGGAAAGCAGAGCCTGGACCTCCGGCGGGGTCAACAGGCGATCGGCGATCAGTTCGCCAGAGGTGATGTGGGCGCTGCCGAGGAAGGCGCGCGATTCGGGGCCGTAGACGCGCACGCGCTCGGCGTCCGGCGCATCGACGCGGCGGCGCAGCCCGGACAGGAAACGCGCCGCCTCGCTGGCGGGCAGGCGCAGTTCGGGCGCGTCGGCCAGCAGGCGGTCGGGCGAGGTCAGCAG
>JAEKLF010000350.1 GCA_019509985.1 Burkholderiales bacterium | reverse complement strand
GGCCGCGCACTTCAGCCTGCTCGCGCTGGACTTGCGCTCGCTCGAGGCGTGCGAACGCGACGCTGCGCTGGCTCGGCACAGCGCCGAGGAGGCGCGGGCGGCGTTCGATCTGGGCGCCGGCCCGCTGATCCGCGGCCGGCTGCTGCAACTGGCCGATGATGAGCATGTGCTGCTGCTCACCATGCACCACATCGTCTCCGACGGCTGGTCGATCGGGGTGCTGGTGCGCGAGGTGGCAGCTCTGTATGCCGCCTGTTGCCAGGGCCTGCCCGATCCGCTGCCGCCGTTGCCGCTGCAGTACGCGGACTACGCCCACTGGCAGCGCCAGTGGCTCAGTGGCGCGGCGCTGCAGCGCCAGATCGATCACTGGCGCGAACACTTGCTGGGCGCCCCGGTATTGCTGGAGCTGCCCACCGACCGCCCTCGTCCTGCCGTGCAAAGCCATGCCGGGCGCAGCGTGGCGCTGAACCTGGGCCCCGATCTGTCGGCTCGCCTGAACGCCTTCGCAAAGCAGCACGATGTCACTTTGTACATGGCCTTGTTCTGCGGCTGGGCTGCCTTGCTCAGCCGCCTCAGCGGCCAGCCCGACGTGGTCATCGGCTCTCCGGTGGCCAACCGAGCGCGCCCCGAGCTGGAGGGCTTGATCGGCTTCTTCGTCAACACCCTGGCCTTGCGCGCAGATTTCAGCGGGGAGCCCACCGTGGCCCAGATGCTGCAACGCGTGCGCTCGGCCGCTCTGGCTGCTTATGCCCACCAGGATCTGCCCTTCGAGCAGGTGGTCGAGGCGCTGCAGCCGCCGCGCAGTCTCAGCCACAGCCCGATCTTCCAGGTCATGTTTGTCCTGCAGAACACGCCCCAGGGCGAGTTGCAGCTGCCCGGACTGACGCTGACCCCGCTGGAGGCGCCGCACAGCACCGCCCAGTTCGACTTGACACTGTCGCTGCAGGAGAGCGGCGATGAGATCGCCGGCTTGCTGGAATATGCCAGCGATGTGTTCGAGCACGCCACCATCGAGCGCTGGGCGGGGCATTTGAAAACGCTGCTCACCGCCATGGTGAGCGACTCCGCGCAGC
>JAEKLF010000253.1 GCA_019509985.1 Burkholderiales bacterium | reverse complement strand
GTGAAAGGCCGCAACCTGCCCGACATCTCGCTGAACTCCGACCCGTACACCGGCTACCTCGTCTACTCGACGACGGACGGCGGCTGGATCGCCGGCTACGGCGGCACGAGCTTCGCGTCGCCGCAGCTGAACGGCATCTTCGCGCTGGTCTCGCAGGCCAAGTCCTCGCGCCTGGGCCTGCTGCATCCGATGCTCTACGGCGGCCGCGGCGAAGACTGGCGCCGCCAGCCCAGGCCGGGCACCATCGACATCACGGCCGGCAACAACTGGTTCTACAGCGGCGTGAAGGGCTACGAGCCCGGCGCCGGCCTCGGCGTCATCAACGCGGCGGCGCTGGTGCAGGCCATCCGCTGAACCAGGCCGCGCGGCCTGCGGGCCGTGCGGATCGCTATCGCCGGGAGCCAGGGTCCGCAAGGGCCCTGGCTCTTTTGCTTCGCGCTCAGCGGGCCAGGGACGGACGCGAAGCGGGCCATCGCGATGCGCGGGCATCTCACCGATGCCGAGTCCAAAGGAAAAGGGGCAGCCCGATGGGCCGCCCCTCAATCAACGAGTCTGGTCTCGACGGACGCTTACTGCACGGTCAGCGTGACGTCGTCGAGCACGAAGGACGTCGCCAGCGACGAGTCCTCGGCACCCAGGAACTTGATGGTCACGGTCTGCCCGATGTAGGCATTCATGTTCAAGCTCTTGAGCACATAGCCCGAGGCCGCGTTCAGGTTGGAGTAGGTCGCCAGCGTGGCCAGCACCGTGCCCGAGCTGTTCAGCACCTGCACCTTGAGGGTGTCGTAGGCCGTGGAGGTGGTGGTCTCCTTGGTGTCGATGTGCAGGTAGAAGGCCAAGGTGGCGCTGCTCTTGCCGGACGGGACGGCCACGCTCTGGGTGACGGAGTCCGTGTGCGTGCTGCCATAGCCGTCCAGCCACGCAAAGCCGGTGCCGCCATGTGCGGTTTCGCCCGAGCAGCTGGAGTTGGTGCAACCGACGCCGGAGGTGGCGGTCCACGAAGTCACACCGCTCTCGAAGCCGGTGTTGAGCAGCAGTTGCGACGACGTGCCGCCCGAGCTCACGGTCACGGTCGCCGTCTTGCTGGCGGTCTTGCCCGTGCCCGACTCCGTCACCGTCTCGGTCACCGTGTAATTGCCGGCGGCAGCGTAGGTGTGGCTGGGGTTGGTGGCCGTGGACGTGCCGCCATCACCGAAAGTCCATGAATGGCCGCTGATGGTGCCGCCGCTGTCGGTCGAGCTGTCGGTGCAGGTCGCGGTCAGGCCGGACGTGCTGCAGCTGAAGTTGGCGGTCAGAGTCGAACCGCCGCCACCGAAGGCGCTCGAGAAGTTCTGCACCTGCAGGCTGCCATAGCCAGTGACGTAGTCCCAGCCCGCCTTGGCGCTGTAGCCGCCATTGCTGCCCGAGGTCACGTCATGGAACCACGACGGGTTGGCCGCCGCGCCCGAGTACAGCGTCGAGGCGGGAAAGCCCAGGGTGTTGCCGTGAGCCGCCTGAATGCGGCTGTAGAAGCCGGTGAAGATCGGCGCCGACAGGCTGGTGCCGGCGATTTGCACGTTCGAGCCGTTGACCAGGATGAGCGCGCCGCTGCTGGGTGCGCCGTCGAAGGACACGTCGGGCACGCCGCGCTTGCCGGCCGTGGTCAGCACGCCGGCGGCGGTCTGCCAGCTCGGTGCCGCCTCGGTGCTGCTGACGCCGCCGCCGGTGCCGCCCGAAGCGCTCTGCGGGCAGGTGCTCGGGCCGCTGCAGCTCCAGGCGGTTTCACCCACCCAGGTGCCGCCGCTGCTCGACAGCGTGGTGCCGCCAATCGCCATCACGTAGGGCGAAACGGCGGGGTAGCTCTGCTGGTTGGTGCTGCCACCGCATTCGTAGGAGCCGGAATCGCCCGAGGACACCGAGAAGGTCTGGCCCTGTGCGACCGCGGTCTGGAAGATCTGGTCATTGGAGGCCGTGATGCCCGAGCTCTTCGCGGCGGTCTCGCATTCACCCAGCGAGACGTTGATCACCTTCGCGAGGTTGTCGCTCACCGCCTTGTTGTAGGTGGCGGTGAGGTCGGCATCGCTCAGCGTCGTCGCGGTGTAGAGCAGCATCGACTTGATCGTGCCGCCGGCTGCCGCGAGGGAGCTTTGGGTGTCCATGTTCCACTCGTCGACACCCGAGGTATCGGAGCTGGCCGAGCCCACGGTGACGACGCTGATGGGCGGCGTCGGATAGCCGGAGTTGGCGGCAAAGGCCTTCAGGTCGGTGACGGTCTGCGTCATGCTGCCCTGAGTGATGATGCCGATGGTGGCCGTCGAGGCCGACGGCATGCCGCTGGCCCCGTAGATGCTGGGGAACAGCGTCGGGTTGACGCCCACGATGGCCTGCGGCGTGGCGGCCTGGAAATTGGCGCGGCGCGAGGTCGTGTGAGCCATGTGCACGGTCTGCAGGCCGGTGATGGCGAGCACGGTGTCGGCCAGCGTCTCGGGCACGTTGGCGTCGGTCACGTTGGCGTGGGCGAGACGTCCCTTGACATTGAAATGCCGCATCTGCGCCTGGAAGGCGGCCTGGATCTGGCTCGGCGTGCCGTCGGCGGTGACCAGCATGCGGTTGGCCGCCATGCTGACGTTGCTGAAGCCGTGTGAACGCAGGTAGTTCACGACCTTGACGGCCTGCTCGCGTGTCGGCGCATGGCTTTCGAGGAACTGGGCCGAGGTCAGGTGCTGCCCGGGCTGACCCGATGCCAGGCGCTGAGTCAGCGCGTCCAGCGCGTCCTTGTTGCGCAGCTTGAGGGAGACCGCGATGTGCAGCGTCGTGTCGTCGGACATCGGCCCCGCATCGGTTGCGTCGACGAAGGCGAGTGCGTGCGCCTTGGTATGCGTCGCCGCCCAGGATGTGGGCAGCGCGGCCGCCGTGGCAGCGTGGTTGCCCGCCGTGGCGCCAAGCGCCGCGGTGCCTAGCACCGCAGCGGCGGCCAGGTTCAAGGTATGCCTAAACAGTTTCATGGAATGAAGCCCTAGAGGTTGAGCGGTACGTGCCGGTGGGGCACGCGAACGCTTTGACATCACGGCAGCGCTTCGATCATGTCGAGGCTCTGCCGACCCAACGTGTCGCCGGCATTCGTACAGCAGCCCTTTTGGGACGCGATTGGCGGCGCGGGGGCGGATTCTTGAGACGCGCGGCAGGGGTCACCATGCGGGTGATCCCGTCGGTGTTTTCAGTCTCAGCGAATTGCCAAGGCGTCGCGTGGACCACGACCGGCAACCCGCCGCCTCCTATGAAGACCCTGGTCTTCGGCAGAGCGGCAG
>JAEKLF010000252.1 GCA_019509985.1 Burkholderiales bacterium | reverse complement strand
GGAAGAAGCGCTGCGCCGGCGTGTAGCCGTCGATGAGCTTGTTCGCGCCGCCACTGCGCTTGAGCGCGCGCTGCAGGCCCTCGTAGGCGATAGGCAGGCCCGACATGTCGGAGATGTTCTCGCCCAGCGTCAGTCGGCCGTTGATGTTGTAGCCAGGTAGCGGTGAGATGGCGCTGTAGCGCTCGGCCACCTTGTCTGCGCGAGCCTTGTAGCCGGCGGCGTCGGCGGGCGTCCACCAGTCGGTCAGGGAGCCGCTCGCGTCGAAATTGCGGCCGCTGTCGTCGAAATGGTGGGTGATCTCATGGCCGATGACCATGCCGATGCCGCCGTAGTTGACGGCGTCGTCGGCCTTGGCATCGAAGAAGGGCGGCTGCAGGATGCCGGCCGGGAAGGTGATCTGATTCAGCCCGCCAGCAAAGGCGTTGACGATGTGCGGACTGGTGCGCCAGCGCCCGCGCTCCACCGGCGCGTCCAGGTCCTTCATCTGCTGGCCGCTGTGCCACAGCGCGGCCCTGAGCCAGTTGCCGCTGTAGTCGTTGCTGCTCAGCTGCAGGCCCTCGTATTGCGGCCACTTGTCGGGCGCGCCGATCATGGGCTGCATGGCGGCCAGCTTCTCCAGCGCCTTGACCTTGGTACCGGGCGTCATCCAGTCGAGTTTTTCGATGCGCTCCTTCATGCGGTGATGGTCTTGCCGCGGTACTCGAAGGCGGCCGTCGCATAGGCCTTGGGCAGGCGGGGCGCGGCGGCGTCGAGCACGCGCAGCGCGAGGTATTGGCGCCAGACGGGCAGCGGCGTGTCGGCCGCGAGCTTGGCCACCCGAGTGGCGAACTCCGGCTGGCCGACGATGAAGCGCTGCGGCAGCTTGGCGCCGGCCGTCAGAACGGCGAGGTAAGCGCTCCAATCGACGCCAGGCGCCGCAGCGGCCAGCTCGGCCGGGCTCATCGGGTTGTAGCTGGCATTGGGATCGCGCAGCTTGGCGCGCTCGCGCGTGGCCTCGGCGAGCTGGGTCTCGAAGGCGATGACGGCATCCAGCTCGGCATCGGTCGCCGGGCGGCCGGACGCGGCGAGCACGGTCTTCGCGAACAGGCGGTAGGCCGCGCTGACGGTGCGGGTGCGTTCGTCGTTGCGGAAGTAGTCGTCGCGGTCCGGCAGGCCCAGGCCCGACTGGGACAGGCTCAGCACATTGCGCCGCGTGTCCTTGCGGTCGGGCTGCACGCTGAAAGCCAGCGGCGCGTGGATGCCGCTGCGGTTCAGCAGCGCGAGCAGTGCCGGCAGGTCTTCGCGGCGCTGCAGGCCGTCGATGCGGTTCAGCAGTGGCGTGATCGACGTCAGGCCGCGGGCCTCGATGGCGGCCTCGTCCATTCCGCTGGAGAAATAGGCGGCGATGAGCTTGAGGCCGGGCGTGGTCTGCAACGAGGGCTTGTCGGCCAGCTCGGTGAGGGACTTTTCCAGCAGCGCGTCGTTGGACTGGCGCAGTTGCTCGAAGCTGCCGATGCGCGCGCGACTGGCGGGCAGCTCGGTCGCGGCTTCCCAGTTGCCGTTGACGAAGGCATAGAAGTCATCGCAGGGCTGGACGTCCTTGGACAGACCGCTCAGGTCCAGGGCCTGGACGTTGGCGGCCAGGCCGAGCAGGGTGGCGGCGGCGGTCAGGCGGTGGCGGGCAAAACGGGGCATGGCAAGGAGCGTGAGGCCGTGAAAGCAGAAGATTAGATCGCCCGCATCGGGCGCGCGCCGGAAGACACAGGGCATGATTGCGGGTTTCCACCAAGTTCCGTGCTGCTGGCCATGTCCGCTCTGCCTGTTGTTCCGCGCCTGATTCTGGCCCTTGTCTCCAGCCTCCTGCTGTCTCCAGTCGCCTTCGCCCAGTCTGCCCAGCCCGTGCAAGGGCAGGGCGCCACCTTCCCATCCAAGGTCTACGACACCTGGGCGCGCGCCTTCGAAAAGGCCGGCGGCCAGGCGGTTGGCTACAAGGGCACGGGCTCGGGCGACGGCATCAAGCAGATCACCGCCCGCAAGGTCGATTTCGGCGGCACGGACGCGCCGCTGCCTGCGGCGGAGCTGGCCAGGCAGCATCTGGTGCAGATCCCGATGCTGGTCGGCGGCGTCGTGCCGGTCGTCAACGTGCCGGGCCTTGCCGTGCCGCTGCAGCTCGACGGCGAGCTGCTGGCGGACATCTTCCAGGGCCGGGTCAAGGCCTGGAACGACGGCCGCGTCGCCGCACTGAATCCGGGCGTCGGGCTGCCCGGCCTGGCCATCAAGCGCATCGTTCGGGCCGAGAAGTCCGGCACCAGCGACGGTTTCAGCCGCTACCTGGCCGGCGCATCGGCCAGCTTCAAGGCCGAAGTCGGCGCCAGCCAGGCGCCGGCCTGGCCGGGCGAACCGCTGAAGGCCGAAGGCAATGACGGCATGGTGCAGACGCTGCGCGTCACGCCGGGCGCGATTGCCTACGTCTCCTACGACCGGGTGCTACGTGACAAGCTCGCCAGCGTGAAGCTGCGCAACGCGGCCGGCCGCTTCGTGCTGCCGACCGAGGCGGGTTTTCGCGCCGCCATTCTGGAAAGCGACATGAACCGCCAGGGCGACGACCTTGCGACTCTGCTGGACCGGGCGGGCAACGAGGCCTGGCCGATCACGTTGACCAGCTTCGTCCTCGTCGACGCCGAGCCGGCCACGGCGGCCAAGGCCCTGGGCGCGCTGAAGTTCCTGTATTGGTGCTTCATGCACGGCGACGACCTGACCCGCGGCACCGGCTTCGCGCCGCTGCCCGTCAGCGTGCAGTCGCGCCTGGCCGCACGTTTCACGCTGGTGCGGCCCAAGGACGGACAGCTGCCGGCCTACCAGTTGTTCTGAGGGAAACTCCGGCCATGCCCGCGCCCACCGAGATCACCGTCCACCAGCAGTCCCGCGTGCTGGAGATCGCTTTCGACGATGGTGCGCGTTTTCGCATCCCCTTCGAGCTGATGCGCGTCTACAGCCCCTCCGCCGAGGTGATGGGCCATGGTCCCGGCCAGGAGACGCTGCAGACCGGCAAGCGCGATGTGCTGATCACCGGCCTGGAGCCGGTCGGCCACTACGCCGTGCGGCCCGAGTTCTCGGACGGCCACGCCAGCGGCCTGTTCGCCTGGGACTATCTCTACAAGCTCGGCAGCCAGCAGGACGCGCTGTGGCGCGACTACGAGGCGCGCCTGGCCGCTGCCGGCAAGGGCCGCGACGACGCCATGCCCGCCAAGGGCGGCGGCAGCTGCCACTCACATTGAATGTCATGACTCAGACGCATTTCGGCTTCAGCACCGTCGACGAAAACGAGAAGGCCAACAAGGTTCGCGGCGTCTTCGACTCGGTCGCGTCCAAGTACGACCTGATGAACGACCTGATGTCGGCCGGCCTGCATCGGGCTTGGAAGGCCTACACCGTGCAGGTCGCCAACCTGAAGCCGGGCGAGCGGGCGCTGGACATTGCCGGCGGCACGGGCGACCTGTCGCGCGCCTTCGCCCGCAAGGTCGGCGAGAGCGGCGTTGTCGTGCACACCGACATCAACGAAGCCATGCTGCGCCAGGGCCGCGACCGGCTGCTGGATGAAGGCCTGATCCTGCCCACGAGCCTGGCCGACGCAGAGAAGCTGCCCTTCAAGAGCGAGATCTTCGACCTCGTCAGCGTGGCCTTCGGCCTGCGCAACATGACGCACAAGGACCTGGCCCTGGCCGAGATGTGTCGCGTGCTCAAACCCGGTGGCCGCCTGCTGGTGCTGGAGTTCTCCCGCATCGCCGAGCCGCTGCGCAAGCCCTACGACTGGTACTCCTTCAACATCCTGCCCAAGCTGGGCTCGCTGTTCGCCGGCGATGCCGAGAGCTACAAGTACCTGGCCGAGTCCATCCGCATGCATCCCGACCAGGCGACGCTCAAGGCCATGATGAAGACGGCCGGCTTCGGCCACGTGGACGTGCACAACCTCAGCGCCGGCATCGTCGCGCTGCACGTCG
>JAEKLF010000251.1 GCA_019509985.1 Burkholderiales bacterium | reverse complement strand
ACCTACGAGCTACATCCTCCGGTGATTAAAAGTGCCTAATTCCAGTTCGTCAGGCAGGGGGGGGTAAACGGAGTGAGCCCCAACGAATCCTTGCGGCCCATATGTTGGGGTTCGCAGGCTCACCCCAACCTACCGCGCTATGTTGTCAAACCCCATGCCGAGACCGATCTGACTTGCGAAATACAAGTTCGCACTCTTTTTGAAGAAGCTTGGGGTGAGATTGATCACGCGCTAAATTACCCCAACAAGACTGACAACCTTGCATGCAAGGAACAGTTGCGGGTACTCGCAAAGCTCGCTTCCACGGGAACGCGTCTTGCGGATGCAATATTTAGGACTAAAAATGCTGCGCGCTAAAAAGGGGACTGAGGCCCCAATTGCTGTTAGCCACGCGCTCAAAACAAGAAGTACCTCTGCGCCATCGGCAACTCCTTCGCCGGCTCGCAGGTCAGCAGCACGCCGTCGGCCCTCACCTCGTAGGTCTGCGCGTCGATCTCCATGACCGGCAGGTAGTTGTTGAGCAGCATGTCGGCCTTCTTGACCAAGCGGCAGCCTTTCACCGGCACCAGCGTCTTGGCCAGGCCCAGCTTCTCGACATTGCCCTGCCCCGCCTGGCTGACGAAGGTCAGCGAGCTCTGCTGAAGCGCGGCGCCGAACGAGCCGAACATCGGCCGGTAGTGCACCGGCTGAGGCGTCGGGATGGAGGCATTCGCGTCACCCATCGCAGCGGCGGCGATGAAGCCGCCTTTCAGGATCAGCGACGGCTTCACGCCGAAGAAGGCGGGCTTCCACAGCACGAGGTCGGCCCACTTGCCGACTTCAATCGAACCCACCTCGTGGCTGATGCCGTGGGCCAGCGCGGGGTTGATGGCCAGCTTGGCGAGGTAGCGCTTCACGCGGGCGTTGTCGTTGCCGGCGCCGTCTCCCGGCAGTGCTCCCCGCTGCACCTTCATCTTGTGCGCGGTCTGCCAGCAGCGCAGGGAGACCTCGCCCACGCGGCCCATGGCCTGCGAGTCGGACGAGAACATGCTGATGGCGCCGAGGTCGTGCAGGATGTCTTCGGCGGCGATGGTCTCGCGGCGGATGCGGCTTTCGGCAAAGGCCAGGTCTTCGGCGATGCCGGCGTCCAGGTGATGGCAGACCATCAGCATGTCGAGGTGCTCGTCCAGCGTGTTGACGGTGAAGGGGCGCGTCGGGTTGGTGGAGCTGGGCAGCACGTTGGCTTCGCCCACCACACGCATGATGTCCGGCGCATGGCCGCCGCCCGCGCCCTCGGTGTGGAAGCTGTGGATGGTGCGGCCCTTGAAGGCGGCAATCGTGTCTTCAACGAAGCCGCTTTCGTTCAGCGTGTCGGTGTGGATGGCGACCTGCGTGTCGGTCAGCTCGGCCACGTTCAGGCAGTTGTCGATGGCCGCGGGCGTGGTGCCCCAGTCCTCGTGCAGCTTCAGGCCGATGGCGCCGGCGTCGATCTGCTGCATCAGCGCCTCGGGGCGGCTGGCGTTGCCCTTGCCCATGAAGCCGAGGTTCATCGGGAAGGCCTCGGCCGCCTTCAGCATCGTGGCGATGTGGTGGGGCCCCGGCGTGCAGGTGGTGGCCAGCGTGCCGGTGGCGGGGCCGGTGCCGCCGCCGATCATGGTGGTCACGCCGCTCATCAGCGCCTCTTCGATCTGCTGCGGGCAAATGAAGTGGATGTGGGTGTCGATGGCGCCGGGCGTGACGATGAAGCCCTCGCCCGCAATGATCTCGGTGCCCGGGCCGATGACGATATCCACGCCGGGCTGCACGTCGGGGTTGCCAGCCTTGCCGATGGCGGCGATGCGGCAGCCGCGCAGGCCGATGTCGGCCTTGACGATGCCCCAGTGGTCGAGGATGACGACGTTGGTGATGACGGTGTCCACGGCATCGCCGGGGCCTGGCCCGTTCACGCGCTGGGACTGGCCCATGCCGTCGCGCACGGTCTTCCCGCCGCCGAACTTGACCTCTTCGCCGTAGCCGCCGGCAGCCAGCGTGAAGTCCTTTTCAATCTCGATGATGAGGGCGGTGTCTGCCAGGCGCAGCTTGTCGCCGACGGTGGGGCCGAGCATCTCGGCGTAGGCGCGTCGACTGATCTTCAATTGAGACTCCGCACGGCCGCCCGAAGGAGGCGAGCGCCCCCTCGGGGGGGGGCGATTGAAATGAGCGTGGGGGCAGACATTTTCATAGCTTGCCTTGGACGAGGCCGCGGAAGCCCCAGACGGCGCGGTCACCGCCGAGGTCGACCAGCTCGACGGTGCGCGACTGCCCCGGCTCGAAGCGCACGGCCGTGCCGCTGCAGATGTTCAGGCGCATGCCGCGCGCGGCCTCGCGGTCGAAGCCGAGGGCCGCGTTGGTTTCGGCGAAGTGGTAGTGCGAGCCGACCTGGATGGGCCGGGTGCCGGTGTTGGCGACCTTGAGCGTCAGCGTGCGGCGGCCGGGGTTGAGTTCGTGGTCGCCCTCGGCGGTGATGAGTTCGCCGGGGATCATCACTTGCGGCCTTTCACCAGCCACCACAGCGCCACGCCGGCCGCGGCGGCCAAGGCCGTCATGCCGGCGCCGTCCCAGCCGTGCAGATGCAAGGCCGGCGCGCCGTGGCCGTCATGGGCCAGGGCCGAGGCACAGGCGATCAAGGGCAGCAGCAGAAGCATCGTGCGCATGGCGGACGGACCTCGAAGTTAGGCGATGGGTTGGTGGACGGTGACGAGCTTGGTGCCGTCGGGGAAGGTGGCCTCGACCTGGATCTCCGGGATCATCTCGGCGATGCCGTCCATGACGTCGTCCCGGGTCAGGATCTCGCGGCCTTCGCTCATCAGCTGGGCCACGCTCTTGCCGTCGCGTGCGCCTTCAAGGATGGCGGCGCTGATGAAGGCGACGGCTTCGGGGTAGTTGAGCTTCAACCCGCGGGCGCGGCGGCGCTCGGCCAGCAACGCCGCGGTGAAGAGCAGCAGCTTGTCCTTTTCCCGGGGAGTGAGTTCCATATCTCGCTTCGCTCGATTTCTTTCAATCAGCCCGAGCGGCCGCGAAGGCCGGCCGAGCTGTCGGGGCCAGTTTCATGGCGTCAAGTCTTGCAAGGCGGATGCCAATCCTGCAGCACATCGGCAGGTTCAGGTTTGCGAGCTGGACCCGCAGGTTTGCGCACCGGCGTGCCCAGCGCCGAGCAATGTCTCGCCAGGCTCGCAGAACGCGGCGGCAATCGCCGGGTTGCGCACCTTGGCGCCGCTGAGCATCTTGCCGCCGAAGCCGAGCAGATGCGCCGCCGTCAGGAAGTTGCTGATAGCGCCGCCGACGGCCGCCCATTGCTCGTGCGCCGGCACCTGCGGGTGGCCGAGGTCGATGCGCGCGATGACGGCCACCGTCAGCGGCGGCTTGAGCGCGCGCTCGGCGTCCAGCGCCGCGCCCTCCTCGCCCTTGCCGGCCGCACGGGCCGCGTCGGCAAACAGGGCGGCCATGCCCGGTTTCGCGGCGCCGCGCACCAGCTTGAACCGATAAGGCACCAGCTCGGCGTGGTCGGGAGCGCGCAGCGCGGCCTGCACCATCAATGCAAGCTCCTCGTCGTTCGGCCCCGGCTCGACGAGATGCTTGGGGCCGACCGAATAGCGCGTCAGCAACGCGTCGAGCGCGGGAGGGCAGTTCACTTGAGCAGGCCGGCGTTCTCGGCGGCAGCCTTGATGCCGGTGTAGTTCTCGGGCTTGGTGGCGATGAAGCGCGTGGCGCGCTGCAAGCCCAGGATCTCCTTGCCCTGCGGCGTGTTCGGGTCCAGCGCCAGGAAGGCGGCCTTGATCTTCTCGCGCAGCGCCTCGGGCATGTCGGCGTGCACGCTCCAGTTGTAGTCGTAGTAAGTGGGTGTTGTGTAGAAGACCTTGACCGCGGCCGGGTCCACCTTCTTCTCGGTGACGAACTTCTCCCACACCGAGATGTTCAGCGCGCCGGCATCCACCTTGCCGCTGGCGACGGCGGCGATGGTCGCGTCGTGCGCGCCGCTGAAGGCCACGCGCTTGAGGTCCACGTCGGGGTTGATCTTGGCGGCCAGCAGGTAGCTGCGTGGCATCAGGTGGCCCGAGGTGCTGCTCTGCGAGCCGAAGGACAGCGTCTTGCCCTTCAGGTCCTCGAGCTTGTTGATGCCGCTCCTGGCATCGGTGATGAAGACGGAGCGGAACTTCTCGTCCTCCTCGCGCTGCACCAGCGGAATGATCTTGCCGCCCGAGCGGACATTGGCCTGCACGAAGGTGAAGCCGCCGAACCAGGCCAAGTCGATCTTCTTGTTGACCACCGTTTCCACCGCGGCGGCGTAGTCGGTCACCGGCGTCCACTCGACCTTCATGCCCAGCTTGCTCTCCAGGTACTGGCCCAGCGGCGCGAACTTGCGGGCCAGTTCAGTGGGCGACTCGTCGGGAATCGCGGTCACGCGCAACACCTGCTGGGCCTGCGCAGCGGCGCCGGCGAGCGCCAGGCCGGCCACCAGGCCACGCGCCA
>JAEKLF010000250.1 GCA_019509985.1 Burkholderiales bacterium | reverse complement strand
CACTCGCTGCTGGCCGTGCAGCTCGCCTCGCGCATCCGCGCCCGCCTGGGCTGCGAGGTGCCGCTGGCCGAGCTGTTCGCCCAGCCCACGCTGGCCGGTTTCGCGCAGCGCGTGGCCTCGGCCCACGCCAGCGCCCTGCCGGCCATCGTGCCGGCCTCGCGCGAGGCCGCCTTGCCGCTGTCGTTCGCCCAGCAGCGGCTGTGGTTCCTGGCGCAGCTGGATGCGCGCGCGGCCGCCGCCTACGCCATGCCCGGCGGCGTGCGCCTGCGCGGGGCGCTGGACGCTGCCGCGCTGCAAGCGGCCTTGGACCGCATCGTCGCGCGCCACGAGGCGCTGCGCACCTCGTTCGCCTCGCTCGAGGGCGAGCCCGTGCAAGTCATCGCTGCGCCCGACGCGGGTCTTGCGCTGGCGCACATGGACCTGTCGGGCCACGCCAGCCCCGAAGCCGAGCTCGAACGTCTGGCCGCCGAAGAGGCGAGGGCGCCCTTCGACCTTGCCCACGGCCCGCTCATCCGCGGCCGCCTGATCCGCCTGGCCGACGACGACCATGCGCTGCTCGTCACGATGCACCACATCGTCTCCGACGGCTGGTCTTTGGGGGTGTTGATCCACGAGTTCCGCGCGCTGTACGCGGCCTACGTGCAAGGCCAACCCGATCCGCTGCCACCGTTGCCCATCCAATACGCCGACTACGCCGTGTGGCAGCGCCGCTGGATGGCAGGCGAGGTGCTGGAACGCCAGCTCGACTACTGGCGTGATCACCTGTCGGGCGCCCCCGCCCTGCTGGAGCTGCCCACCGACCGGCCTCGCCCGCCGGTGCAGGACTACGCCGGTGCAAGCGTGCCGTTCCAATTGGACGAGGCCCAGAGTGATGCACTGAAGGCGCTCAGCCGCCGCCATGGCACGACGCTCTTCATGACACTGCTGGCCGGTTGGGCCGCGCTGCTGTCACGTCTGTCCGGCCAGGGGGATGTCGTCATCGGCACCCCCGTGGCCAACCGCCACCGCGCCGAGATCGAGCCGCTCATCGGCTTTTTCGTCAACACGCAGGCCCTGCGCATCGACCTGTCGGGCTCGCCCTCGGTGGCGCAGCTGCTGGCCCAGGTGCGCGGCACCGCCTTGGCCGCCCAGCACCACCAGGACATCCCCTTCGAGCACGTGGTGGAGGCGCTCAGCCCCGCACGCAGCATGGCGCATGCACCGCTGTTCCAGGTGTGGTTCGACTGGCAGAACCAGCCTGACGGCACGCTGGAACTGGCCGGCCTGCACATGCAAGGCCTGCAGGCACCGGGCAGCACGGTGCAGTTCGACCTGATGCTGTCGATGCAGGACACCGGCAATGGCATCGCCGGCCGCATGCAGTACGCGCACGCCTTGTTCGACGCCGCCACCATCGAGCGGTACGTCGGGCACTGGTGCACGCTGCTGCGCGCCATGGCGGCCGACGACGCCCAGCCCGTGGCGCGGCTGCCGCTGCTCTCAGCATCGGCCCGCCACGAGTTGCTGCATGGCTGGAACCAGACCCACACGCCATTCCCCTCGCTGTGTGCACACCAGCTGTTCGAGCAGCAAGTGGCCCGCACGCCGCAGGCCACCGCCGTGGTGTATGCCGGCGCGGCGCTCAGCTATGCCGAGCTGAATGCGCAAGCCAACCGATTGGCCCACCGCTTGATCGCCGGTGGCGTCAAACCGGACACGCGCGTCGCCATCACGCTGCCGCGCAGCCCGGACATGGCCGTGGCCGTGCTCGCCACGCTCAAGGCCGGTGGCGCCTACGTGCCGCTGGACCCGGACTCCCCGGCCGAGCGGCTGGCCACCATGCTCGACGACTGCCGCCCGCGCGTGGTGCTGACCCACGCGGCCGTGCAGGAGCGGCTGCCCGCCACCCGCGCCCTGCTCACCGCCACGGTGCTCGAGCTGGACGACCCGAGCAGCTGGGCCCAGCAACCCACGCACAACCCCGAGCCTGCCACCTTGGGGCTCAGGCCGTCGCACCTGGCCTATGTCATCTACACCTCCGGCTCGACGGGGCGCCCCAAAGGGGTGATGGTCGAGCATGCCGGGCTGGTCAACTACCTGCACTGGGCCGGGGCAGCCTACATGCCGGCGAGCTCGGTCGTGTCGTCGTCGTTGTCCTTCGACGCGACGGTGACCAGCCTGTACCTGCCGCTCTTGAGCGGCGGCTGCGTGACGCTGCTGCCCGAGCAGGGAGAGATCGAGGCGCTGCAAGCGTTGTTGACTGGGCCCGTCCGTACCGGCCTGGTCAAGATCACCCCGGCGCACTTGGAGGTGCTGGGCCGGCAACTGCAGGCCCAAGGGCTGGCTTGCTCGGCCGAGGTGTTCGTGATCGGTGGCGAGGCGCTGCCCGCGACGGTGGTGCGGCTGTGGCATGAGTTGGCGCCTCACGTGCGGCTGGTCAACGAATACGGTCCCACCGAAACGGTCGTGGGCTGCGTGGTGCAGGAACTCGCGCTCGACGCACCGGTGCCCGACCGCGTGCCCATCGGCCGCCCCATCGCCAACACGCGCATCTACCTCCTTGATGCACGAGGCGCGCCGGTGCCCCTGGGCGTGGTCGGCGAGATCCACATCGCCAGCCCCGGCGTGGCGCGCGGTTACCTGAACCGGCCGGACCTGAGCGCCGAGCGCTTCGTGCCCGATCCGTTCGCCGCCGAGCCCGGCGCGCGCATGTACCGCACCGGTGACCTCGGGCGCTGGCGCATCGGCCACGACGGCGACGGCACGATCGAGTTCCTCGGCCGCAACGACCACCAGGTCAAGCTGCGCGGGTTCCGCATCGAGCTGGGCGAGATCGAGGCGCGGCTCCGGGAGCACCCCGGGGTGCGCGAAGCGGTGGTGCTCGCCCGCGAGGATGAGCCGGGCGACAAGCGTCTGGTGGCCTACCTCACCGGCAGCGAACCTCTGCAGCCCGAGGTCCTGCGCACCCATCTCGCGGCTCAACTGCCCGAGTACATGGTGCCCGCAGCCTACGTGGGCCTGGACGCCCTGCCGCTCACGCCCAACGGCAAGCTCGACCGCCGCGCGCTGCCCGCCCCGGCGGACACGGCCTTCGGCAAGCATGCCTACGAGGCACCGCAAGGCGAACTCGAATCCACCCTCGCTTCGATCTGGTCGGAGCTGCTGGGCGTGCAGCGCATCGGCCGCGGCGACGACTTCTTCGCGCTCGGCGGGCATTCGCTGCTGGCCGTGCAGCTCGCCTCGCGCATCCGCGCCCGCCTGGGCTCGGAAGTGCCGCTGGCCGAGCTGTTCGCCCAGCCCACGCTGGCCGGCTTCGCGCAGCGCGTGGCCTCGGCCCACGCCAGCGCCCTGC
>JAEKLF010000249.1 GCA_019509985.1 Burkholderiales bacterium | reverse complement strand
GCCGGCCAGCCGACCTGCTCGTTCATCCAGCGCTCCAGGAAGGGCTTGGCCGTGGCCCAGAGGTCGAGCTCCGGGTCCAGCTGGCGGCCCAGGCCTTCGACGTTGAGCAGGGTCTTTTGCAGCAGCACGAGCTGGGGCTGGATCTCGACATTGAAGCGACGCGAGGTCTGGAACAGGCGCATCAGCACCTGGCCGAGCGAAATGTCCTTCAGCGGCCGGTCGAAATGAGGCTCGCAGACGGCGCGCACGGCGCTTTCCAGCGCGTCGACGCGCGTCTGGGGCGGCACCCAGCCCGAGGCGATGTGCAGCTCGGCCACGCGCTTGTAGTCGCGCTGGAAGAAGGCGATGAAGTTCTGCGCGAGGTAGTCCTTGTCCACCTCGGTCAGCGTGCCGATGATGCCGAAATCCAGCGCGATGTAGCGCGCAAAGGTCTCAGGTGCCAGGCTGACCTGGATGTTGCCCGGGTGCATGTCGGCATGGAAGAAGCCGTCACGGAAGACCTGGGTGAAGAAGATGGTCACGCCATCGCGGGCCAGCTTCTTGATGTCGACGCCGGCGGCCTCCAGCGCGGGCCGGTGCGAGATTGGCACGCCCTTCATGCGCTCCATGACGATGACGGCCGAGCTGCACAGGTCCCAGTGCATCTCGGGCACCATGATCAGGTCCAGCCCGGCCATGTTGCGGCGCAATTGCGCGGCATTGGCAGCCTCGCGGACGAGGTCCAGCTCGTCGTGCAGGTACATGTCGAACTCGGCGACGACTTCGCGCGGCTTCAGCCGGCGGCCGTCGGCCGAGAAGCGCTCGATCCAGACGGCGAGCCGGCGCATCAGCGACAAGTCATCGTCGATGACGTCCAGCATGCCGGGGCGCAGCACCTTGACGGCGACCTCGCGGCCGTCCTTCAGCGTCGCGAAATGCACCTGGGCGATGCTGGCGCTGGCCACGGGCTCGGCGTCGAAACTGGCGAAGAGGTCTTCCAGCGGACGGCCGAAGGCACGCTCGACCAGGTCGCGGGACACCGCCGCCGGAAAGGGCGGCACGCGGTCCTGCAGCTTGGCCAGCTCCTGGGCGACGTCCAGCGGCAGCAGGTCGCGCCGCGTCGACAGGACCTGGCCGAACTTGACGAAGATGGGGCCCAGGTGCTCCAGCGCGAGGCGCAGACGCACGCCGCGCGGCTCCTGCCAGCGCCGGCCCAGGCGGGTCAGCCGACGCAGCAGCTGAAAACGCCGCCGGCGCAGGCCGGACAAGGCCAGGTCATCGAGACCGAAGCGCCAGACCGTCCACAGGATGACCAGCAGCCGCGAGACAAACCTCATGCGCCGCTACCGGACGTCGTGGGCGCGAAGCGGGCGGCCATGCCGGACAGTGAGCGCCGCAAGGTACGGCCGAACTGGGCGAGCTGACGGGCCGCCAGCGGGCCGACGACAGCGGCCAGGTCGTCCTCGATATCCCAGCGCAGGTTGTCCATCAACCAGTGCATCTCGCCAGCGAAGGCGGCGTCGCCCTGCACGCTGACCGTCGGCGCCTCACCGGTCAATGCCCCTAGGGCCAGCTTGGCAGGGTTGGCTGCGTCGATTTCAATGCGCAGGCCGCCAGTGCCTGTCGGCGCGGCGTCCAGCCGCTCGAACAGTCCCGCGGGTGTAACGCCAAGTATCAAATCCGGCGCCGACGGCAGCAGGGCCGGCCAGCGCGCCAGGTGCACGACCAGGGCGCGTCCGGCCAGCGGCTGCAAGCGCTGCGCCGCGATGGGTTCCCGCGACACCACGTGGTTGATCAGCAACACAAGGCGGTCTTGCAGGGCCGGCATCAGCAGCGGCGTGAGGGTGGGCAAGGGCGGCATGGGCCAGGGGGCAGACATACACAAGATTGTAGGCAGCGGACCATGAACAGGGGACGCGCTCGATTCAGTTGTCAAATTTGATGGTGGAGAATCGCAGATCGTTTTCCAGCCCTCCCCGCCCCTACGGGTGTGAAGCACACAGAACCCGCCACGATGTTTGAGGACCGCAGCTACAAGAGGACGTTCTACAGCGCACCGCAGTCGGTCGAATCGCTCATCGCTGCTTTTCTGGAGCCCGGCATCATCGTGCTGAGCTTCCTGATCGTGAACGGACATTTCGACGAGCCGGTCATGCGCCCGACGCTGACGCTGTGCCTGCTGGTGTTCGCCCTGACCTTCCCGGGCCGCAACCGCTTCAACGACCACCCTGCCAGCGCTCTGGTTGACGTGCTGTCGTCCTGGCTGGTCCTGCTCGGCATCCTGCTGCTGTGCGGCTACGCGACCAACAGCCTGCACTACTTCGAGGACGAGGTGCTGCTGTGGTGGGCCGTCATCACGCCCATCGTCCAGATCGCGGCGATCGAATTCGGTCGTCGCCTGCAGCAGTGGCGGGCCCGCGATCCCAGTGCGCGCCGTACGGCCGTGGTCGTCGGCGCCGGAGCGCTGGGCCACAAGGTGGCACGCGCGCTGCGCGACACCCAAGGCGTCATCTGCCTGGGCTACTTCGATGACCGCGCCCGCGAGCGCCTGCACCCCGATGCCGGCGGCGAACTGCTGGGCTCGCTCCCCCAGCTCAGTGACTTCGTGCGCGACAAGGGCGTGCGCGAGGTCTACATCACGCTGCCGCTGGGCTCGCAGCCACGCATCGTCGAGCTGCTGGAGCAGGTGCAGGGCACGACGGCCTCGCTGTTCTTCGTGCCCGACGTGTTCGGCATCAGCATCATCCAGGGCCGGCTGCAGGACATCAGCGGCGTGCCTGTTGTCGGCATCTGCGAGACGCCGTTCACCGGCACCAACCAGCTGATGAAGCGCATCAGCGACATCGTGCTGGCCTCGCTGATCCTGGTCCTGATCTCGCCGCTGCTGCTGATCGTCGGCCTGGGCGTCAAGTTCAGCTCGCCCGGCCCCATCATCTTCAAGCAGCGCCGCAACGGCCTGGATGGCGAAGAGATCATCGTCTACAAGTTCCGCTCCATGCGCACGCAGGACAACGGCAGCGTCGTCAAGCAGGCGACCAAGGGCGACTCACGCATCACGCCCTTCGGCGCCTTCATCCGGCGCACCTCGCTGGACGAGTTGCCGCAATTCATCAACGTGTTGCAGGGCCGCATGAGCATCGTGGGTCCGCGCCCGCATGCGGTCGCCCACAACGAGGAATACCGCAAGCTCATCAAGGCCTACATGGTGCGACACAAGGTCAAGCCGGGCATCACCGGCTGGGCCCAGGTCAACGGCCTGCGTGGCGAGACCGACACCATCGACAAGATGAAGGCGCGCGTTGAATACGATCTGGAATACCTGCGCAACTGGTCGCTGGCCCTCGATCTGCAGATCAT
>JAEKLF010000336.1 GCA_019509985.1 Burkholderiales bacterium | reverse complement strand
CTGGCCATGGGCGGCGACGGCAAGACCGTCGCTATGCCCTGCCAGCGCGTGCGCGGCTTTCCGGCCATCCGCAGCTTCCCGGTCCATGAGGCGCATGGCTTCATCTGGGTCTGGCCGGGCGACGCGGCACGAGCCGACGAGGCCCAGCTGCCCGCCTTCGAATGGCTGGGCAACCCGGCCTTCGGCTACGGCGGCGGGCTGTACACAATAGCCTGCGGCTACAAGCTGATGGTCGACAACCTGATGGACCTGACGCACGAGACCTATGTGCATGCGGGCAGCATCGGCCAGAAGGAGATCGACGAGATCCCCTGCACGACCCGCGTCGACGGCGACCACGTCATCACCGAGCGCCACATGCAGGGCATCGAGGCGCCACCGTTCTGGAAGATGGCGCTGCGCATGAACGGCCTGCCCGACGACCAGCCGGTGGACCGCTGGCAGATCTGCCACTTCACGCCGCCCAGCCACATCATGATCGAGGTGGGCGTGGCGCTGGCCGGCCAGGGTGGCTACGAGGCGCCCGACGCCGTCAAGGCGGCGAGCTGGGTGGTCGACTTCATCACCCCCGAGACCGACACCTCCATCCACTACTTCTGGGGCATGGCGCGCAAGTTCAAGCCGCAGGACGAGGCGCTGACGGCCCAGATCCGCGAGGGCCAGGGCAAGATCTTTTCTGAGGACCAGGAGATGCTGGAGCGCCAGCAGCTCAACCTGCTCGCCTGGCCCGAGCGTCAGTTGCTGATGCTCAACATCGACGGCGGCGGCGTGCAGTCGCGCAAGGTCATCGAGCGCGTGATGGCGGCGCAGGCATGAGCGAGCTGCTCACCGTCCGCATCGAGGCCAAGGCCGCGGTGGCACAGGGCGTCTGCGCCCTCACCCTCGCGGCCGCCGAGGGCGGCGCCCTGCCCGCCTTTACGGCCGGCGCACACCTGGACGTCCACCTGCCCGGCGGCATCGTGCGCCAGTACTCCCTCAGCAACGACCCCGCCGAAGCGCACCGCTACGTGATCGGCGTGCTGCTCGACAGCCGTTCACGCGGCGGTTCGCGGGCGGTGCACGAGCAACTGGCGCCGGGGCAAACGCTGCA
>JAEKLF010000337.1 GCA_019509985.1 Burkholderiales bacterium | reverse complement strand
GGCGGCCACGCCGCTGCAGCGCTGGGCCAGCGCGAGCGTGGCGTGCTCGTGGTGCAGCAACTGGGCCAGCTGCTGCTGGGTGTGGCGCACGGCGGCGTGCACGCCGAGCGAGTCCAGGCGCAGACGCAGCGGCAGCGTGTTCAGGAACATGCCCAGCGTGCGCTGCGCGCCGGCGCTGCCGTGCAGGCGGCCGAACAGCACGGTGCCGAAGACCACGTCCGAGCGCGCGCTGGTGCGAGCCAGCATCAGCGCAAAGGCCAGATGAAACAGTGCCGCGGCGCTGACGCCCAGGCGGCGAGCCTGGGCGCGCAAGTCACGCGAGAGTTCGGCTGGCAGCGCCACGTCGGCCTCGGTGATGGTGCTGCCGTCGCCTTGCACGTCGAGCAGCCCGAACGGGGCGCTGGGCTCCTGCACATCGCCGAGCATGGCGCGGAAGAAGGCCTCGTGCTCCGCCTGCGAAACTCCCAGCCGGGCCTGGGCCACGAAGTCCCGAAACGGCAGCGGCGCGGGTAACAGGTGGGCGCGCCCGCCCAGCAACGCCTCGATCTCCTCGACCAGCAGCTCCAGCGTCGTGTGATCGCACACCAGGTGGTGGCTGAGCAGGCACAGCAGCCAGCGGCCGTGCTGCGCGTCGTCGGCCACGTGCGCGTGCAGCAGCGGGGCCTGGCTCACGTCGATGCGGTGATGCCGCGGATCGAGCTGCTGCTGCAGCTGCTGGGCCACGTTGGGGCCGCTGAAGCTGTGCGGGTGCACGGGCAAGGCGGCCTCGCGCCAGACCAACTGCACCGGCTCGCGCAAGCCCTGCCACACGAAGCCGGTGCGCAGGATGTCGTGGCGGGAGATGACCTGCTGCAGTGCGGCCAGGAAGCGCTGCAGCTGCGCGTGGGTGTCGAAGGCCAGCAAGTTGGGGGTCAGATAGACATCGCCCTGGGCGCTGGCCAGGTGGTGGAACAGCAGGCCATGCTGCAGCGGGGCCAGCGGGTAGATGTCCTGGACCTGGGCGGCGCCGCCGGGCACGCAGGCCACGTCGGCGTCGATCTCGGGCTGCGTCAGCTCCAGCAGGGTCAGCAGCTCGGGGGTGATGCGGCTGCAGC
>JAEKLF010000248.1 GCA_019509985.1 Burkholderiales bacterium | reverse complement strand
TGTGCTTGTCGATGGGGCCGAACAGCATGAAGGCTTCGTCGAACAGGCCGATGCCCGAGGTCACCGAGTCGGGCGTGTCATAGGCCACCGACGGCGCCTTGCGCACGCGGCGCTGGCCCACCAGGTATTGCCACAGGCCACGCGGGTTGCTGGCGTTGAGGTTGTCATGCGCCAGGATGGCCTCGCCCGCCTTGGAACCCGGCTCGCTGACGACGAACTTGCCCAGGCCGGCATAGCCGTCGAACTTCTCGAGGCTGCCTTCGGGGTCGTAGAACTGCCGGCGAAAGCTCTGTGTGCCGCCCGAGGCCATCGCGCGCTTGCCATCGGCCGTCACGACCCAGACGCGCACCGGCGCCTGCGCATAGCTGCCGACCCAGGCGAGGCGGTGGTTCTGGAACACCTCGTAGCCGTCCTTCGGGATGGGGAACGGCGTGCCGCCATAGGCGCCTTCGGTGCCGTGGCCGTTGTCGACGAGCTTGGCGCGCGTGGCGTTCTTGAAGGTGTTGTCGTAGACCCATTGCGGCGCGGCGGCCGTGCGGTGAGTCGGGTAGACGTCGATGCGGAAGTCGGGGTACTTCTTCATCAGTGCCTTGACGCCGTCGCTCAGGTGGGCGTCGTACTGCGCCATGTTCTTGGCGTTGATGCTGTACAGCGGCTTCTCGGCGGCAAAGGGGTCGGGCCTTGCGTCGCCGGGCTTGAAGCCGGGGCTGGCCTTGGTCAGGCCGCCGGTCCAGGGGGGAATAGTGCCGTCCTTGTTGGCGGCGCGCTCGGCGCCCAGCGGGGTCAGCGTGGTCTTGAGCTTGGCGGCTTCTTCGGCCGACACGGCGGCCAGGGCCGGGCCGGCCAGCAGCAGGGCGGTGGCCAGCAGCGTGGCCTTGAGGTGAATGCGGTTCATGTGAAGTGCTCCGTGGGGCTTCAGAAGGTGCGCGAGACGGTGAGGCTGACGTTGGCGCGGTCGCGCAGCGACTGGCCGAACGTGAGCTGGCGCGGCGAGCCGCTGCCGGGGACGAGGGTCTCGGTGAAGGTCTTGGCGGTGCCGAAGAAGTCGCTGTAGGTCAGTGCTAAGTTCCAGTCGTTTTGGTACTTGCCCTTCAGGCCGATGCTGTAGTCGCCCGCGCTGGCCGCGCCGCCGGCGAAGTTGGCGATGGACGACGAGCGGCCGCCAAAGTTGTAGCCAAGGCCGATGGGCACGGACAGGTCCAACCCGGCCAGCACCTGGAAGTACTGCGGCTCGAACAGCATGCGAAAGGCGAAGGCGCCCTTGGTGGTGTTCGGGTCCAGGCCACCTAGCCCCGAGCTGGCGCCAGTCGGCGTCGCGAAGATGTCCTTCGTGATGCTGAGCCGGTGGTTGTAGGCCAGCTCGGCCACCACCGCCCCGCCCTGCCACAGCGCGCCGGGCTGCAGCACATAGATGCCCGAGGCCTGCAGGTGGGCCGTGCGGCCGACCGCGAAGCAGGGCTTGTCGCTGCCGCCGCAGGCCAGCACGGGGCCCAGGCCCAGCACGGCGGGGTCGCTGTTCAGCGGCGCATTCCAGCGCACCGAACCTTCGACGGCCCAGTTCAGCTGGCCCACCGACGACGTGACGCTGGCGCCGACCGTCTTGATGTTGTCGCCATAGGCCAGGTGCACGTTGCCGTTGACGAAGTCGAACACCGGCACGGCCGGCGTCTTGTCGTGGTACTGCGCCGCGTAGAGGCCGAACTCGTAGTCGCCACCGGTCGGGCTCAGACGCAGCTGCACGCCGCCCTGCCCTGAGTTGCGCGGCCGCAGGTCCTTGCTCTTGTCGTAGCTCAGCAGGATGGGGGCACCTTGGCCGTCCACGCCGAAGTTGACGGTGCCGGTGCCGACGTAGTCCTGATTGGAGAAGAAGCTGCCGACGCCCGGGATCTTGCTGGGCCGCCACTTGAGCTGGTAATAGGCACCCAGCGAAACCCCTTCGGCGATTTGCAACGAGGCCGAGAGCTGCTCGACCGGCAGCAGCACTTCCTTGAACTGCCAGCCGGGCACGGAGACGATCTTGGCGACGTCGACCGGACCCTGCGCGTTGGCGATGCCGTTCTGGCCGAAGAACAGGCTCTCGCCCCACTGGAGCGTGTGGCGGCCGACGCGCACGGTGCTCTTCATGCCGGCAACCTCGCCCTTCACGTAGACGAAGGCGTCGAGGAACTCGCCGCTCTGGCCATGCTGGCGGCGCGTGTCGGGCAGGAAGTCGTTGGGGGCCTGGCCACCGAAGGTGTTGGACGTCGGGATCACCGGGCCGAGGGCATTGCCGCCGGCATACAGCGCCGTGCCGGCATAGCTGTTCTTGCGCAGGTAGACCGAGTCGCGCCAGGCGTTGCCGCTCACCCGGGCGCCCCAGCCGGGGCCGGCCAGGTCGATCTCGGCCAGCAGGTCGAAGCGGTTGGAGATCTGGCCGCGCTTGAAGTTGTGGGCGCCGTCGTCCTCGTTGACGGTGCCGGGGTCCTTGGCCACGTCCAGCCGCGTCAGCGCGTCGGAGGGGTTTTTCGTCCGCACGGCGGTGCTGTACTTGGGCGTCAGGTCCAGGCGCAGCTTGTAGTCGCTGCTGGGCAGCTCGATGTCGAAGGCGTGGGCGGCCGGCAGGGCGAAGGCTGCCGCCACCGCCAGTGCAAGGCGGGTGGGTCTTGTCATGTCGTCTCCTCGGTGGTGGGTGCGGGCTCAGCGGCCCGCTTGGGACTTCAGTAGTAAGTCGATGCGAGCCCGCCGTCGACGGGCAGGTTGATGCCGCTGACCCAGCGCGACTCGTCGGCGCACAGGAAGGCCACCACCGGTGCGATCTCGTCGGCCAGCGCGGGGCGCTTCATGCGGTGGGAGTCCTTCTGCACGCGCTCCTCGCCGAGCATCTGCACGAAGTCGCCCAGGATGGGTGTCAGCACCGGGCCGGGCGCCACGCAGTTCATGCGCACGCCGCGGGACAGGAACCACTTCTGCGACTGGGTCAGCGTCCAGACGATCAGCGCTTCCTTGAAGTACTGGTAGCAGGTCTCCTGCGGCACCGGCTTCTTGGCCAGGAAGGCCAGGCCGGCCTCGAAGTTGGGCGTCTCGGCCAGGGCCTTGTGCAGGTCCAGACGCGCCGGCCATTCAGAACCCAGGATGGAGGCGATGTTGACGATGGCGCCGCCCTGGGGGAGCCGCTCCACGGCGCGGGTGCACAGATGGCGCAGGCCCAGGTAGTTGACGCGCGCCACCAGGTCCACGGGCGCCGTGCCGGGCACGCCGGCAATGTTGCACAGCGCGTCGAAGCGCTCGGGCAGTTGCTTGAAGGCGGCGTCGATGGCGGCCTGCTCGGACAGGTCGGCCTTGATGAAGCCGTCCAGCGTCAGCAGCGGCTCGTTGCGGTCCACGCCGATGACGCGGGCGC
>JAEKLF010000345.1 GCA_019509985.1 Burkholderiales bacterium | reverse complement strand
TGCATCGGATCGGAGATTTTGACGATTCCCATGCCGCGACTATATACGATTCGTATACGAAACGTATATCAGGCTTTGGGCACCACCACGCGTTCGTAGGCGGCCAGGAACTCCGTCGGCATGCGCCGCGGCTTGCCGCTGCTGATCTCGATGCAGACCAGCGCCCAGCGGCCACGCACCAGCGTGACGCCATCGCCAGCGCGACGCAGCTGGAAGCGGCGTTCCATCGTCAGCTTGCCGTCGCTGGCCGTCAGCCAGGTGCCCAGCAGCAGCGCCTCGCCTTCGAAGGACGGCAGCAGGTACTCGTAATGGCCTTCGCGGATGGCCATCGCGCGGTCCAGGCGGCGGTAGTCGGCGAGCGACAAGCCCAGCGCCTCGGAGTGCGCCCAGCCGGCCTGCTCGCACCACTGCACGTAGACGGCGTTGTTCGTGTGGCCCAACCCGTCGATATCGTTCGGCGCTGGCGTCAGCGCCAGCGTGAACGGCGACGGGTAGTCCCAGGCTTGGTTCACAGCCAGCCCTCCTGTTCGGCCTTGAGGCCGCGCGAGCGCATGGCATCGCGCAGCGCCGCCAGCATGGGCGGAAGATCGGCGTTTTCCAGCCGCGCCAGCGTGGCCAAATCGTAGGCGCCCAGGCCTTGAACTCGGGAATGGGCAAGCCGCGTGGCCTCCATCGCCTCGGGCTGCCAAGGCAGGCTGCGGTCGGCCCAGGGCCGGGCCGCGGCGAGGGCGATCTCGATGCCGGCCGGGTCGGCGTCGGCGCTGATCGCGGCCGGTGCCGGGGCCAGCGCGAGCAGGCGGTCCAGCGCGGCCGTCCAGGCGCGCGTGGGGCGGCCGGCGATCCAGACCAGCAGCGTGCCGGGGGCCAGTCGCGCGGCCTGCTTTTCGAAGCTGGCGCGGTTCTCGATCAGCCACCAGCGCTCGGGCCTCGGCTCGATGGCCAGCAGCCGCTCCAGCGCCTCGGTGGGCAGCGTGACGAAGGGCAGCGCGGCCAGGTCCAGGCGGCGGGCATCGGGCCAGACGAGCGAGGCTGCGCCGGCCAACGTCAGCGTGGGCGCAAACGGGCTCAGCCCCAAGGCTGGCAGATCAAAGTGGCGTTCCA
>JAEKLF010000247.1 GCA_019509985.1 Burkholderiales bacterium | reverse complement strand
TAGCCGGCGCTGAAGCGCAGGCTGTCGACCAGTGGCTGCGCCATCTCGGGCGTGTCGCTGCTGGTGTGGGCGCACAGCAGATACATCGCCTTGCCGGCCAGGCGCGGCTTGAAGTCCAGGCCCGGCACGCGCATGAAGCCCGACCAGTGGTCCAGATAGAGCTTGAGCGGCGCCGGCAGGCTGTACCAGTACAGCGGCGCTGCGACGAGGAGATCGGTCGCCCACAGCGTGTCATCCAGCAGTCGCGCCAGGTTGCCCGTGGGGGCCGGGTACTGGCCGACGCTGTGGCGAATGTCCTCGAAGGGCGGCAGCGCCAGCTCGGCCAGGCGCTGCCAGCGCACTTCGGTGCCGGCGGGCAGCGCGGCCACGGCCGCACGCGCCATCAGTTCGGCATTGCCTTCGGAGCGGGTGCTGGAGAGCAGGACGAGGACGCGGCGCGCGCAGGGTTCGGTCATGGTGGCGGGCAGTGGCTTGAGGGGGCGAATGATGGCGCCAAGCCCAAGCCCCTTGCCCGCGGCGGGGCGGGCTTGCGGCCTGATGAACGCCGACCCTCCATCTGCGGGACGCCCCCCAAGCCTTTGGGGTGGGCGCCGATGGAGCTTCAGTCGCCCAATCGCGCCACTGTTATTCAGGAGAGCCACCATGCGCCGCACATTCATCGCCCTGGCCCTGTCCACCGCGGGCCTGGCCCAGGCCGCCACCGTGTCCGTCTACACCAGCCTCGCCGACTGGCAAGCCGCCATCAGCGGCTCCGCGCAGACGCAGGACTTCTCCGGCTATGCCAACGGCGCCGACCTGACCGGCGTGGCGGTGCTGCCGGGCGTCACCCTCAGCAGCAACATCGGCGCGATGGAGGTGTTCGGCGCCGCGAAATCCGCCTCCGCCTTCGGCGCCGCGCGCCTGGCCGGCACGGGCTATTTCGAGGGGCACTACGCGCTGCCCTTCCTCGCCGCGGCGCTGGACATCACGGCCTTCGAATCGATTCCCGGCGTCCCGAGCACGGCGGTCGACCAGGGCCTGCTGTCCTTCCTGTTCAGCGATGGCTCGACGCAGGACCTCCTCGTCTCCGGCGGCGACGGCTCGCCCATCTTCTTCGGCGTGGTCTCGGATCGCAGCATCACCTCGTTCCGCTGGACCGAGGCCCACGAGGCCAGCGGCGTCAACGAAGAGACCGGGCTGGACAACCTGCGTGTCGCCATGCGCGCCCCGAACCCATTGCCGCTGCCCGGCTCGCTGCCGCTGGCCCTGCTCGCCCTGGGCGTGGTGCCGCTGGCGCGCCGCCGCCGCGGCTGATCAGGCAAGCGGCGCCGGCGTGATCGGCGCCAGCCGCGCCACCTCGTCGTCGGTCCACAGACGGAACTGCGCGACGAAGTGCTGGCCCGAGCCGTCCTCCAGCGCGAAGCTGCCGCTGTTGCCCGGCGCCACGTCCAGCGTCATCTGCAGGCCGGCCAGGTAGTCGCACTGAGCCAGGCTGGCGTAGACCGGCACCTCGCACACGACGCCCAGCCGGCGGTCGTCGGCGTTCAGCTTCAGCTCGTGCACGGCAAAGCACATCGGCGCGCTACCGGCGCAGCAGCCGTGCGATTGGTAGAACAGCAGCTCACCGTGTTCGCGGCGCAGGTCGGCGATCAGCGCCTGCGCGGCCGGCGTGGCCACGACGCGCTCAGGCCATGGCGTCATGTGGGTTCAAGCAGGGAGGTTGTGATCAGGATGCAGCCGCCTTAGAGCGAGCGGCCCGAGGTGCCGCCGAGACGCGCAGCCGTACACCCGTACGGCGAGCATCGCAGGCGGCAGATCGGGTCGCGCAGCAGGCGGATGCGCCTGATCAGAAGAAGCCCAGCGCGTTCGGCGAGTAGCTGACCAACAGGTTCTTGGTCTGCTGGTAGTGGTCCAGCATGGCCTTGTGGGTCTCGCGGCCGATGCCCGATTCCTTGTAGCCGCCGAACGCCGCATGCGCCGGGTAGGCGTGATAGCAGTTGGTCCAGACGCGGCCGGCCTGGATGGCGCGGCCCATGCGGTAGGCGCGGCTGCCGTCGCGGCTCCACACGCCGGCGCCCAGGCCGTAGACCGTGTCGTTGGCGATCTGCAGTGCCTCGGCCTCGGTCTTGAAGGTGGTCACGGCCAGCACCGGGCCGAAGATCTCCTCGCGGAAGATGCGCATGTTGTTGTTGCCCTGGAAGAGCGTCGGCTGGATGTAGTAGCCGCCCGCCAGGTCGCCACCCAACTGCGCACGGTCGCCGCCGATCAGCACCTTGGCGCCCTCTTCCTTGCCCAGCGCCAGGTAGGTCTGGATCTTGTCCATCTGCATGGCCGAGGCCTGGGCGCCCATCATCGTGTCGGTGTCCAGCGGGTCGCCCTGCTTGATGGCGGCCACGCGCTTGAGCGCACGCTCGATGAACTTGTCGTAGATGGACTCCTGGATCAGCGCGCGGCTGGGGCAGGTGCAGACCTCGCCCTGGTTGAACGCGAACAGCACCAGGCCCTCGATGGCCTTGTCCAGGAAGGCATCGTCCTCGGCCATCACATCCTCGAAGAAGATGTTGGGGCTCTTGCCACCCAGCTCCAGCGTCGCCGGGATCAGGTTGCTGGCTGCAGCCTGGGCGATGACCTTGCCGGTGGCGGTGGAGCCGGTGAAGGCGATCTTGGCGATGCGCTTGCTGGTGGCCAGCGGCATGCCGGCCTCGCGGCCGAAGCCATTGACGATGTTCAGCACGCCGGGCGGCAGCAGGTCGGCGATCAGCTCGGCCATGACGAGGATGCTGATGGGCGTGCTCTCCGCCGGCTTGAGCACGACGCAGTTGCCCGCGCCCAGCGCTGGCGCCAGCTTCCAGGCCGCCATCAGGATGGGGAAGTTCCACGGAATGATCTGGCCGACGACGCCCAGCGGCTCGTGGAAGTGATACGCGATGGTGTTGCCGTCGATCTCGCTCAAGGCGCCTTCCTGCGCACGCACGCAGCCGGCGAAATAGCGGAAGTGATCGACCGTCAGCGGGATGTCCGCGTTCAGCGTCTCGCGGATCGGCTTGCCGTTGTCCACCGTCTCGGCATAGGCCAGCAGCTCCAGGTTCTGCTCGATGCGGTCGGCGATCTTCAGCAGCAGGTTGGCCCGCTCGGCCGGCGGCACGGCGGCCCACTTGGTGGCGGCGGCATGCGCCGCGTCCAGGGCCAGCTCGACGTCCGCGGCGCTGGAGCGCGCGGCCTGGGTGTAGGCGCGGCCGTTGATCGGCGAGATCACGTCGAAGTACTGGCCCTCGACGGGCGGCACGAACTTGCCGCCGATGAAGTTGTCGTAGCGGGGCTTGTAGGCAATCTTGGCGCCGGCGGCACCGGGGGCAGCGTAGATCATGCTTGTCTCCTGCGAGTGGGGGTTATGGCAGGCTGAACAACGCAG
>JAEKLF010000071.1 GCA_019509985.1 Burkholderiales bacterium | reverse complement strand
CGCGCAGTGCCGCCTGGTGCCAGCGCGGGCCGAACTCGCCACCGCCGCGCAGGTTGGCCAGCACGTAGACGCCGCCTTTCGCCAGCCAGGCGCGGCCCAGGATGGCGTTGTAGGCCGGGCGCATCGAGATCTCGAAGCCGCCGTAGCCGTAGAGCAGCGTCGGCCGGCCGCCCTCGGGCGCGGGGCCGCGCGGGGCGACGATGAAGTAGGGGATGAGGGTGCCGTCGGCTGAAGCGGCGTGTTGCTGGCGCACCTCCAGGCCGCGGGTGTCGAAGAAGGCCGGCAGCTGCTGCAGCGTGCGCCGCTTGGCCTGGCCGACCTCGGCCGCTTCCAGCCGCGCCGGCTCCAGGAAGCTGCTGCGCGTCAGCAGGTAGCGGTTGCCGTCCTGCCCGGCCAGCGCGGCGACCGACAGGCTTTCCAGCGCGCCGGTGGGCACGGTGCGGCGCTGCCACTGCCTGCCCGCGGGGCGCCATTCGGCGAGGTGCTGGCGCACGTCCTGCATGCTGACGATGAGCAGCGCGTCGCGCAGCGGCACCAGGCTTTGCAGCGCGCCGTCGCGGGCCGGATCGTGCAGCAGCGAGAACCGAGGCTTGCCATCGAGCCAGGCCTGCAGCGGCGTGGCGAGCACGGCGCCGGCCGGGTAGCGCTGGCCGCCCTGCTCCCAGTCCGAGCGCAGCTCGATCAGCGCCTGGCTGCCGAACAGGCTGGCCTGAGCGTCGTCGGGCTTCGGCAGCTCGACGAGCGCACTGTCGCGCAGCAGGTACTGCTTGCCGGCGAAGAAGCTGGTGCGGCGCTCCAGCACGAACTGCTGGCGACCGCCCAGCCTCTCGCCCCAGGCCCACTGGCCGACCTCGTCAACGCCGCCTTCCAGCAGCAGCTGGGCGGAAGCTAGCGGCGTGCCGCGCTTCCAGACCTTGAGCTGGCGCGGGTAGCCCGAGCGGGTCAGGCTGTCGAGGCCGAAGTCGGTGTAGACGCCGAGCGTGTCGGCATCCACCCAGGCCGCGCCGCCCTTGGCCTCGGGCAACGTGAAGCCGCCGTCGCCTGCGGCGATGAAGCGGCGTTCGACCGTGTCGAACTCGCGCAGCACATGCGCGTCACCGCCGCCGCGGCTCAAGGAAACGAGGCAGCGCCGGGCGTCAGGCGCGAGGCAGTTCGCCCCGGCCCACACCCAGCGCTCTCCCTCGCTTGTGGCGAGTTGGTCCAGGTCCAGCACGGTCTCCCACCGCGGCCGGCCCTGCAGATAGTCCTCGGGCGCGCTGCGGCGCCAGACGCCGCGCGGGTGTTCCGTGTCGCGCCAGAAGTTGTAGACCTGACGGCCGAGCTGCTCGGCCGGTGCCAGCCGCGCGGGCGAGGCCATGACCTCGGCCAGCTCGGCCTCCAGCTTGGCAAAGCCCGGCGCCTGCAGCACGGGCGCGAGCGTCGGCTGCTGGCCGCGCACCCAGCTCAGGGCGCGGTCGCCGTCGACGTCCTCCAGCCAGCGGTAGGGATCGGGCATGTCGGCAGGCGGCGTTGCAGCCGCCGCAAGCTGGGCAGCCAGCGCCGCCACGATGAAGGCAAGCGCGCGCATCAGAACTTCACCTCCGCGCTGACCTTCAGCACACGGCCGTTCAGGTTGGGCAGGCCGGCCGGGCGGCGGAACACGGCGGGCTGCTCGTTGAAGGCGTTGAACAGGTTGGCCGACAGCGTCCAGTTCTTCAGGCCGCCGTACTGCAGCCACAGGTCGGTGCTGGTCCAGCTGCCGACGCGGCAATTGCTGTCCGGCTCGCCGCGGTCGGCGCAGCCCTGGGATTGGTAGTAGCTGTCGTCGAGCTCGTCCCAGGCCAGCTTGGTGGCGCTGCTGTAGTTGACGCGGCTGCCCAGCTTCCAGTCGCCGCGCGTCCAGTTGGCCTTCAGCACCGCGCGCTCGCGCGGCACGCCGTTGTAGCCGATGCGGTTGGGGCGATAGGCGTTGGCATAGGTGTCCCAGTACAGCAGCTTGGACTGGATGTTGGCCTCCAGGTTCAGGTCCAGCCGGCCCCACCCGCCCAGCGCCCAGCGGCTGCGCAGGTCGATGTCGAAGCCACTGACCTGGGTCTTGTAGAGGTTGCGGTACTGCAGGCGCATCGTGCGGATCGGGCCGCTTGCGAAGGCGATGTCCTGGCCGGTCAGCTCCTTGGCGCGCTGCGACCACAGCTGGTCTTGCGTGGAGACGGGGTCGCGTGGCACGAGGCCGGGGTTCTGGTCCTCGTTCTGCAGGATCTGCGTGATGTCGGGCGTGCCGATCTCGTCGCGGCGCTTGATGGTGTAGTAGTCGACGGACGCGCTGAGGTTGTCGAGCACCTGCACGACCAGCCCGAACGACGCGTTGTTGGAGCGCTCGGGCTTGAGGTCGGAGTTGGGCGTGACGCTGGAGGGAAAGCTGACCGAGCAGCCCGAGTTGAAGGCCAGGTTGGCCTCGATCTGGTCGGCGGCATTGCCGGTCTTGAGCGCGTCGCGCAGCGCGCGGGCGGTGTCGCAGCGCTTGGGGTCGTTGAGGCTGTTGTTGAACCAGGAAGCGCCGCCGTTGCCGGTCTCGGGCAGGCTGGGCGCGCGGAAGCCCTGGGTCAGCGTACCGCGCAGCAGCAGCGCTTTGGTGGGGCGGTAGGCCAGCTGCAGCTTGGGCGTGATGGCGCCGAAGCCGTTGAACACCTTGTCGCCGCGCAGGGCCAGCGTGGCCTCCAGCTGCTTGGTGATGGGCGCCGCGAACTCGGTGAACACCGCGGCCGTGTTGCGCTTGCCCTCGATGTTGACGCCCGAGAAGCTGACGATGCGCGCCTGCAGGATGTTGTCGGTGCTGCGGTGGAAGAACTCCTCGTGGCGCAGCTCGGCACCCACGGCCATCATTAGCGGGCCGGCGGGCAGCTGCGCGATCTCGCGCGAGCCCTTGAAGTCGGCGAACTGCTGGCGGTAGTGGCCGGTGGAGCCCATCTCCGGGAACATCTTGTTCAGCACGTCGGCCGAGTTCACTTGGCCGAACTTGTAGGCGCCGCTGGTGACGGCGTCGGTGTAGCCATACCGGTCCAGGTAGAGGTGCTGGCGCTGCGTGGCGCGCGAGCCCATGTCGCCGATGGCGGTGTCGATGTCCCAGCCGGCGAGCAGGCCTTCGACGCCCATCACCAGCCGGTGGTCGAAGGACGCGCCGACGTTCTTGAACATGTCGGGGTCGTCGGTGAAGCGGTAGGCCAGCGTGACCGGGAAGTCATACGGGTTCTGCGGGTGGCCCACCGGCAGGGCGGGGTAGGCGAAGCTCTGCAGCTCGCCCTTGAGCGAGTCGTACCAGGTCGACGTGGTGCCCGCAGCCTGGCTGCGCGGGATGTTGGTGTCGTACTTGGCCTTGATGTCGGCGAACTGCAGTTCGGTGAAGGCCGTCAGGTCGTTGTTCAGCTTGAAGCGCCCGCCGGCCATGCCGGTCAGGCGGTCCGTCGCGGGGCGGGCGTCGCTGTCCTTCCAGTAGTCGTACTGGCAGATGCCGCCGATCAGGTTCTGCGGCGCGCAGCCCGGGGCCGGCGTCGTGAAGCTCTTGCCGGCCAGCGCCGGGTCCTTGTAGTTGGCCGGGTAGCGGCCGGTGTAGTTGCCGGGGAAGGAGCCGGACGAGAACTGCAGGCGGCTGGGGTTCTGCTCGGTGTACCAGGCGGGCAGCAGCGGGCGCACATCGGCGTCCTTGTAGCTGCCGCGCTGGTACATCTCCAGGTGGCCGTAGACGTTGTAGCCGTCGGCGTCCAGGCTGCCGTGGCCGACGGTGACCGAGCCGGACTTGTCGTTGGCCAGGAAGCTGCGCCGCAGCGACTGCTGCGCGCTGACGGCCAGGCCCACGCCGCGGAAGTCCTTGGTCGTGATGATGTTGATGACGCCGCCGATGGCGTCCGAGCCGTAGATGGCCGAGGCGCCGTCCTTCAGCACCTCGACGCGCTCGATGAGGTTGGCGGGGATGGCATCGATGTTGCTGAAGTTCAGCTGCAGGCCATCGGCGAAGCCGTAGCTCGTCAGGCGGCGGCCGTTGAGCAGCGTCAGCGTGCCGCCCAGCCCGAGGTTGCGCAGCGACACGCCCGAGGCACCGCTGGCCCAGGAGTTGGCGCCGCCGAGGTCGCTGATGGCGTTGTGGTCGTTGTCGGTCAGGTTGCCCAGCATGTCGCCGACGGTCAGCGCGCCCGAAGCCTTGATCTCGTCACGCGAGATCACCAGCAGCGGCTGCGAGCTCTCGGCGTCGGTGCGCTTGATGTTGGAGCCGGTGACGACGACGCGGTCCAGCTTGCTGTCCTTGTTGTCCTTGGCATCGGCGGGCGCCTGCTGCGCCTGGCTGGCCAGCGCCTGCAAGGCGAGGGCGATGGCGAGGGTGCTGCGCGCCAGCAGCGGTGTTGTCTTGGGCGGTGTCTTCAAGTGGACCTCTAAGTTTCTGGTGGGCGAAGTGCCACCAGAAACCCCCTGGCGGCCGACCCACCGGACGTTAGAAATCCGCTGCTCGGGCGTCTTGAAGCGAACCGCAGCCGCGGCGCGGAAATCGGCACAAGGACCGCCACCCTCGGGAAGTCCCCGAGGAGGTTGAACGCGGAATAATCAGGCCACGCGGCCGCGCCGCTTGGGAGCCGCAGCCTGGGCTTCCTGCGCCTGCATATAGGCCGAGAAGCGCTCGCAGGCACCGAGGATGTGCTGGCGCGTCAGCCGCGCCGCGGCCTTCGCGTCGCCCGCCACGCAGGCCTCGAGGATGGCCTGGTGCTCGGCCCGCGCCTGCGCGCGGCCGTCGGTCAGTTGCAGCTGGTCCACCAGGTAGCGCTCGGTGCGGTCCAGCGCCGCGACGGCGGCCTGCAGGTGGTGGGGCATCTCGGCCTCGGCATACAGCGCGCAGTGGAAGTCGCGGTTCAGCTCGCCCCAGCGCACGGGGTCGGTCTCCTTGGCGAAGGCCTGGCAGCGTTTCTTGGCCTCGGCCAGCGCACCGGCCTCCAGCCGCGGCACGGCGTTCAGGATCAGCTCCCCCTCCAGCAGCGCGCGAAAGCGGCACAGCTCCTCCACCTCGGCGCGGCTGTGGCCGGCCACGGTGTAGCCGTGGAAGCGCTTGATCTGCACCAGGCCGTGCTGCTCCAGGCGGTTGAGCGCCTCGCGCACGGGGATGCGGCTGGTGTGCAGTTGGCGCGCCAGCTCTTCCTGGCGCAACGGCTCGCCGTCCTTGAACTGGCCCGTGATGATGGCGCGGTGCAGGGCCTCGTAGACCTGGTCGGCCGCCGAAGGGCCGGGCGTGGTGCGAGCGAGTGTGAGGGGCATGGCGTGACACGGGCGAAGAGGCCATCATTTTGAACCGGCGCCCAAGGTCCTCGCAGGATTGGATCCAAAACATTGCAAATTGGATCCAATATGCAATATGCTGCGCGCCAACTTCAACCCCACCGGAGCACCACACCATGTGGCAAGGCGTCTTTCCCGCGGTCACCACCAAGTTCAACGACGACGGCAGCCTGGACGCCGCCGAGATGCAGCGCTGCTTCGCGCTGCAGATGGCGGCCGGCTGCGACGGCCTGATCGCCTGCGGCTCGCTGGGTGAAGGCCCCATGCTCAGCCACGACGAGCGCCTGCAGGTGTTCCGCCTGGCCAAGGAAGTGGCCGGAGCGAAGCCCGCGCTGCTGACCGTGGCCGAGGCCGGCACGCGTGAAGCCTGCGCCCTGGCCGAGAAGGCCGCGCGCGCCGGCGCCGACGGCCTGATGGTGGTGCCCAGCACGATTTATCACACCGACGTGCGCGAGACCGCCGTCAACCTGCGTGCCATCGCCGCGGCGGCCGACCTGCCGGTGATGATCTATTCCAACCGCATCGCCTACCGCGTCGACGTGACGACGGACCTGCTGGAGGAGCTGGCCGACGACCGCCGCTTCGTCGCAGTGAAGGAGAGCAGCGACGACATCCGCCGCAGCACCGAGATCCTGACGCGCCTGGGCGACCGCTACGCCGTGTTCACCGGCGTCGACAACCTGGCTTTCGAGGCGCTGTGCGCCGGCGTGCAGGGCTGGGTGGCCGGCCTCGTGGTGGCCTTCCCCGCGGAGACGGTGGCGGTGTACCGGCTCGTGAAGGCCGGCCGGCTGGCCGAGGCGCTGGCCATCTACCGCTGGTTCCGCCCACTGCTGGACCTGGACGTGTCCAGCTACCTTGTGCAGAACATCAAGCTCGCCGAGGCGCTCGCCATCCAGTCCAACGAGCGCGTGCGCGGGCCGCGGCTGCCGCTGGCCGGCGAGCGCCGCACGCAGGTCGAGGCCGTCATCCGCCAGGCGCTGGCCACGCGCCCGCAGCTGCCGGCGCTCTGACGCGATGCAGTTCCGCAGTCTGATTGCCGGCCAGTGGTGGCCGGGCGGCACGCCCGTGCCCAACGAGAACCCGTCGGACCTGGCTGACCCGGTCGGCACCGCCTTCGAGACCGACGCCGACGGCGTGCAGGCGGCCATCGACGCTGCCGCCGAGGCCGCGCCCGGCTGGGCCGCCAGCGGCCCGCAGCAGCGCGCCGACGTGCTGGACCGCATCGGTTCGGAAATCCTGGCCCGTCGCGAGGAACTCGGCCGGCTGCTGGCGCGCGAGCTCGGCAAGACGCTGCCCGAGGCCATCGCCGAGGTCGGCCGCGCCGGCCAGATCTTCAAGTTCTTCGCCGGCGAGGCGCTGCGCCAGGCCGGGCAGCTGCTAGCCTCGGTGCGGCCGGGCGTGCGCGTGGAGGTCACGCGCGAGCCGCTGGGCGTGGTGGGCCTCATCACGCCGTTCAACTTCCCGCTCGCCATCCCCGCCTGGAAGGTGGCGCCGGCGCTGGCCTACGGCAACGCGGTGGTGTTCAAGCCCGCAGAACGCACGCCCGCCAGCGCGTGGGCGCTGGCCGAGATCGTGCAGCGCTCGGGCCTGCCGGCGGGCGTGTTCAACCTGGTGCTGGCGCGCGGCGCAGTGGCCGGCCCGCTGCTGGTGGACAGCCCACAAGTCGCCGCGATCAGCTTCACCGGCTCGCAGGCCGTAGGCCGGCGATTGGCGGCCGATTGCGGCCTGCGACTGAAGAAGCTGCAGCTGGAGATGGGCGGCAAGAACCCGCTGCTGGTGCTGAACGACGCGGACCTCGACCAGGCGGTGAACTGCGCCGTGCAGGGCGCGTTCTATTCGACGGGGCAGCGCTGCACCGCGTCGAGCCGGATCATCGTCACGGCCGGCATCGCGGCTCGCTTTCGTGACGCGCTGGTGGCCGCCACGCGGGCCTTGCGCGTGGGCCATGCGCTCGATGCGCAGACGCAGATCGGCCCCTGCGTCGACGCCGGGCAGCGCGAAGTTGTCGAGCGCGAGATCGAGGCCGCGCTGGCCGAGGGCGCCGAGGTGCTGTGCGGTGGCGAGCGCCCGGTGCGGCCGACGAGCGGCCACTTCCTCGCCCCGGCGCTGGTCATGCCCGCGCGACCGGGCACGCGGCTGGACCGTGTCGAGGCCTTCGGCCCGCTGGCCAGCCTCACGGTCGTGCCCGACTTCGAGGCCGGCCTGGCGCTGGCCAACGACACCGAGTTCGGCCTGGCCGCCGGCGTGTGCACGCAGTCGCTAGAAGCAGCCGAGGCCTTCCGCCGCCGCGCCCAGGCCGGGCTGGTGATGGTCAACCTGCCCACTGCGGGCGTGGACTATCACGTGCCCTTCGGCGGCCGCAAGGCCAGCAGCTTTGGCCCGCGCGAGCAGGGCTCGGCAGCGGCCGAGTTCTACACGACGGTCAAGACGGGCTATCTGCTGGCATGAGCGCCGCGCAGGGCCGCCCCAAGCAAGCTCGCTCCCGCCTGGCGGGACAGGCCGCAGGCCGAAGGGTGCACCAGTGACCGATTCGGATTGGGAGCAGCTGCCGCCGCTGCCGGCCGGCGGCACGCGCGCGGTGCAGACGCTGGTGATCGGCGGCGGCATCGTCGGCCTGGCCTGCGCGCTGCGCCTGCAGGCTGCGGGCCAGCAGGTGCTGCTGATCGAACGCGATCGATTGGCCGCCGGCGCCAGCCGCGGCAATGCCGGCGCACTGGCCTTCACTGACGTGCTGCCGCTGGCCTCGCCCGGCATCCTGCGCCAGGCGCCGCGCTGGCTGCTCGACCCATTGGGGCCGCTGAGCCTGCGCCCGGCCTACGCGCCGGCCATGCTGCCGTGGCTGTGGCGGTTCTGGCGCGCCTGCCGGCCGGCGCGCGTGGCCGCCAGCACCCGGGCCCAGGCGGCGCTGCTGGCGCTGTCGGCCGCCGAGTGGCCCGCGCTGCTGCGCCTGGCCGGCGCCGAAGACCAGCTGCGCGACGGCGGCAACCTGCATCTGTACGACAGCGCGGCGCAGTGGCGGGCCGCACAAGCCGGCTGGGACCAGCGCGCCGCTCATGGCGTCGCCTTCGAGCATCTCGAAGGCCCCGAGGCCATCGCCTCGTTGCAGCCCGGGCTGGCCCCCACGCTCCAACATGCCGTGTTCACGCCGCACTGGCAGACCGTCGACGACCCGCTGCGCCTGTGCCGCAGCCTCGCCCAGGCCTTCATCGCGCGCGGCGGCCGGCTGGCGCGTGCCGAAGCTCAAGCGCTGCTGCCCGAAGCGCGCGGCCTGCTGCTGCAGCTGGGCGACGGCTCGCTGTTGCTGGCCCAACGCGTGCTGCTCTGCGCCGGGCCGTGGTCGCACCAGCTGGCGGCGAGCCTGGGCGAGCGCTTTCCGCTGGAGACCGAGCGCGGCTACAACACCACGCTGCCACCCGGCGCCTTCGCGCTGCAGCGGCAGCTGACCTTCCCGGGCCATGGCTTCGTCATCACACCGATTGCCGGCGGCGTGCGCGTGGGCGGTGCGGTGGAGTTCGCCGGCCTGCAGGCGCCGCCCAACTACGCCCGCGCCGACGCGATGCTGGCCAAGGCGCGCCGTTTCCTGCCGGGCCTGCGCACCGAGGGCGGCACGCAATGGATGGGCTGCCGGCCGTCGCTGCCGGATTCGCTGCCCGTCATCGGCCCCTCGCCCGCCGATGGCCGGCTGTTCTACGCCTTCGGCCACGGTCACCTGGGGCTGACGCAGGCGGCCGCGACGGCACAGCTGGCCGCGGCCTGGGCGATCGACCGGGGCTTGCCTCCGGCAGACTTCGCGGCCGAGCGGTTTTTCTAGGGCCTGTTCCGGCTGTCCGCGTGTGCGATTCGGCTATCGTCGGGGCCGGAGTCCCGCCACCATGATGCTTCGCCATCTCGCCGCCCTGCCACTCGCCCTGAGCGCGCTCACGGCCTTCGCCGTGCCCGTCACCGTGCAGGTGCGCAATGCGGCGGGCCAGCCGTTGGCCGGTGCCGTCGTGGCCGTCGAGGTCAAGGGCCGACCGGCCAGGACGACGACGGCGAAGGCCGAGATGGGCCAGCGTGACCGCCAGTTCACGCCGCAGGTGCTGGTCGTGCAGACGGGCACCGCGGTGAACTTCCCGAACTTCGACACCGTGCGGCATCACGTCTACTCGTTCTCGCCGATCAAGGTCATCGACATCAAGCTCTACTCGGGCACGCCGGCCGAGCCCGTCGTCTTCGACAAGCCCGGCGTCGCGGCCCTGGGCTGCAACATCCACGACCGCATGAGCGCCCACGTCGTTGTCGTCGACACGCCCACTTTCGCGCGCACCGACGCCAGCGGCGAGGCCACGTTCGACCTGCCGCCCGGCGAGCATGCCGTCAAGGCCTGGCATAGCGGCCAGAAGACGCCGACGCTGCAGAGCCTCAGGATCGACGTGCCCGCGGGCGGCGGAACGAGCGTGCTGACGCTCGGCGAATGATCATGAAGCGGTCCGCGCGCTCGCTTCGCTTGCGGCCTCGCGAAGGTGCGCGTCGGTGGCTTCGGACGGCCGGGCGCCGCTGACGATGCGCTGGCCAGCCTGGCTGAATCTGCGCCGCCTCGAGGGGCGCATCGTGGCGCTGTTCCTGGCCCTGCTGCTGGTCGTTCAGCTGGTCAGCTTTTTCGCCATCCACGCCAGCATCACACGCAACGCCGAGGACTCGCTGGCCGCCGAGCTGCAGACCGGCGAGCGCGTGCTGCGCCGGCTGCTCGACCAGCGCGCCGGCAAGCTGCACGACGCGGCCGAACTGCTGGCCAAGGACTATGGCTTTCGCAGCACCGTCGGCCTGTCGCTGGCAGAGGCCGGCACCGTCGAGACCATCAAGGACGCTCTCGTCAACCAGGGCGAGCGCGTCGGCGCCTCGGTTGTCGCCTACTTCGATGAGCAGCAGCACCTCGTCGCCGCCACGCGTGATGACGCGGCCCCGTTCGGCGCGGCGCTGCGCCATCTGATCCAGAGCAACGACGGCGCCGCGCTGGCCGTGCTGGGCAACCATGTCTACCAGGTCGTCGCCGTGCAGGTGCGCACGCCGGCGCCGGTGGGCTGGGTGCTGATCGGCTTCTCGCTGGACCGCGAGGTGCTGGACGACCTGAAGGCGCTGTCCGAGCTGCAAAGCGTCGTGCTGCTGCAGACGCCGGGCAAGCAATGGCTGAACATCGTCGGCAATCTCGATGGGGGTGCGGCCGCCGCGCTGCCGCGGCACCTGGGCACGGAGGCGCCGGCGGATGGCGTCGTCGAGTTGGCCGGCGAGCGCATGCGCGCGCGCTTCGTGTCGCTGATCGGCGGCGAGCAGCCGCTGGGCGTGCTGCTGCTGCGTTCGCTGGATGTGGCGCTGGCGCCCTACCAGCAGCTGCAGCTCATCCTGCTCGGCCTGACGGTGCTGGGCGTGGCCGTGTTCGCGCTGGTCAGCGTGCTGCTGGCGCGTGGCATCAGCGGGCCGATCACGGCGTTGTCGACGTCGGCACGGCGGCTCGAGGGCGGCGACTACGACACGCCGGTACCGTCGACGTCGAGCCTGTACGAGGTGCACAAGCTGGCGCTGGCGCTGGAGAACATGCGCGAAGGCATCCGCCGCCGCGATGCCCTGGTCAACAACCTCGCCTATGTCGATCCGCTGACGCTGCTGCCCAACCGAGCGCGCTTTGCCGAATTCCTGCAGCACCATCTGCTCAACAGCGACACGCCGGGCGCCGTGCTGATGCTGGACCTGGACCGCTTCAAGCATGTCAACGACGTGCTCGGCCACGAGGTCGGCGACCGCCTGCTGCAAAGCGTGGCCGAACGGCTGCAGGCGCTGTGCGCGCCGGCGCATTCGGTGCTGGCGCGCCTGTCGGGCGACGAATTCGCCGTGCTGCTGGCCCATACCGATGCGCATGCGGCCAGCGAGGCGGCGCTGGCCATCCTGAAGGACTTCGAGCAGCCGCTGCAGATCGACAACGAGACCATCGACCTCGGCGCCGGCATCGGCATCGCCCTCTTCCCCGAGCATGGCGCCGACGTGAACCTGCTGCTCGGCCGCGCCGAGCTGGCCATGTATGCGGCCAAGCAGCGCCAGTGCGGCAGCCTGATCTATCACGCCCAGCTGGACGCGGGCAGCCAGGAGTCGCTGTCGCTGCTGACCGAGCTGCGCCATGCGGTCGAGGACAACGAGCTGCGCCTTTTCCTGCAGCCCAAGATCGACCTGCAGACCGGCCGCGTCATCGGTGCCGAGGCCCTGGTGCGCTGGCAGCATCCGACGCGCGGCCTGGTGCCGCCCATGCAGTTCATCCCGTTCGCCGAGCAGACCGGCTTCATCCGCATGCTCAGCGCCTGGGTGCTGTCCGGCGCGGCGAAGTTCTCGCGCCAGGCGCTGGACGCGGGCCTGAGCCTGCGCCTGTCCGTCAATCTGTCCACACGCGACCTGATGGACCAGGACCTGCCGGCCAAGATCGAGGCCCTGATCGCGCCGCTGGAGGTGCCACCGGCGTCGCTGTGCCTGGAGATCACCGAGAGCGCGATCATGGACGACCCCGAGCGGGCGCTGTCCACGCTGGAGCATCTGCACGCGATGGGCTTCAAGCTGTCCATCGACGACTTCGGCACCGGCTATTCGTCGCTGGCCTATCTGAAGCGCCTGCCGGTGGACGAGTTGAAGATCGACCGCAGCTTTGTCATGGCCATGGAGCGCGATCTGGACGACGCACGCATCGTGCGCTCGACCATCGAGCTCGCACACAACCTCGGCCTCACCGTCGTCGCCGAGGGCCTGGAGACCGAGAAGGCCTGGGCCATGCTGGCCCGCCTCGGCTGCGACGAGGGCCAGGGTTATTACATCTGCAAGCCCATGCCGCAGGACCAGTTCATCGCCTGGGCGCAGGCTTGGCGGCCGCCGGACACCTCGGCCATCACGGCCGAGAGCGTCATCGCGAAGCTCGGCTAGTTGTCGCGATCTTCCAGCGCCTCGCACAGCGCCGTCAGCCCGGCCGTCACCGTCTGCGCGCGCACCGCGTGGCGGTCGCCATCGAAGTTCTCGCGCCAGACATGCGCCGGCCGGCCGGCGTGCACGAGGGCCAGCCAGACGGTGCCGACCGGCTTGGCTGCGCTGCCGCCCGTGGGGCCGGCGATGCCCGTGACCGACAGCGCCCAGTCGATCGGGGCATGGGCCAGCAGGCCGCGCGCCATGTGTTCGGCCACCTCGGCACTGACGGAGCCGTGCAGCGAGATCAGCGCCTTGGGCACGCCGAGGAACTCGGTCTTGGCCTGGTCGCTGTAGCTGACGACGCCGCGCTCGAACCACTGGCTGGAGCCGGCGAGGCTGGTGCAGGCCGCGGCGATGAGGCCGCCGGTGCAGCTCTCGGCCGTGCCGATGCGTTCGCGGCGCTGGATCAGCGCCACCGCGATGCGGTTGATCAGTTCGTAGTCGTCGGCAAACATGGCATCACCCCAGCAGATAGCGGTAGAGCGCGATGACGACAAGCGTACAGCCGGCGGCCACGAAGTCGTCGAACAGGATGCCGAAGCCTTGCGCCCAGCCGATGGGCGCGCCGCGTTCGATCTTGAAGAGCCGATCCGCCCAGCCCACCGGTCCGAGCTTGGCCGCGTCGAAGAAGCGGAACAGCCCGAAGGCGACGGCCTGGCCGATGAAGCCCGCCGGCGTGATCAGCCACAGGATGAGCCAGAAGGCCAGCACCTCGTCCCAGACGACGGCGCCGGGGTCGGGCGTGTTCATGTGCTGGGCGCAACGCGTGCAGGCCCACCAGCCGACGATGGTGCCGCCGACGATGAGCAGCAGCCAGCCGGTGTCGTTCAGCACCGGCACGAGCGCCCACCAGGTCAGCCAGGCCCACAGCGTGCCGACCGTGCCGGGCGCCTTCGGGCTCAGCCCGCTGCCGAAGCCCAGCGCGATCCAGCGCGCCGGGTGGCGCAGCATGAAGGCCGGCGTGGGGCGAACCGGTACGCCGCTCATGACTTGAAGTGGTCGAAGGACTGCAGGCCATGCTGGACCGCAGCACCGTGTTCGTCGACCACGCGCAAGCCCGGCTCGGCCACGATGGTGCCGATGCGAGTCAACGGCACACCGACGTCGGGCAGGCGTGCGCCGGGCGGCGCCGTGAAGACCAGCTCGTAGTCGTCGCCGCCGGCCAGCAGGCATTCGTGCTGCAGCGCGACCGGCTGCGCGGCCAGCACGGCGCTGCGCGGCAATGCGTCGACATCGAGCCGTGCGCCGACGTTTGACGCCGCCAGGATGTGGCCGAGGTCGCCCAGCAAGCCGTCGGACACGTCGATGGCCGCCGTCGTGATGCCGCGCAGCGCCTGGCCGAGCGCCAGCCGCGGCGTCGGGCATTCCATCGCCGTGCGCACGGTCTCGAAGCCGGCACCGTCCAGCGCCACCGTGCCGCGGAAGACCTCCAGCGCCAGGCGCGCATCGCCCAGCCGGCCCGACACCCAGATCTCGTCACCCGCCCGCGCGCCGCTGCGCAGCAGGGCCAGGCCGGGCGGCGCCTCGCCGAAGACGGTGATGCAGAGGTTGAGCGGCCCCTGCGTCGTGTCGCCGCCGACCAGCGGGCAGGCGCTCGCGTCGGCCAGCTTCAGCAGGCCGCGGGCGAAAGCGGCCAGCCAGGTTTCGTCAACACGCGGCAATGCCAAGGCCAATGTGAAGCCTCGCGGCGTGGCGCCGCAGGCGGCCAGGTCGCTGAGGTTGACGGCCAGCGCCTTGTGGCCCAGGCGCGCCGGGTCGACCGTCGACAGGAAATGCCGGCCCTCGACAAGCATGTCGCTGGACACCAGCCAGCGCGCGCCTGGCGTCGGCACGAGCACCGCGCAGTCATCGCCCACGCCTACCTCGACACCCGTACCGGGTGGGCGCAGGAAGTAGCGCCGGATCAGATCGAATTCGCCCATGGCCGCGATTGTGTCCGTGTGGGAAGCCACAGCGACCTGACAGGACGGCGGTGGCATGATTCCCACCCCGCCGGCCCTTGTGATCCTCGCCATGTCCAACTCAGAAGAAAAACGCGCCCAGCTCCGCCAGGCCGCCCTCGAATATCACGAGTTCCCGACGCCCGGAAAGATCGCCATCGCGGCGACCAAGCAACTCGTCAACCAGCACGACCTGGCGCTGGCCTACTCGCCCGGCGTGGCCGCGGCCTGCGAGGAAATCGTCGCCGATCCGGCCAACGCCTTCCGCTACACCTCGCGCGGCAACCTCGTCGCCGTCGTCTCCAACGGCACGGCCGTGCTGGGCCTCGGGAACATCGGCCCGCTGGCGTCCAAGCCGGTCATGGAGGGCAAGGGCGTGCTGTTCAAGAAGTTCGCCGGCATCGACGTCTTCGACCTCGAAGTGGCCGAGAACGACCTCGACAAGCTGGTCGACTGCATCGCCGCGCTGGAGCCCACCTTCGGCGGCATCAACCTCGAGGACATCAAGGCGCCGGACTGCTTCTACGTCGAGCGCAAGTTGCGCGAGCGCATGAAGATCCCCGTCTTCCACGACGACCAGCACGGCACGGCCATCGTCGTCGGCGCGGCCTTCCTGAACGGCCTCAAGGTGGTCGGCAAGGACATCAAGCAGATCAAACTCGTCACGTCCGGCGCTGGTGCCGCAGCGCTCGCCTGCCTGGGCCTGCTCGTCAAGCTCGGCCTGCCGCGCGAGAACATCTGGGTGACCGACCTGGCCGGCGTCGTCTACGAGGGGCGCACCGAGCTGATGGATCCGGACAAGGCCGTGTTCGCGCAGCCGACCTCGCAGCGCAGCCTGCGCGAGGCGATTGCCGGTGCCGACGTGTTCCTGGGCCTGTCGGCCGGCGGCGTTCTGAAGGCCGACATGGTCGCGACGATGGCCGCACAGCCGCTGATCTTTGCACTTGCCAATCCGACCCCCGAGATCCTGCCCGAAGAGGTGCACGCGGTGCGCAGCGACGCCATCATGGCCACGGGCCGCACGGACTACCCGAACCAGGTCAACAACGTCCTGTGCTTCCCCTACATCTTCCGCGGCGCGCTGGACTCGGGCGCGACGACGATCAATGTCGAGATGGAGATCGCCGCGGTGCAGGCCATTGCGGAACTGGCCCAGGCCGAGCAGAGCGAGGTGGTGGCCGCGGCCTATGTCGGCGCGACGCTGAGCTTCGGCCCCGAGTACCTGATCCCCAAGCCTTTCGATCCACGGCTGATGATGCGTATCGCGCCGGCCGTGGCCAAGGCCGCGGAGGACTCCGGCGTCGCCGCGCGGCCGATCAAGGACTGGGATGCCTACCGCGAGAAGCTGCAGAGCTTCGTCTATGCGTCGGGCAACACGATGAAGCCGATCTTTTCCGCGGCCAAGCGTGCGCCCAACAAGCGCGTCGCCTACGCCGAGGGCGAGGAAGAGCGGATCCTGCGCGCGGCCCAGGTGGTCGTGGACGAAGGCGTGGCGCGGCCCACGCTGGTGGGCCGGCCGAACGTCATCGCCGAGCGCTGCGAGCGCTTCGGCCTGCGCCTGCAGCAGGGCCGCGACTATGACGTCGTCAATGTCGAGCATGACGACCGCTACCGCGACTACTGGCAGACCTATCTGCAGATGACCGAGCGCAAGGGCGTCACCCAGCAACTCGCCAAGATCGAGATGCGCCGCCGCCTCACGCTGATCAGCGCCATGCTGCTGCACAAGGGCGAGGTCGACGGCCTGCTCTGCGGCACCTGGGGCACGACGGCCACCCACCTGCAGTACATCGACCAGGTCATCGGCAAGCGCGCCGGCGTGAAGACCTATGCCTGCATGAATGGGCTGATCCTGCCGGGCCGCCAGGTCATGCTGGTCGACACTCACGTCAACTACGACCCGAGTGCCGAGCAACTGGCCGAGATCACCATCCTGGCCGCTCAGGAGATGTGCCGCTTCGGCCTCACGCCCAAAGCCGCGCTGCTGTCGCACAGCAACTTCGGTACCAGCAACTGCCCGTCGGCCGTGAAGATGCGCGACACGCTGGCGCTGGTCCGGCAGCTCGCGCCCTGGCTGGAGGTCGACGGCGAGATGCACGGCGACACAGCGCTGGACGCGCCCTACCGCAAGCAGATCATGCCCAACAGCCCGCTGACCGGCGAAGCCAACCTGCTCGTGCTGCCCAATATCGATGCCGCCAACATCTCCTACAACCTGCTGAAGACGGCCGCCGGCGGCGGCATCGCCATCGGCCCGGTGCTGCTCGGCGCGGCCAAGCCGGTGCACATCCTGACGCCGTCGGCCACCGTGCGCCGCATCGTCAACATGACGGCCCTGACCGTCGCCGACGCCAACGCCGCAAGAGGCTGAGGCCGCCCGGGTACGGCCGGGGAACACCCGAAAAGCGCCCGGACTCCCCCAATTGACAGAAGTTTTCACACCGAAAACTTCGTCATTGACTTGTCACGACGTCAGAAAAAACAAGCACTTATCGGAGTGTGAGCGCAGGCTCACAATATCCAATTCCTGGCGCCGCGCACGGGGGCTCGCTTGAGCTTTCAGGGTCGTTTCGATACCATATCGGTTTTCGGAACAGGGTAAACCCGTGTTTTTGCTCTCGTGGCTGGCGCGCTCTGGCGCCTCGGCGGCTGCCACCGCCCTGCTGCTCACCGGCCTCGCCGGGGGCGCGCAAGCCAAGGGAGGCCTCAGCGATGGGGCATCCACCGCAACGCCCGCTCTGGCTGAAATTTCGCTGAGCGAGCTGCCCGCCCCGGCTCAGGAAACCCACCGTCTGGTTCATGCCGGCGGTCCGTTTCCTTATGCCAAGGACGGCGTGGTGTTCGGAAATCGCGAACGCTTGCTGCCGCGCAAGAGCCGCGGTTTCTATCGCGAATACACGGTCAAGACTCCTGGCGCGCGCACCCGGGGCGCTCGCCGCCTCATCTGTGGCGGCACGCCCCCCACCGCGCCCGAGGTTTGTTATTACACCGACGATCACTATGCCAGCTTCAAGCGCGTGCGCGCCGAAGCGGCCCGGTGAAGGTCGAGGGTTCAGCAGTTTTGTGACTTGAAAGGAGGATCGTGACCATGCTTTTGCAGACCGTCCGTCCCAATATCGTGCAGGCCATTCGGGCCTACCGGGTCGAGGACTTGATGCAGGCCGCCCATGAAGCGGGCCAGCACTTCCTGTATGCCAACCTCTCCGAGGCGCAGTCCAAGCAGGATGTCCTCGACGGCATCGCGCAGGCCTTCCTGTTCCCGGTGCATTTCGGCAAGAACCTGGACGCCCTGCATGACTGCATGACCGACCTCGTCCACAAGGCCGGCACCCAGCCAGGCTTTGTCGTGGTGCTGGAGCAGTTGCCCGACAACGTGCGCTTTGACCGCGAGGCTCGCGAGCAGTTGCTCGATGTGTTCCGCGACACGGCCGACTACTGGGCCGATCGGAAGATTCCCTTCCGGTGCTTCTATTCTTTTCAGTAGCCCGCTCCCAAGAAAACGGGTCATGGGAGCGGGCTGCTGAGGTGGCCCCGGTTATTGAGAAGCCCGCGCCGAAAAGCGCGAAGACGATTGGCAACCCCAACTTCGGCATGAACATGCCGATGATGTGCAGCGCCTTCGACACGTCGATGTGGCTGAACGCGGCCTGAAACCCGCCGTTCGCCAATGAAAAACGGGACCTCAGGGTCCCGTTTTTACTTCCAGCGCCAGCGCGATGAATTCGTCGACCGGCACTTCCTCGGCGCGTCGCTGCAGGTTGAAGTGGCCCGAGTAGCCGCGCTCCGCCAGCCAGTGGCCGAGGCTGTGGCGCAGCAGCTTGCGCCGTTGCGAGAAGGCGCTGGTTACCAGCGCGCCCAGCAGCGCCGGGTCCAACCCCGGCGGCTTGGCAAGGGGCTGCATGCGCACGATGGCCGAGTCCACGCGCGGCGGCGGGTCGAAGGCCTCGGGCGGCACGTCCAGCACGGACTCGATGTCGTAGCGCCACTGCAGCATCACGGACAGCCGGCCGTAGTCCTTGCCGCCGGGTGCCGCGGCCATGCGGTCGACGACTTCCTTCTGCAGCATGAAATGCTGGTCGACGACATCGTCCACCGCATCCAGCAGGTGGAAGAGGATGGGCGTCGAGATGTTGTAGGGCAGGTTGCCGACGACGCGCAGCTTGGCGCCCTTGGCCGCAGCCAGCGCCTTGAAGTCGACCTTGAGCACGTCCGATTCGATGACCTCGACATCGCCGCGCTTGCGAAGGCGTGCGGCCAGGTCGCGGTCCAGTTCGATGACGGTCAGCGGCTTGTGCCGTTCCAGCAGCGGCAGCGTCATCGCGCCGAGGCCCGGGCCGATCTCGACGACCGTCTCGCCCGCTTGCGGGTCGATCAGGTCAACGATGGCCTCGATCAGCGCCTTGTCGGTCAGGAAGTGCTGCCCAAAGCGCTTTCTCGGAATGTGCGACTTCATGAATTACCGAGTGACTGCCGTGGAACCGGCTTTGCCGGGCCACTGGCAGTTGCCAAGGCCAGAGGCCTTGTCCTTCGCCAGGCACAGACAGTCCTCAGGACTGTCTGTGTCCGGGCTCAGCCCCCTTGAGGGGGCGCGCGAAGCGCGTAGGGGGAGGGTCAATCCAACCATTCCCGGACTTCGACGAAGGCCTTGTTGCGCAGATCCTTGACCCACTCCTGGTAGGCCTCGTCGTACTTCTGCTCGCGCAGCGCGCTGCGCGCCTGCTCGCGCAGCTGCTTCATCTCCAGCTCGACGTTGCGGCGCTCCAGCACCTGGATCAGGTGCACGCCGAAACGAGACACGACCGGCGGCGAGATGCCGCCCAGCGGCAGCGCGTTCATCGCCTCCTCGAACTCGGGGACGAAGCCGCCGGCGCCCATCCAGCCCAGGTCGCCGCCTTCGGGGGCGCTGCCGTCCTCGGAGTTGGCCTTGGCGATGTCCTCGAACTTGGCCTGGCCAGCCTCGATCTGGCGCTTGAATTCGGCCAGGCGGCGCGCGGCGACCTCGGCGGTCAGCTGCGGCGACACGCGCAGCAGCACGTGGCGAGCATGAGTCTGCTGGCTCTGGGTCAGCGACGCGGCACCCTGGCGCTGGACGACCTTGAGGATGTGGAAGCCCGCGCCGCTGCGCAGCAATTCGGGCGCGACCTGGCCGGTCTTCAGGCCGGCCACGGCGTTGACGAAGACATCGGGCAGGCGGTCGGCCGGGCGCATGCCGATCTCGCCGCCGCGCGCCTTGTTGCTGTCCTCGGAGATCTCGCGGGCCACCTTGGCGAAGTCCTCGCCACCCTTGATGCGGGCCAGGGCGGCCTCGGCGCGGGCGCGGCGTTCGGCGATGACCGCCTCCGGCGCGCCCTCGGGCACGGGGATCAGCACCTGGGCCAAATTGATCTGGCCGCCCTGCTCCAGCGCGGCGCGCTTCTTGTCGAGATAGGCGTCGATCTCGGCGTCGGTGATCTTGATGCGGCCCTGCACTTCGCGCTCGCGCACGCGCTCGGTCATCATCTGGTCGCGCAGGTTCTCGCGGAAGCTCTTGTAGTCGGTGCCGTCGGACTTCAGCCGCTCGCGCAGCTGCTCCAGCGTCAGTTTGTTCTGCGCGGCCACGTTGGCCACCACGCGGTCCAGTTCGGCCTCGTCGATCTTGTTGCCGTTCTCGCGGGCATAGGTGACGAGCACGCGGTCCTCGATCAGCGCCTCCAGCGCCTGCTTGCGCAGGCCCGCGGTCTCGGGCATGACCTCGCCGCGCTGGCGGGCCTCCTGGCGCAGCTTTTCGGTGCGCTGGATGACTTCACTGGCGGCCACGACGTCCTGGTTGACGACGGCGGCGATGTAGTCCCCCGGCTGCAGCGTGGTGGTCTGGGCCGAGGCGTTCAGGGCTGCCAGGGCCAGAACAAGGGGAACAAAGCGATGCATCATGGTAGGAAGTCTGAACTCGGTGAGCGGTCGGAGCTCAGCCTGCGGTAACCGGGCACATTGTCCTTCAAGACCTTGAGTGCGTTCGAACCCAGCTGCGACAGGCCGATGAGCTCGAGCTGCAGCATGAAGCGGGTGTTGGTTTCGGCCCGGCCGGTGGACAGGCGCTCGATGCCCCAGCGCAGCACCCAGCAGCCGGCGTCGTACTCGAAGCCGGCGACCGAATCGGTCAGGCGCCTGTCGCGCAGCGAGTACTGCACGCGCCCGGCGCTGTACCAGGCGCCGCCGCAGCCGCGGCTGTCCGCGCCGCGCGACGTGACCGGCTGACCGTAGATGGGCCATTGCCAGGCCAGCTCGACCTGCTCGCTCTGTCCGCGCGCCAGCCGGTAGGCGAGGCTGACGGTCTTGAACGGCCCCGGCGAGTAGCGCGCCCGCAGCACCGAGCGCACCGAGCGGTTGGTCTCGGGGTTGAACTCCAGCGTGCTGTCGGCCCACCATTTCTCGTCCAGGTGGGCGGCGGCGGCCAGCAGCAGGTCGGAGAAGCGCTGCGTGACCGGCTGACCATCGGGCGTGACGAGCTGGTCGCGGAACAGGAAGCGCTGCACCGCTCCGAGGCGCAGGATTTCCTCGCCATTGGCCGTGCTGACCCAGCGACTGGTCGCGCCGGCGCTGACGGCATGCAGGTCCGACACCCGGTCCACGCCCGAGAACGGGTTGTCGGTATAGATGGAATCGAAGTTGAAGTCCTTGGGCGCCGCGTCGAAATTCGGCAGGCTGGCCTGGTCGCGGAAGGGCGTGTTCACGTAGAGCAGCCGCGGCTCCAGGCTCTGGCGCATGTCGCGGCCGAACAGCGTGGTGTCGCGCTCGAAGACCCAGCCGTGGTCGATGCTCAACGTCGGGACGACGCGGTGCATGCGTGTGCGGCCGTCGGCCTGCGGGCGGTCCAGGTCGTAGGCGGCCGCGTTGAAGGACAGGCGCGGGATGAGCCACCAGGCCTCGCCGCCCAGCGGTGCGGCCACGTGGCCCAGCGCGTGGACGCGCTGGCCGCCGTGCGGCTGGCCGGCCCGGGCCGAGCCCGGCAGGTCGAAGCGGTTGTATTCCAGCTCCAGTCCGCCCTCCAGCCGCGCCTTGCGGCCCCAGGGGCGGAAGCTGTCCAGCACGGCCTCGTCGGCCGCCGTCGTCAGGCGTACGCCGATCTGCGGGCTGCGCTGGTAGGGCGAGTCAAACTGCGAGGGCACGTCCGTGCCCTGCAGCGTCTGCCAGTGCTGCAGACGGGCATAGGTGTCGATGACGCCCCAGGACAGCTCCTTCTGGCGGCTGATGTTCAGGTCGCTGGCCAGCAGGCGCGGCGTCTGGCTCTCGACGCGGCGCGACATGTCCTTCCAGTAGTCGTCGTCCGAAACGCGCTCGCTCTTGAGCCGGTAATGCCAGTCGCCGAAGGCGCCGTCGTTGGCCAGCTTCAGGTCCCAGCGCGAATGGCCGAAGACGCGGTCGCTGGGCAGCAGGTCGACGTTGACGCGGCCGACATGGCCGGGCTCGAGGTAGCGGAACTCGCTGTCCAGGCCCACGCCGCGCTTGGTCATGACGAAGGGCGTGAACGTCGCATCGCGCTGCGGCGCGATGTTCCAGTAATAGGGCACGCCGAATTCGAGGCCGCTGCGGTTGTCCAGGAAGATGTTGGGCGGCAGCCAGCCGGACTTGCGCGCCGAGCTCAGCGGGAAGCTCAACGACGGCGCGGCCAGGATGGGCACGCCCAGGAAGCGCAGCACCGCGCCCTCGGCCTGGCCTTCGTTGGCGGCCAGGTCCATGCGCAGCTGCTTGGCCGAGATCTGCCAGGCCGGCTCCTGGTTGTCGACGATGGGGCAGCTGCTGTAGGTGCCTTGGGTGGCGCTGAGATGCTCGCTGTCCTGGAACTTGATGATGTCGGCCTTGCCGGCGCCGCCGGTCGCGGCGAGGAAGAAGCTTGGCGCCAGGAACTCACCCTCGAAGCGGCTCACGTAGAGCTGCAGCAGCGGGCCGGTGAAGACATTGCCCTGGTGGGTGATGCGCACATTGCCTTCGGCCCGGGCCAGGTCGTCGACGATGCGGTAGTTCAGCTTGTCGGCGCTCAGCACCAGCTCGCCGTAGCGCAGCTCGACGCCGTCCGTGCCTTCGGCCTGCTGGTCCATCTGGGCCGACACCTTGGCGCCGCTGATGACCAGGGCCGGCTTGGCACCCGATTTGCCCGGCGCGCCCAGCACGCGGCTGCTGCGCAGCGGCAGGGGCTCGTCGGGCGTGGCCTGCTGGGCCGAGGCTGCGCCACCCCAGGCACAAAGGGCCAGGGCGATCAGCGAGGGCAGCGGGGCGGGGTGGGGGATGCGGGGCGAGCGCGGCACGGGCGGCAAAGGCTCGGAAAAGACGGACAGTCGAGAGGATGCCGAAGCCGGCGATTCTTAGAATTTCATTATCCACGAGGCCTTTCACCCGATGACGCTGCCGACCCCCCAACTGATCGCCGAACTGCAGGCCCACCCCGGCGACGCCGACCGCCTGATGCGCGTCGCCTGCGCCGAGCTGCGCGATCGGCCACCCGCCCTGGTGCCGCCCGATGCGACGGCGCTGCGCGCCGGCCTGGCCCGCATCGCCGAGACCGGCCTGGACGGCGTGCTGCAGCGGCTGCTGCACGACGCACCGCAGGGCTCGCCCACCGACGCCATCGCCGCCTTGCTGCGCCCGCCGCAACTGGCCTGGGACGAACCCCAGGAGATCGACTGGGCCGTGCGCCACTGGGAGGCTTGCCGCGCGGCGGGCCAGCTCGACGAGGAACTGGCCGCCGACTTCGGCGAATACTGGCACCGGCTGGAGTGGAGTGCGCTGCAGCAGCATCTGACGCTGCTGGCGAACCTGGGCGAAGGCCATGCCGACGAGCGCCGGCTGCTGGCCCGCATCGCCAAGACGGCCAGCCGCTACGTCGCGTTCGGGCCTCTGAAGCGGGCGATGGAGGCACGCTTCCCGGAGCTGTTCGACCTGGGCTTCAGCCTCAGGTAATCAAGGGCAGGTCGCGCAGCCCGCGGCGACCAGCCAGGGGTCCTTGTCCTCGCCGCCGAAGATCTCGATCAGGAAGTCCAGGAAGGCGCGGGTGCGCGCCGGCACGTATTTGCGCGTCGGCATGCCGGCCCACAGCGTCGTGCTGAACAGGCTCCACTGCGGCATGACGCGCTCCAGCGCCTGTTCCAGCAGCGCGTCCTCGACCATGAAGCTGGGCAGGCCGGCCACGCCCAGGCCGTGCAGGGCCGCGGCGTAGTTGGTGTCCATGTGCGTCGTCGACAGCGCGGCCCGCGATGGCACGATGGGCAGCGTGATCGCCTCGCTGCCGTCGCCGCGCTGCAGCGTCAGCCCGCGCATCAGCGTCGGCGTCGGCGGCAGCAGGGCGTCGTGCTGCTTGAGGTCGCGTGGGTGCTGGGGCCGGCCGCGCTGCTCCAGGTAGTCGGGCGAGGCGCACATGATGAACTCACTGCGCGCCAGGCGCCGCGCAACGAAGTCGCCGTCCAGTTGCTCGCGGGCCAACAGGATGGTCAGGTCATAGCTGTCGTCCACCGTGTCGACCGGGCCGGGCGACGTGATCTCCAGCGTGACCAGCGGGTATTCGCGGTGGAACTTGGGCAGGTGCTTGGCCAGCTGGTGCACGGCAATCGCCGGCGGGCAGAGGATGCGCAGCAGGCCGCGCACCTCCTGCGTGGCGGAGGCCGCCAGCGCCGCCGCCTCGTCCACGTCGGCCATGATGCGCCGCGCCCGCTCCAGGTAGGCCTCGCCGATCTCGGTCAGCGACAGGCGCCGCGTCGTGCGGTTCAAGAGCCGCGTGCCGAGGTGTTCCTCCAGCTCGGCCACCAGCCGCGTGACGACGGCCGGCGCCAGATCCAGCCCCCGTGCCGCGGCGGCAAAACTGCCCTCGTCGATGACGCGGACGAAAACCTTGATGGCGCGTAGCTGGTCCATCCGTTACGGGTGCGCCGCCATGACCTGGGCGACGGCCGCCGTCAGCCGCTTGCCATAGGGCACGTGCAGGAACTCGTTGGGCCCGTGGGCATTGCTCTTCGGCCCCAGCACGCCGCAGACCATCATCTGCGCCTTGGGGAAGCCCTTCTGCAGCATGCTCATGAGAGGAATCGTGCCGCCTTGGCCGATGTAGCCGACCGGCGCGCCGAAATGGGCTTCGCTGGCCTCGTTGAGCGCCTGGCTGAGCCAGGGCGACAGTTCGGGCGTATTCCAGCCGGTGGCACCGAAGGCACCGGCCCGGCCGTCGGGCGTGAACGTGACCTTGGCGTTGTAGGGCGCGTTGTCTTCCAGCAGCGTCTTCAACTCCAGCGCGGCCGCGTTGCCGTCGATCAGCGGCGGCAGGCGCAGGCTCAGCTTGAAGGCCGTGTAGGGCCGCAGCACATTGCCGGCGTTCTTCAGCTCGGGGAAGCCATCGGCGCCGACGACCGACAGCGTCGGCCGCCAGGTGCGGTTGAGCAACACCTCGACCGGGTCGGTCGTCACCGGCAGCACCGGGCCGCCGTCCGCGCCGCAGGCCCAGGGCATGCGCTTGTAGACCTCATCCTTCAGGATGGCCGCCGTGGCCCTGGCCTGGTCCAGGCGTGCGCCGGGCACCTCGCAGTGGAAGCTCTCGGGCAGCAGGCGCCCGGTCTTGCTGTCTTCCAGCCGGTCCAGCACGTGGCGCAGGATGCGGAAGCTCGACGGCACGGCGCCCGAGGCGTCGCCGCTGTGGATGCCCTCGGTCAGCACCTCCACCTTCAGCACGCCCGACACCATGCCGCGCAGCGAAGTCGTCAGCCAGAGCTGCTCGTAGTTGCCGGCGCCCGAGTCCAGGCAGACGACCAGGGAGACATTGCCCAGCCGGGGCTTGAGCAGGTCGATGTAGGCCGGCAGGTCGAAGCTGCCGCTCTCCTCGCAGGTCTCGATGACGCCGACGCAGCGCGGACGCGGGATGCCTTCCGCGTCCAGCGCCATGATGGCCGTCAGGGACGCGTAGACCGCGTAGCCGTCGTCGGCACCGCCGCGGCCGTAGAGCAGGCCGTTCTCGTACTTGGGCGTCCAGGGGCCGAGGTCGCTGCGCCAGCCGCTGAACTCGGGCTGCTTGTCCAGGTGGCCGTAAAGCAGGATGGTGTCGGTCGAGCCGGCCTTGGTGGCGGGCACCTCGAAGAAGATGACCGGCGTGCGGCCGGGGATGCGCACCACTTCGAGCTTCAGGCCGGCGACTTTTTTACTCTCGACCCAGGCGGCCGCCGTGGTCAGCACCTTCTCGATGTAGCCGTGCGCCGCCCAGTCGGCGTCGAACATCGGGCTCTTGGCGGGGATGGCGATGTAGTCGGTCAGCGCGGGAACGATTTCCTCGTCCCAGAGTGTGGAAGCAAAGGTGCCCAGGGCGGTCGCCTCGTCGGCTTGCAGGGGCAGGTTGGGATCGCGTGCATTCATGGCGGACTCCTTACGGCAGGCGCTTGTGGCGCAGCCGGCCAGTTTAGGCTTTCGCGAAAGGGGGCACGGCGCTCCGTAGAACTACGGGCGACGTTCGTCATGGGGACCGCTTAGGCTCGGCGCCAACATGACTCGCCTGACGCTGCTCGTCCTCCTCACTCTGCTCACGCTGCTGACGGGCTGCGCCTCCGGCCCCAAGTTCACGGTGGATGACGGCCGCAAGGTCGACGAGACGCTGCTGGCCGGCATGCGCGCCTATGGTGCCGGCGAGCGCCTGATCCGCCCGGCCATCGCCCGCAGCGCGGCGCTGCAGGACAAGGAGTGCGACAAGCAGTGGGAATTGCCCTTCGCCGTGGCCACCAGCGCCGGCTGGAACGAGAACGACCGCGTCGCCTGGGTGCGTGCGCTGCAGGTGGATGAACGCCTCACGGTCATCGCCGTGACCCAGGACTCGCCGCTGCCCATGGGCACGCGGCTCAACCACATCGCCGGCCAGGCCAGCGACGACGGCGAGAAGCTGCTGGAGTGGCTGGCCGAGGCCCGTGATGGCGGCAAGCCCTTCCAGGTCGGGACGACGGTGGGCAAGGCCGTGCAGATCAAGCCCTTCGAGGTCTGCCGCGGCTACACGCGCTTTGCGCCGCCCAACACGCCGCAACTGCAGGACTACCACTGGCTGCTCAGCCTGCACCCGCTGGAGGTGACCCAGGCTGAACCCACGCCCGACGAGGCGTTGTGGGCGGTGCTGTGGACGCAGGGCCTGTCCGAAGAGGGCGGGGCGCGCATGAAGACCTACCACTATGCGATCAAGATCGCCGGCACGCTCTACAACCTGGCCACGCTGGCCTCGGGCGTCAAGGCGGCGGCCATGGCGGCGGACGCGGCCATCAGCGCGGCCAAGAGCGCGGCCGCCAACGTGGCCAGCGAGCTCATCAAGCAGCAGCTCATCGAGCAGGGCAAGGCACTGGCTGCGCAGAAGATCCGCGAAGGCCTGATCGACGCCGCCCAGAACCTGACGCGCCAGCAGGTGCTCAACGTGATGCAGGCCGCCGCGGCCAACCGCGGCTCGCTCGGGGGCATCTCGCGCATCGCCGCCACGGCCTTCGAGCGGGCCGATGCCTGGGCCTTCACGCGCATGGCCGCCCTGGGCGCGCCGCCGCTGGCTGGCTTCACGCTGCACCAGAAGCTCATCGAGCGCAGCCTGTACGCCAACGCCTTCCTGTTCGATGCCGACCGCTTGGCCGCGCTGAACAAGGTCGCCGCCGCGCGCGGCTTCGAGTCCGAAGTGACGGCCATCCTCGGCGGCTACCGCGCCGAGGCGCTGGTGGCCAGCATCGGCGCGATGCCCCTGGCCTCGGCCCAGACGAGCTTCGCCTTCGAGAGCGTGGATGACCCCGGCGCCGGTCGCTTCTCGCGCGGCCTCATCGACGCGATGCTGGAACTGCCCGCCGAATCGACCGCCAGGAAGAAATGAAGCCTGCCCTCCTGTTTCTCCACCTGGCCTTGCTGCCGCTGAGCGCGGCGCTGGCGCAAACCCCGCCCGAGACCGCGGCCCCCGTCCCGCCCGCCGCTGCGGCCGCTTCCGCACCCGAGCCGGCAGCGTCCGAGCCCCAGCTCGCACCGGCCCCGCCGCCGCCCAGCTGCGCGCAGCTGACCAGCCGCGCGCTGTCGGCCGACCTGCACGCGGCCACCGCGCAGTCGCAGAACCAGCCGCTGCAGGTCCAGGTCAGGCTCTACGACGAGGCCGTGGCGCAGTGGGGCAGTGCCATCGCCGCCTGCGATGGCCGCGCCCGCGAGCGCGCGCAGCGCAACCTCGCGGACAGCCAGAAGACCCATGACGCGCTGGCCGAGAAGCTGCAGTCCGGCAGCCAGTGCGAGAGTGCCCACCGCGACGCGGGCGCGCTGCAGGACCTGGCGCGCGGCGCCTTCGGTGAGCGCCGCTTCGCCGAGGCGGCGAGCCTGTACCGCAAGGCCGAAGGCATGTGGGAGGTGGCCGCGGAGCAGTGCAGCGGCAGCCAGCAGCAGACGGCGCAGCGCCGCCGCGAGCTCAGCGAGATCGATGGCCACAACGCCGAGTTCTGCGCCCCGCCTTTCGAGCGGGCGCGCGAGTTCTCCACCAAGCTGCGCAACAGCGGTGCCGCGCTGCCGCTGGCCGAGCGCCAGACGCAGAGTCAGATCGGCGAGACGCTGTGGCGCGACACGGCCGCCCTGTGCAAGGGCAGCGCCCAGGAGCTGGCGCTGAACAACGCCCAGGCGCTGGCGCGCGAACGCGGCACGCCCTGGGTGTCCACGCCCCTGCCCGGCGCGCCGCCGAATGTCGCGCCGCCGCCCACGGCCGTTGCCGCGGCGCCCAGGCCGGCGCCGGCCACGCCTGCGCCCGCCGCCAAGACGGCTCCCGGCGTGTCGACGCCCGTCGCCGCTGCCGCCACGGCTGCAGCCGCCACCGCCGCACCGCTGCGTCAAGCAGCCGCCGTGCCGGTCACGCCGCTGGTCACCGCGCCTGCGCCGGACCCCAAGGTCTTCGACCGCTCGGCCGGCGACACGCGCTACGTCGGCCAGTTCGTGCGCAACGACGACGACACCGTTTCCGGCACCGGCCGCGTCGAGTGGAAGAACGGCGATGCCTATGAAGGTCCGCTCGTGCGCAGCCAGCGCCAGGGTGTCGGCGAGATCCGCTGGGCCACCGGCCAGCGCTACAAGGGCGACTGGGCGGCCGACCATGCCACCGGCCGCGGCCTGATGGTGTTTGCCAACGGCAACCAGTTCGACGGCACCGTCGTCGATGGCCAGCCCGAGGGCGAGGGCAGGCTGACCTATGCCTCGGGCGACGTCTACACGGGCCAGGTCCGCAACGGCCTGCCGCATGGCAAGGGCAGCTACGTCTGGATGAGCGGCCAGCGCTACGAGGGCGAGTGGGTCAATGACAAGCCCCAGGGCCAGGGCAAGATGCGCTTCTCCAACGGCAACCAGTACGAGGGTCAGCTCGCGGCCGGCCTGCCGCAGGGCCAGGGCCGCATGGTCTTCCCCAGCGGCGACATCTACGAGGGCCAGTTTGAGGCCGGCAAGGCGCACGGCCAGGGCAAGTACGCCTGGAAGACCGGAGAGCGCTACGAAGGCGCCTGGGCGCGCGGCCTCAAGCATGGCCAGGGCATCTTCTACTGGCCCACCGGGGACCGCTGGGAAGGTGTGTTCAAGGACGACGAACGCACCGACGACGGCTACATCGTCCGCAAGGGCAATTGAGCCGGGCGCCTCGTGTAACCTCACCGCCTTCCCTCAAAGGACCCCCTCATGATCAAGACCCTGCTCAGCGCCGCCGCCCTCGCCATCGCCTTCGCCGCCCCGGTCGCCGAGGCGCGTACCGCCAGGCACCACACCGGCAGCCAGGTCAGCAGCGGCGTGAAGACGCAGGCCGGCGCGAAGAAGACGAGCAAGGCCAAGCACAAGAAACACGCGGCCAAGAAGGGCCACAAGAAGGCGGCCTGATCGGGGGCTGAGCCCTCACTCCCGCTCGAACCTGAACACCGCCACGCTGGCCATCAGGTTGGGTTGGCGGCGCACGACACGGCCGCGTTGCAGGCCGAAGGCGTCCAGCACCTTGAGCCGGTTCTTGCGCGCCAGCACCTCGAAGTCGGCGAAGGTGCCGACGCGGATGTTGGGCGTGTCGTACCACTCGTAGGGCAAGGCGCGCGTGACGGGCATGCGGCCCGTCAGCACCTGCAGCCGGTTGGGCCAGTGCGCGAAGTTGGGAAAGCTGACGATGCCGGTCTTGCCGACGCGCGCCGTCTCTTTCAGCATCTGCTGGGCATTGCGCAGGTGCTGCAGGGTTTCGAGCTGCAGCACGACGTCGAAGCTCTGGTCCTCGAAGATGGACAGGCCTTCCTCCAGGTTGCGCTGGATGACGTTGACGCCGCGCTTCACGCAGGCCAGCAGGTTGGCGTCGTCCAGCTCCACGCCGTAGCCGCTGCAGCCCTTGCGCTTGATGAGGTGCTCCAGCAGTTCGCCGGTGCCGCAGCCGAGATCGAGCACACGCGAGCCTGGTGGCACGAGCGCCGCGATCGCAGGATCGAAGCTCATACAGCCACCCCCTTGAGTTGCAGGGTCGCTGGCCTTTCCAGCTCCGCCGCGATGCGCTCGAAATAGGCGCGCAGCACGCCGTGATAGCGCGGGTCGTCGAGCAGGAAGGCGTCGTGGCCGTGGGGCGCATCGATCTCCGCATACGACACGTCGAGCCGGTTGTCGAGCAGGGCCTTGACGATCTCGCGTGACCGGTCCGGCGAGAAGCGCCAGTCGGTCGTGAAGCTGGCGATGAGGAACTTGGCCCGCGCGGCGGCGAAGGCGCGCGTCAGGTCGCCGCCATGCTCGGAGGCCGGGTCGAAGTAGTCGAGAGCGCGGGTGATGAGCAGATAGGTGTTGGCGTCGAAGTAGTCGCTGAACTTGTCGCCCTGGTAGCGCAGATAGCTTTCGATCTGGAACTCGATGTCCTGCGTCGAATAGCCCAGCGTGCCGTCCTTGCCGCCCTTGAGTTCGCGGCCGAACTTCTCGGCCATGACGTCGTCGGACAGGTAGGTGATGTGGCCGATCATGCGCGCCACCCGCAGGCCGCGTTTGGGCACCACGCCGTGCGCGTAGAAGTGGCCGCCGTGGAAGTCCGGGTCGGTCACGATGGCGCGGCGCGCGACCTCGTTGAAGGCGATGTTCTGCGCCGACAGATTGGGAGCCGTGGCGATGGCGATGCAATGCCCGACCTGCGCCGGATAGCGCAGCGCCCAGTCCAGCGCCTGCATGCCGCCGAGCGACCCGCCCAGCACGGCTGCCAGCTTGAGGATGCCGAAGCGTTCGACGACGCGGACCTGCGCGTCCACCCAATCCTGCACGGTGACCACGGGAAAGTCCGCGCCCCAGGCCCGGCCGGTCGCCGGGTTGGCGTGCATCGGGCCCGTGGAGCCGAAGCAGGAGCCCAGGTTGTTGACGCCGATGACGAAGAACTTGTCGGTGTCCAGCGGCTTGCCGGGCCCGATCAGGTTGTCCCACCAGCCTTCGCTCTTGGGCTGGCCCGCGTAATTGCCGGCCACATGGTGGCTGGCATTCAGCGCGTGGCAGACCAGCACGGCATTGCTGCGCTCGGCGTTCAGCTGACCGTAGGTCTCGACCATCAGGTCGTAAGACCCAAGGCTGGCGCCGCTGCGCAGCGGCAGCGGCTCGTCGAAATGAAAACTCTGCGGCGATACCTCGCCGACGCTTCGGCCCGTCATGGCCCACTCCAAGAAAAAAACCGGCGCCACTGTTGCGGACGCCGGTTGCTCGGAGTCCTGTTTAGCGGCATTTGTAGAGCGCCCGCAATCCGGAACAAATCGGCGCTTGATGGAACGAGAGTCTAACGGAGGCGCCGCGGCGTGCGCGGCCAGGCCTTCAGCGCCGCTCGGGTGGCAGGCCCTTGAGTGCCGCCACCAGCTGGGCATGCGCCTCCAGGTCGACAGGGCGCAGCTTGGGCACCGTGCGCGCCGGGTAGTCGCCCAGGTAGTTGCCGCCCTTCCAGTCACGCGCCGGCCGCACCGGCCGGGGCACGAAGCCGCCGCCGCAATTGGGGCAGACGTTGCCCAGCAGGTCGTCGGCGCAGGTCGCGCAAAAGGTGCATTCGAAGCTGCAGATGCGCGCATCCGTCGCTTCCGGCGGCAGCGCAACGGCGCAGTGCTCGCAGCAAGGGCGAAGTTCGAGCATCTCAGTGCCGCCCGGCCGCCCGAAGGCATTGAGGGCTCCCGTGCGGGGAAGCGAGCGCGTGCGAGCGTGGGGGCTTCATGTCAGCGGGCCTGGCGATAGGGCTCGTCTTCGGCGACGAAGGTCTGCTCGCGCATCGCGTCCGCAATCCAGTCCTCGACGGCAGGGTGGGCGAGCAGCGCGTCGCGGTAGGCGGCGGCGCGCTCGGACACCGGCAGGCCGAAGCGGCTCAGGCGCACGGCCACCGGCGCGAAGTAGGCATCCACGGCCCCGAAGGCGCCGAACAGGAAGGGCCCGCCGCTGCCTTGAAGCGCCTCGCTCCAGGCCGCGTCCAGCCGGGCCACGTCGGCGCGCAGCGCCGCATCCTCGGCCCAGAGCTTGGCCCCGACATCGGGGAAGAAGACCTCGATGTTCATCGGGCAGACATTGCGCAGCCGCGGGAAGCCGGCATGCATCTCGGCGCACAGGCTGCGGGCGCGAGCCCGGGCGCGCACATCGCGCGGCCAGATCGCGTGCTCGGGGTGGCGGTCGGCCAGGTATTCGGCAATGGCCAGCGTCTCCCACACGCTGAAGCCGTCGTCCTCGACGAGCACCGGCACGCGCCGGGTCGGGCTCACGCCGGCGATGACGCGCGTCCATTCGGAATCGGGCGTGAAGTCGAAGCGCAGCTTGACCTCGTCGAAAGAAATGCCGAAGGCGGCCAGCAGCACGCCGCTGCGCATGGACCAGGACGAATAGTTCTTGTTGCCGATGTAGAGCTTCATGGGGCCTTTCGTGTCGAACGGCCGAGCTTAGGGGTCAGGGCGTGCGGGCGGGTTGAGCAATCCGCAACGGATTGATGCGCTCAGCGCCGTGCCCGCCAGGCATCCAGCCGCGCGACGCCGGCATCGGCGGCGAGATAGGTGGGCAGCACGGCCTCCAGCGCGGCCGGGCGGATGCCGAGTACGGCCAGGCCGGGCAGGGCGCCGCTGGCCACGTTGGGCACGGACAGCGAGGCCAGGTTGTCGCGCGACAGCACCGGCTCGCCGGGCAGGCATTCCACGGCCAGGGCCTGCAGCGCCGCGACGGCATGCGGCAGCGGCAGCACGGTGCGCTCGCAGCCGGCAACGCGGCCGGCCAGGCGCACCAGTTCGGCCAGCGTCAGCACGCGCGGTCCGGCGATCTCGTAGGTCTGACCGATGGCCTCGCGGCGTCGCAGCGTCTCGACGATGGCACGTGCCAGGTCTTGCACCCAGACGGGCTGCAGCTTCGCGTCCGCGCCGCCCAGCGGCATCAACGGGAAGAGACGCTGCAGCCGCGCGAACAGGTTGACGCTGCGGTCACCATCGCCGAAGACGAGCGAGGGCCGCACGATCGTCAGCTCCAGCCCGCCGGTCTGCGTGGCCACCTGCAGCACCGCCTCGCCCGCGGCCTTGCTGCGCAGGTAACGCGATGGCGCATGCTCGGCCACGCCCAGGGCGCTGACCTGCACGAGGCGCCGCACGCCCGTGGCGCTCATCGCGGCGGCGATGCGCCTGGGCAGCTCCACGTGCACATGCTCGAAGGCCGCCGTGCTGCCCTGAAGGATGGCGATGAGGTTGACGACGGCGTCATGCCCGGGCAGCAGGGTCGGCAGGTCGCGGAAGACATCGGCCTGCACGACGGTGACGCCGGGCAGGCTCTGTACGACCTGGGCATGCGGCAGGCGGCGCGTGGGCACGGTGATGCGCACATCGGCGCCGAGGCGGCGCGTCAGCTGCTCGCACAGCGCACGGCCGACGAAACCGCTGCCTCCAAGGATCAGGACGGAAAGTGTCATGACTGCATCCTTCGCGCTACGCGCTGTCCCGCCAGGCGGGATCGAGAGCCTTCGGGCGGCCTGCGGTTCTCATGGCGCAGCCTCCCCAGCCGCTGGCGGCGGCACATCGCTGACATCGGCAGCGCGCGCGCCGGCCGGGCCGACGCTGGCGCCCAGACGCTCGCGCAGCGAGGTGGCCGGCAGACCCAGCACCTGCGCATACACGGCGCCGCCGAGCAGCACCTTGCGGACATAGTCGCGAGTCTCGTTGAAGGGAATGTTCTCGGCCCAGATGGCCGCGTCGATGACGGGGCCATCGCGCCAGCGCGCCGGCCGGTTGGGGCCCGCGTTGTAGGCCGCCGCGGCCAGAGCCTGGGCGCCTTCGAAACGGTCCAGCACCAGCTTCAGGTAGTTCGTGCCGATGCGCAGATTGAAGTCGCGGTCGTGCATCAGCTCGGCGTTGTAGTTGATGCCCACCTTCTTGGCCGTCCACTTGGCCGTGGCCGGCATGACCTGCATCAGCCCCGCCGCGCCGACATGCGAGCGCGCATCCAGCACGAAGCGCGACTCCTGGCGGATCAGGCCGTAGACATAGGCCGGGTCCAGCCCCGCGGCCTGGGCCTCGCGCATCAGCTCGGGGCGGTGCGGTGTGGGATAGCGCTGCGTGATGTCGATCTCGACCCGGGTGCGCTCGCTGGTGTTGATGCAGCGGTCCCAGACCTCGCGGTCGCAGGCCTCCTGCGCAGCGGCCAGCAGCGCGCGGTCGTTCATGCCGCGCAGCGAGAAGTTCCACTCGCGCACGCCCTCGCTGCGCAGGCCCAGATTGATGAGCTGCAGTGCGCGCATGAGGCCCGGGTGGCTGCGAGCTGCGCGGCGCTCCTCGGCCGTCAGCGGCAGCGGCGCGGGCGGCAGCGGCGTCGGCAGGCCGAGATCCTCGGCGGCCAGGCGGCCGAAGTAGTTCAGCGGTGTGGTCGCCAGGCTGGCGAGCTGGGCACGCGCGGCGGGCACGTCGCCCTGCTGGCGCGTGGCGCGGGCGCGCCAGTAGAGCCAGGCCGGCTCGCGCTGCTCGCTGCTGCTCAGCCGTTCGATGGCGCGCAGCGCCACGGCCGGCGCCTTGGCGCGCAGCGCGGCGCGGGCATTCCAGGCCAGCGCATCGTCCGTCCAGGCCAGGTCGGGCGCGAGCTTGGCGGCGCGCTCGAAAGCCGGCAGCGCGTCGTCCTGCAGGCGCAGCGCCGACTGGCGGCCGATCTGCACCCACAGCCAGGCCTGCAGCTCGGCGGGCAGCTTGTTCCATTTCTCGTTGAGCAGGTCGCCGGCCTGGGCGGGGTCGTTGGCGGCGACGCGCGCCAGCGCCAGCGCGGTCAGCTCGGCCTCGGCGCGCGGCGACGTGCGGGCCTTGCGCGTCAGGTAGCGGCCGGCGTTGTCCTGCAGCTCGGCGAGCTTCTGATCCAGTGGTTTGGCGGCCAGCAGCGCAATGGCCTGGCGCGCGGCGCGCGGGCGGCCCTGCTCGGTGGCCAGCCGCGCCTTGGCCCACAGCGTGTCGGGCTTGAAGAGGCCGGCGTCGACGAGGGCGCTGGCCAGCTGCTGGCAGCCGTCGTCGCCATCCTTTTGCGCCATCCAGGCGCTGCGGGCCGTGTCGACGCTGATCTTGTTGCCGGCCACGTGATCGGCCAGCAGCGCGTAGCAGGCGACCTCGCGGTCGTCACGCATCAGGTAGGCCGCGTGATCGTGGCGGAAGTTGGCCCAGTCGCGGCGCCGGCCCAGTTCCAGCAGCCAATCGTTGCGCAGCCGGTCCTCGACATAGCTGCCGGCGTAGCGTGCATAGAAGGCGTCCAGTTCGGCCTGGCGCGCCTCGCTCAGCCGGGCATTCAGCTCGAAGTAGTCCACCCAGCCGGCCAGCGCGTGGTTCTGTTCGCGGGCCGCGTCGGCCAGTGCGGCCAGGCGCTTGCGGTCACGCTTGACCCAGGCGTCGCGGGCCTGCACGGCCAGGTCGGTGTCGGCGGGCGCAGGGGGCGCCGCGGGAGCGCCAAGCGCCGCCATCAGCAACAGCGCCGCCAGCGCGCCGCGGCCCGTGAAGTCCCTAAATCGCCTGCCCATTTGACTCATAGGGGCTGGTGATGGTCCCGCCGCGCTTCTACCCTCGCCCCCTCGATGAGGAGACTGCCGATGAGAACCCGAGCCCAAGGTCCGATCTTGATGGCCGCCGCCGCGCTGCTGAGCCTGGCCGCCCAGGCCAATCCGGACGTCTACCCGACGCCCGGCACGCAGGCCCCGGCGAGCAGCTTCACGGCCAGCGCCAGCGGCCAGTTGGTGGCCTACTACACCGGCGAACGCGGCGGCTACACCAACCTCGTCGGTGCGCGCATCAACGGGGTCGACGGTCCCATCGGCCTAAACAACCAGACCAGCGCCTACGGCGACAAGTTCGTGCTGGGCACGGTATCGGCGGGCGACAGCCTGGTGTTTTTCATCGACGTCAATGCAGGCGCGGCGCGCTACTACAGCGACACGAGCCTGAACAGCGACGGCGTCAACCACGCCTGGGCGGCCGCCTTTGCCGGCGACGCCAAGGTGCCGGCCGGCACCAACATCGCGTTCGAAGACCTGGCCAATGGCGGCGACCTCAACTACCGCGATCACAGCATCGTCTACCAGATCGGCGCGGCCGTGCCCGAGCCGGCCAGCTGGGCGCTGCTGCTGGCCGGCGCCGGGATCGTCGCGCTGCGCCGCCGCGGCCGCTGACCCGTCCTGACCTGGGGGCAGATGCCCCCGCACCCGAGCCGGGAGGCTGATCGGCTTGAGTTCCAATGGGCGCCACCCTCCGACCCAAGCGCCCGATGTCCGCCGCCCACCCCGCCCGATCCGACCTGCGCCGCAGCCTGCTGGCCGAGCGCCGCGCCTTTGCCGCCACGCCGGCCTTCCAGGCGGCCGAGCATGCGCTGCGCCAGGCGCTGGCCGCGCTGCTGGAGCAGTTGGAGCCTGAGCTGGTTGGCGTCTATTGGCCGCTGGCCGGGGAGTTCGATCCTGGCGTCTTGCCCTTTCCCCGTGCGCTGCCGTTTGCTCGCCGGGAGCCCGCGGAGATGGTCTTTCGCCGCTGGGACGGCAGCGCGCCCGCGGCCCAGGATGAGTGCGGCATCGCTACCTCCACGGGCGCCGTGGCCGTGCCCGACGTCGTGCTGGTGCCCTGCGTCGGCTTCACGCGCGAGGGTTTTCGCCTCGGCTACGGCGGGGGTTACTTCGATCGCTGGCTGGCCGAGCACCCCGGTGTGACGACCATCGGCCTGGCCTGGTCGGGCGCCGAGACTCACTTCGCCGTCGAGGCGCATGACCATGCTCTGACGCTGGTCCTGACCGAGCGCGAGCTGGTCGCGCCGGAGTGAGGTTGCGCATTGCACCGTCGGCATGACGGAATGGCGTCAAACGAAAAGGAATACGGACAAATTCCGCAACGGTCCATTGCGAACAGCGCCGTTTAAGCGACGGCCCGTCGTTCCTATCTTTCAGTCATCGACAAACCCTGCTGGTGAGTCGAAGCCATCCACGGCCCTCGGGCCGGAACCTGAAAGGAAAGATCATGAGCACCCAGACCGTCATCGCTTCCGCCCTCCTTGCCACCTTGACCGCTTTCGCCGGCCAGGCGATGGCCGCCGACAACCCCGACGCTCGTCAAGCCCAGCCCGTGGCGACGTCACAAGTCAGCCGCGCCGAAGTGCTGGCCGACCTGCAGATCTACCGTGAATCCGGCCTGGCGCAGGCCGAGCTGTCGGAGAACGCCGGCATCGACACCGAGCGCCGCGCCAAGGCCCAGGCCAAATACGCCCAGCTGCGCAAGTCCAGCTACTTCGCCGCGCTGGTGAAGCGTCATGGCGGCAGCGAGAGCGATGTGGACGTCGCGGCCGCCCGCTGAGCTCGCGCCTCCCTGCAACCCGCCCGTAGCGCCTGCGCTTCGGGCGGGTTTCTTCATGGTGGATCAGTTTTGCTGCCTGGATCCGCCAAAGGCCGCGTACAGCCCCAGCGCAAAGTACACCAGCGCCGACACGTGGCGACCGCTGCCCGCCGCGCCACGCAGCATCGGCGCCAGGCTGCCGGCCAACAGCGCGTAGAGGCTGTCGGTCGTCGCAGCGACCACGACGAAGAGAACACTGAGCGTCAAGGCCTGGGCGGCCTGCGAGCCCTCGGGGTGCAGGAACTGCGGAATGAAGGCGGCGAAGAAGAGCGTCGTTTTGGGGTTCAGCAGCGCGACGAAGAAGCCGTCGCGGAACAGCTTGCGTGGCGCGGCAGGCGTGGGCCTTGCGCCATCGGCCGCTGCCGAGGGATGGCGCAGGGCCTGGATGCCCAGCCAGATCAGATAGGCCGCGCCCGCCCAGCGCACGACGGTGAAGGCCAGTGACGAGACGGCGAACAGCGCCGCCAGGCCGATGGAGGCGCCGACCGCATTGGCCAGATTGCCCAGCGCCACGCCGGCGACGGACGCCAGGCCGGCCGTGCGGCCCTGGGCCAGCGTGCGCGTGACGATGAACACGACGCCGGGGCCGGGCGTCAGCGCCAGCACCAGCGTGGCGATCAGGAAGGCGTAGAGGGCGGCGCCGTCAGGCAGCAGGGTCGTGAGCAGGTCCATGGTCGCGTCTCCTTCAGGTGATCCAGTTGCCGGCCACGCCGGCCAGCCAGAGCAGCAGGCCCAGGCCCGCGGCGAGGCGCGTGATCCAGGTGTCGCGCCCGGCCGGCTCGGTGGCGTGCCAGGGGAAGGTCAGCGTGTCCACGACGTAGCGCACCGGGTCGACGCTGCCGCCGAGCAGCAGCAGGCCGGCGCCGGCCTGCTCCAGCGCGTCCCACGGCTCCTCCGTGGCCCAGGCATGGCCGGCCACGATGAAGCAGACGATGGCGCCGCCAAGGAAAAGGCCGCACAGCGCATATTCAGTGATCGAGTAGTCGGGCCAGTCGCGGCGCATGGAGCCAGTCTAGGGGCGCTTGTGCGCCGGCATGAAGCGCGGGCTGCGCAGCAGCGCGGCGGACTCCAGCGACACGAGCAGGCCCACGGGCAAGATCTCGGCCAGCGTCATGGCGAAGCGGTACGCCGGCTTGAGAGCACGACGATGGCGGACAGCGGCACGCCGGCGAGCAGGCCGGCGGCGCCGCCGAAGGGGGATCGTCCATTCAGAGCCTCCCCGTCGCCCGGATCGACGGCCCGTCTGCGCCTTGCCGCAGACCATCGCAGAACGATTGCGGGGCCGGCAGCCTGCTGGGAGCATGCGGATTCGATGCATCACAAGGCTGACCGATGACCGCTCTTTCCAACCGTTTTGTCGCGCTTGCGCTCGCTGGTCTCGCGACGGCCGCCCAGGCGGCGGATGCTCCCGCGCCAGAAGCCGGGCTCGAGGCCACGATCGCCGCGCTGGATTCCGCGGCCTTTGACGCCTTCAACCACTGCGAAGCGCCGGGTCAACTCGACCGGTATGCGGGCTTCTTCGCCCCCGACGTCGAGTTCTATCACGACCTCGGCGGCGTCACCTGGACGCGCGACGCCATGATTGCGCAGACCCGCGTCAACGTCTGCGGCAAGTTCCAGCGCGAGCTGGTGCCGGGCACGCTGAAGGTCTGGCCCATCAAGGGCTACGGCGCGCTGGCCCGCGGCGAGCACCGCTTCTGCCACTACAAGCCGGGTGGCACGACCCATCCCTGCGAGGGTCAGGCCGAGTTCACGATCCTGTGGCACCACCACGAGAACGCCTGGACGATCACGCGCGCATTCAGCTACGGGCACGGATCTAACTGATATCTGGCGTCGGGCCGCAGCGCGCGACGCGCTTGCACATCGGCTTAGACCCCGGCGAGCTGGGCCCGCGTGATGGCGGCCTGCTCGCGCACCCAGTCGGCGAACTGCTGCACCTCGGGCCGGCGCGCGGCGTTCGGGCCCAGCATCAGCCAGTAGCTGAAGGGGCTGCCGAGGCGCCCGGCCTTGCCGAAGGGCTCGACCAGCTCGCTGCGCTGCAGGTGCTCGTGCACCAGGGGCAGGCGGGCCAGCGCCACGCCCTGGCCGGTCAACGCGGCCTGCACCTGCTGGTAGGTGAAGTTCAGGTAGAGCCAGCGGCGCGGCTGCAGGTCGGGCTCGCCCTGCTCGGTCAGCCAGCGCCGCCAGCTCAGGTACTCGGCGCTGGGGCGGGGGTCGTCCTCCTCGGCCAGCGCATGGCCGGCCAGGTCGGCGGCGCGTTTCAAGGGCGCGGGCGGGTTCTGCAGGTACCAGGGGCTGACGCAGGGCGACAGCAGCTCCTCGAAGAGCTGCTCGGCGTCCGGCGTGACGGAAGGCTTGTCGTCGTAGCGCAGGGCCAGGTCGCTCTCGCCGTCCTCCAGGTCCACCTTGCGGTCATAGGCCGAGACGCGGATGTCGATGTCGGCATGCTCGCGCTGGAAGGCCTCCATGCGTGGGATCAGCCACAGCGATGCGAAGGATGCAAAGGTGCTGACGTTGACGACCCGCCGGCCGCGCGTGCGGCGGATCTGGCGCACGGTCTGGTCCAGTCGCGACAGCACGGCCACGGCGGTGGGCAGCAGCTGGGCGCCGTCGCTGGACAGCTCGACCCTGCGCGTACCACGCAGGAAGAGGGTGCAGCCGATCTCCTCCTCCAGCGATTGGATCTGCCGGCTGATGGCCGACTGCGTCAGGCTCAGCTCGTCGGCCGCGGCGCGGAAGGACAGCAGCCGGGCCACGGCTTCGAAGGCGCGCAGCGGACCGACGGAGAGGGGCCTTTGGCGTATCGGCTGATTCATGAGCGAATGGTATCAATCCCTGCGGCACAATCATTGGACCGCCCTGGGCGATCTAAGCAGAATCCCTGACATCAACCCAGGAGGCTCATCATGAGCGACACGCAATCTGTATGGCATCTGGACGGTGGCCGGGCGATGACCCTAGCCGGTGGCGCCGAGGCACGCCGTCTGGCGGTGGCCCGTGGCCGCGTCTGGCTGACGCTGTCCGGCACGACCGATGAGCCGGCGGAAGACAAGTGGCTGCAGGCCGGCGAGGCCGTGGCCTTGGCGCCCGGTCAGACGGCGGTGCTGGAAGGCTGGCCGGCAGCGGACTTCGAGTTGCTGGTGCCGCCCACCTCAGCTGCGACGAACCGCGGTTTTCTTGGCCGCCGGTTTTTTGGCCGCTGATTTCCTGGCGGCCGGCTTCGCCGCCTTTTTCGCCTTGGCATTCGCCGCACGCAAGGCCGCCTCGAGCGCCAGCCGCGCCCAGGGCAGCATCTGCGGCGGCGACTCCAGCGCCTCTTCCGGCGGGCGGTAGTAGCTCAGCACCATGCGCTCGCCGTCCTTGGTCGGGTAGGTGAAGGGCAGGCAGCCGGCGGCGACGAAGCGCTCGCGCGTCACGTCATCGGCCTTCAGGAAGAGCTGGCCATCGTCGATGAGGGCCGCGAACAGGCCATCGATGTAGACGCCCTGGCCGCCGAACATGGCACGGGTGCGCACAGGGCCGAGTGGCGACAGCATTTCCACGCAAAGGGCGGTGAACGGGTCCATGCCGGCCACTGTAAGCTCCGCCGCCATGGATGCGAACGACCGCGCCGCGATCCGGCACAAGCTGATCGAACAACGCCTGGCCCTGCCCGGCCGCCTGGAACTGGCGGCCGACCTGCAGGAAGTGCTGCGCGTCTGGCTGCTGCGCCGGCGCGAAACGACGATCGGTGCCTACTGGCCCATCAAGGGCGAGTTCGACCCACTGCCGGCCCTGTACCGTTGGGCCGAAGACCACCCGGAGCGCCGCATCGGCCTGCCGGTGGTGGACAAGGTCCACGGCACGCTGCGCTTTCACGTCTGGTACCCCGGCTGCCCGATGGAGGAAGACGCCTTCCACATTCCCAAGCCCAAGGGCACCGAGGAATTCCAGCCCCGGCTGATGCTGGTGCCCTGCCTGGGTTTCGGGCCCTGCGGGCTGCGGCTGGGCTATGGCGGCGGCTTCATGGACAAGACGCTGTCCGAGATGCAGCCGCGGCCCGCTTCGGTGGGCATCGGCTATGCGCATGGCTTTTTGCCGCTGCTCAAAGCCAGCTCGCTGGACGTGGCGCTGGATGCGATGTTGACGGAGGAAGGCGTGGTCTGGGATCGGGACGGTTGAGAATTCGAGCTTCCTCTTTCATTGCCAGGGAGACGTCATGCTCAAGACCCTCACGACCGTTGCTCTTTTCGCCGCCGCATCGGTTGCCCACGCCGCCGCCAAGCCCTGCGACGAACTCAAGTCCGAGATCGCCGCCAAGCTCGACGAGAAGGGCGTCAAGAACTACGAGCTTGCGGCCGTCGAGAACGACAAGGTCGGTGATGCCAAGGTCATTGGCAGCTGCGATGGCGGCACCAAGAAGCTGACCTACGTGCGCAAGTGAGCCCAGGTGCCGCGATGACCACGCCGTATCTCGACCACCTCGCCACGCTGCAGCGCCAGGCGGAAAGCGCACTCGCGCGCACCGGCTTCGACACGCTGCTGATCGCCTCCGGCATCGAGAAGTACGCCTTCCTCGACGACCGGCCCTACCTCTTCCAGCCCAACCCGCATTTCAAGCACTGGCTGCCGCTGACGAATCACCCGCACTCGTGGCTGGCCGTGCGGCCGGGCAGGAAGCCGCGCGTTGTCTACTACCAGCCCGACGACTACTGGCATGTGCCGCCGAGCGCGCCGAGTGGCGAGTGGGTGGACGCGGTCGAACTCGTCGTCATCCGCGAGCCTGAGGAAGCCGCCCAGGCGCTGGCGGACTGCCTGACCTCGCGCACGGCCATCCTTGGCGAGGCCGACGCGGCGCTGCCGGGCCTCACGCCGAACAACCCCGAGGCCCTGCTGAACCTGCTGCACTGGGCGCGCGGCGTGAAGAGCCCCTATGAGCTGGAGCAGATGCGCGCCGCCCAGCGCCGCGCGGTGCCGGGCCACCAGGCGGCGCGCGCCGCCTTCCTGGCCGGCGCCAGCGAAGCCGAGATCCACCGCGCCTACCTTATCGCCACCGGCCACACCGACCGCGACCTGCCCTACGGCAACATCGTCGGCCTCAACGAACACGCTGCGGTGCTGCACTACCAGTACCAGGATGTCAGCCCCCCGCCCGAGTCGCGCAGCTTCCTCATCGATGCCGGCGCGCAGGTGAACGGCTATGCCAGCGACATCACCCGCACCTGGGCCGCACCCGGTCACGACGAGTTCGCGGCGCTGATCGCGGCGATGGAGGCCGAGCAGCTCGGCCTCGTCGACGAGGTGCGCGAAGGCGTGGACTACCGCGACATCCACTTGAGCACCCACCGCCGCATCGCCCGCGTGCTGCGTGGCGCGGGCGTCGTCAAGATGGGCGAGGAGGCGATGGTCGAGGCCGGCGTCACCAAGACCTTCTTCCCGCACGGCATCGGCCATCTGCTCGGGCTGCAGGTGCACGACGTGGGCGGCTTCATGGCCAGCGAGAACGGCGGCGTGGCCGACAAACCCGAAGGCCACCGCTACCTGCGCCTGACGCGGCCGCTGCAGGCCGGCATGGTCGTCACCATCGAACCGGGCCTGTACTTCATCCCGACGCTGTTGCGCCAGTTGCGCGCGTCCGAACATGCGGCGCAGGTGGACTGGGACGCCGTCGAGCGCCTGTCGCGCTACGGCGGCATCCGCATCGAGGACGACGTGGCCTGCCGCGCGGCCGGCGAGGCGCCGGAAAACCTGACGCGGGACGCGTTCGCCTCCACCGCATGACGGCCCACTCCTGGCGCTTGCCACGGCGCCGGGACGCGCTGAGCTATTGGCTGCGCACCCGCCTGCTCAGCCTGTGGGCCGAGGTGAAGCAGGCGCTGCCTCCGCGCGTGGCGCGCAAGTGGCCGGCCGCCGACGGCCTGGCCGACGCGCCGGTCGTCGCCCGGCATCGCAGCCCGTTGTGGGTCGATGGGGCTGACGACGAGTTTGCGCTGACCGCGGGCAAGGTCGAGAACCTGCGCCGGGCGGTGCGGGCGTTTCATCGCGTCGAAGTGCCGGCGGGCGGCGTGCTCAGCTTCTGGGCGCAGCTCGGCAGGCCGAGCGCACGCCGCGGTTTCGTGGTCGGGCGCGAGGTTCGCGAGGGCTGCGTCGTGCCCACGGTGGCGGGCGGCATCTGCCAGCTTTCCAATGCGTTGAGCGCGGTGGCCGCGCGGGCGGGGTTGACCTTCGTCGAGCGTCACGGTCATACCGCCCGCCTGGGTGCAGCGCTTGCATCGGATGCCGACGCCACGGTCTTCTGGCGTCACGTGGACCTGAAGCTCAGCGCCGATCACGCCTGGCGGCTGGACGTGGCCATGGATGGTCACGAGCTGATCGTTTCGCTGCGCGCGCGCGAGCCGACGGTGTCGAAGGTGATGTCGGTGGCCGTGGCGCGGCAGCCGGCCAGCGCACCTGCGCGTGGCTGCCTGACCTGCGACGAGCGCCATTGCTTCCGCCACGCCGTGCACCATGGCCTGCGTGGTCGGCAGGCGCGCACGGTCGCGCTGCTGGACGGCTGGAGCGCCGAATTCGCGGCCTACCTCGCGCCGCGGCAGATGGAGCGCTTTGCACCGTTGCCGCTGCGACTGGCTTTCTGGCGACCCGTGGCCCGGTCGTGGAGCGACGTGGCCTGGCGCCCTCGTTTCGCCAGCCTGCGCGGCACGCTGTGGCGGCGCCTCTACGCGCGGCACGCGGGTGGGCATCGTCAGGCGGCGGTGCTGGACGGCCAGCGCTGCCTGGCCGAAGCCTATGCCGCGGCGCTGACGCCCCTGCACACGCGGCTCGTCGTCGACCAGGCCTTGCTGCCTCACCTGGAGATCCTGGGGGTGCTGGCGGGTCGTGAGGTCGAGGTGCTGGCTCATGCGCTGCCGATGAGCGAGATCCAGGCGCGGCTGGACCGAGCCGCGCAACGTTGGCCCGACGAAGCGAGCCTGAGCGACTTCCGCGCGCCGCCCGAACTCGTTGCGGCCGAGTGGCGTGGGCTGGCGCGGGCGCACCGCGTCGTGACGCCGCATGCGGAGGTCGCTGCCGTACTGCACCGCGCCCTGAGCGGTGACGTCAAACGGCTGGATTGGGTCATGCCGCCGGCCGCGCCGTGCCCGTCGCCCCCACCCGGAAAGAGTCCGCTGTTGCTGTTTGCCGGCGCGGCCCAGCCGCGCAAAGGCACGCGAGAACTCTCTGCGGCGCTGGCGGGGCTGGATGTCTGCCTGCGCCTGCAGGGCCAGAGGGATGCGGCTGAGTGGCCGGGTGTGACGTGCGATACGCGGCGTGTGTCGGACCCGCTCGAGGGTGTGGCCGCCGTCGTGCTGCCGGCCCACGTCGAACATGCGCCGCGGCTGTTGCTGCGGGCGCTGGCACGTGGGTTGCCGGTCATTGCAACGCCCGCCTGCGGCCTGGGTGCCGGACCGGACCTGCGGATCGTCGAGGCTGGTGATGTCGAGGGCCTGCGTGCTGCGCTGGTCGGCGTGTTGGACATGGAGAAGTCGAGGCGTCGGGATGAGTGAACGGCTGCGCGGGCAGTTCATGGCGCTGGGCCTTGCGGCAGTGGCTCTGCATGCCGCGGCGCAGCCGCCGCGGCCCGAGGCCGAGCTCGGTCGCGTGCAGGTGCAAGGCGAATCCGCGGCATTGCGCGAGAAGAAGACGCTGGCCCAACTCTTCAAGGCCCAGGCGTTGTTCGACAAGTTCCACGCGCTGGCGCCGGCCGCCGAGCTGAAGTTCCGTGTCTATGCCCGCACCCAGGCCGAGCTGGCGCAGCGGCTGGAGATCGGGCTGATGACGCCCGTGGGCCGGCAGCCGGTGGTGCTGGACGGCGAAGACCGTTTCGTCATCGACCCCGCCTGGCGGTTGCTCCCCGAGAGCACCGAGCTGCGCAGCCGCCTCGCCGACGGCCGCGTGACCTGGCGCCCGGACATCCGCACGCCCGGCGTGCCGGACGGCGAACGGCGCCTGGGCGACCTGAGGCTGCAATGCCGGGTCGGCTTCGACAGCGGCGTCGCGCGCGGGCTGAAGGGCCTCGCCTGGCTGCTGTCGTTTGCCATCGACGAGTGCGAGGACCCGGAGTGGAGCCCGAGCAACTTCGCCGACCGGCCGGTGTTTGCCGTGACGCTGGTGCATGGCGAGCGCTGGCTGGTGCTGAGTGCGGGCCTGCTGCACGGCCTGCGCGACGGCGGCGGCCAGGACTACGACTGGGGCTATTCGCTGCGCGAGCGGATGTTCCGTGTGCCGCTGGGCAATGCGAGCTGGCCGGACGACACGCGGGTCCTCATCGAAGGCATGGATGACCCGCCCGCGGCGACCGAGCCGGGGCTGAAGGAGCTGGGCGATGCCTGGGTGCAGGCCGCCCTCGCGCTCGCGCCGGGCCTGGCGGTGGACGAGGTGCTTGGCCGCGTCGGCAAGGCCGATGACGACACGCGTTTCGAATCGGGCCGACGCCTGCTGCGCCATTTGCATGAGCTCGCGCTGCCGGCCGGGCCGCAACGGCTGGAACTGGTCAGCCTGTTCGGCGCGGACGGGCGGCTGCTGAAGTCGACGCTGCGTCGGCTGGGCCGCGACCAGCGCTACTGAACTCAGGCTTTTCCGAGTTCGGCAATCAGGCCGTCGCAGCCGGCTTCCACGAGGTCCAGCACGTCGTCGAAACCCGCGGCACCGCCGTAGTAGGGGTCGGGCACATGTGCCCGACCAGCGTGCGGCGCGTAGTCCATCAGCAGCTTGAGGCGGTGGCGCTGGCCCGGTGGACACAGGCGCTGTGCCTGGGCCAGGTTGGCGCCGTCCATGGCCAGCACGAGGTCGAAGCGGCCGAAGTCTGCGGCCTCCAGCCGGCGGGCGCGCAGCGTGCTCAAGTCGTAGCCGCGGCGGGCGGCGTGAGCCTGGCTGCGCTCGTCGGGCGGGTCGCCGACGTGGTAGCCGTGGGTGCCGGCGGAGTCCACCTCGACATCCAGGCCGGCCGCGGCCAGCTTGGCGCGCATGACGCCTTCGGCCGTCGGGCTTCGGCAGATGTTGCCCATGCAGAAGAACAGGATGCGGCGCACGGGCATGGCGTTGCCCGGCGGCTCAGGCGGCGGCGCCCAGGCCAAGGCGCCTGCAGAGCTCCAGCGTCAGCGCCGACTGGTTCAGCGTGTAGAAGTGGATGCCCGGCGCGCCGCCCTGGATGAGGCGCTCGCAGAGCTTGGCGACCACGTCCAGGCCGAAGGCGCGGATGCTGGCCGTGTCGTCCATGAAGCCCTCCATCTTCATCTGCACCCAGCGCGGGATCTCGATGCCGTCGCGCTGCGCGAACTGAGCGATGCGGCCGTAGTTGTGGAAGGGCATGATGCCCGGCACGATGGGCTGCGTGACGCCCAAGCGACGCGCCTCGTCGACGAAGTGGAAGTAGGCGTCGGCGTTGAAGAAGAACTGCGTGATCGCGCCATCGGCGCCGGCGCGCATCTTGTCGGCGAAGTGCTGCAGGTCCTTGGCGGCGTAGCGCTGCTGCGGATGCACCTCGGGATAGGCCGCGACCTCGATGTGCCAGTCGCGCCCCTGGGTCTCGCGGATGAAACTCACGAGTTCGGACGCGTAGCGGAACTCGCCCGCCGTGGCGGTGCCGCTGGGCAGGTCGCCGCGCAGCGCGACGACGCGGTGGATGTTCTGCGCCTTGTAGGTCGACAGGATCTCGGCCAGTCCCAAGCGCGTGGAGCCCACGCAGCTGAGGTGCGGCGCGGCGTCGAAGCCGGCGGCGGCGATGTCCATCACCGCGCCCAGCGTCTTCTCGCGCGTGGAGCCGCCGGCACCGTAGGTGACGCTGAAGTACTGGGGCGACATCGCGCCCAGTTCCTGCACGACGGTCTTGAGCTTCTCGACGCCGACCGGCGTGTTGGGCGGGAAGAATTCAAACGAGACGGAAGTGCTCATCGGGAAGCGTGTAGAAAGAATTCGCGGTTGCCATCACCGCCGGTGATGGGGCTGTCGAAGTAGTCCAGCACCTTGAGGCCGAGGGCCGTGCAGGCCAGGCGCACGCGGGCTTCCAGTCGCGGGTAGTCGGCCTCGTCCTTGACGAGCCCGCCCTTGCCCACGGCTTGTGGCCCCAGTTCGAACTGCGGCTTGATGAGCACGAGCAGGTGGCCGTGCACTTCGAGCCACGGCAGCAACTCCGGGAGGCTGCCGATCATGGAAATGAAACTCAGGTCGCCGACGATCAGCGTGAAGCCCCCCGTCGGCGCGTGCTGGCGCAGCACGGCCAGCTCACGCACATGCACGCCCTCCAGCGCCGACACGCGCGCATCGGCCAGCAGCCGTGCATGCACCTGGCCATGGCCCACGTCCACGCCGACGACGTGCCGCGCGCCATGCGCGAGCAGGCAGTCGGTGAAGCCACCGGTGCTCTGGCCCACGTCCAGCACGATCTGGCTGGCGGGGTCAAACCCGGTGTGCTTCAACGCGCCTTCCAGCTTGAGCCCGCCGCGCGACACATAGCGCAGCTCCGCGTCGTCGGTGACGCGCAGCTGAGCCGTTTCGGGCAGGTCTTCGCCGGCCTTCTTCAGCGCGGCCCAGCCGATGGGCGAGGCCCATTCGGCCGCGCCGTTGCTGATCAGGCGCTGGGCCACCGAGCGGGTCGGCACGAGGCCCTGGGCGACGAGAAGTTGGTCAGCGCGCATCGGACGATCAATATCGGTAGGTGTCGGGCTTGTACGGACCGGCCTTGTTGACGCCGATGTAGGCCGCTTGCTCCTCGGTCAGCTCGGTCAGCTGCGCGTTCAGCGTGGTCAGCTGCAGGCGGGCGACCTTCTCGTCCAGGTGCTTGGGCAGCACATAGACCTGGCCGACGGCGTAGTTGTCCTTGTGCGCGTAGAGCTCGATCTGGGCGATGGTCTGGTTCGCGAACGAGCTGCTCATCACGTAGCTCGGGTGGCCCGTGCCGCAGCCCAGGTTCACGAGGCGCCCCTTGGCCAGCAGGATGATGCGCTTGCCGTCGGGGAAGATGACGTGGTCGACCTGCGGCTTGATCTCTTCCCACTCGTACTGTTCGAGCGCGGCAACTTCGATCTCGTTGTCGAAGTGGCCGATGTTGCTGACGATGGCGTTGTTCTTCATCGCCAGCATGTGCTCGTGGCGGATGACGTTCTTGTTGCCGGTGGTCGTCACGAAGATGTCGGCCTTGTCCTGGGCGTACTCCATCGTCACGACGCGGTAGCCTTCCATCGCCGCCTGCAGCGCGCAGATCGGGTCGATCTCGGTCACCCAGACCTGGGCCGACAGCGCACGCAGCGCCTGCGCCGAGCCCTTGCCCACGTCGCCGTAGCCGGCCACGACGGCGATCTTGCCGGCCACCATCACGTCGGTCGCGCGCTTGATGCCGTCCACCAGCGATTCACGGCAGCCGTAGAGGTTGTCGAACTTACTCTTCGTGACCGAGTCGTTCACGTTGATGGCGCGGAACAGCAGCGTGCCCTTGGCCGACATTTCCTTCAGGCGGTGCACGCCCGTGGTCGTCTCTTCCGTCACGCCGATGATCTCGGCGCTCTTGCGGGTGTACCAGCTGCCGTCCTCGGCAACCTTCTTCTTGATGGCCGCGAACAGGATGCGCTCTTCCTCGCTGCCCGGGTTGGCCAGCACGGACAGATCCTTCTCGGCCTTCTGGCCCAGGTGCATCAGCAGCGTCGCGTCGCCGCCGTCGTCCAGGATCATGTTCGGGCCTTCGCCCGGCTCGTTCTTGCCGCCGAACTCGAAGATGCGGTGGGTGTAGTCCCAGTAGTCTTCCAGCGTCTCGCCCTTGTAGGCGAACACCGGCGTGCCGACGGCGGCGAGCGCGGCGGCGGCGTGGTCCTGCGTCGAGAAGATGTTGCAGGAGGCCCAGCGCACGTCGGCGCCCAGCGCCTGCAGCGTCTCGACCAGCACGGCCGTCTGGATGGTCATGTGCAGCGAGCCGGTGACGCGCGCGCCCTTGAGCGGCTGGCTCTCGGCGTATTCCTTGCGGATGGCCATCAGCGCCGGCATTTCATGCTCGGCGATCTTGATTTCCTTGCGACCCCAGTCGGCCAGCGACAGGTCCTTGACGATGTGATTCGTGGTGCTCATGCAGCGCTCCTTCAAGCGAATGAAGCCGCTGGCGGTCGTGCGAGGGGATCAAACCTCACCCAGGCACGGATGGCCAGCGGGTGAGCGCGGTTGCAGGGGTGAAATCTCCGAGCCTGGCCTCAAAAGGTGCTGAGGTTGCAACGCTCCTCGGAAGACCGGCATTCTAGGCTGGACTCAGCCCGCTGCTGCGCGCAGCAGCGAGATGTCTTCCCGCGGCGGTGCGCCAAAGAGCCGCCGGTACTCGCGGCTGAACTGCGACGGGCTCTCGTAGCCGACGCGGTGGGCGGCGCTGGCGGCGTCCAGCCCGTCGCCCAGCATCAGCCGGCGCGCCTGCTGCAGGCGCAGTGTTTTTTGGAACTGCAGCGGCGACAGCGCGGTCAGCTGCTTGAAGCGCGAATGCAGAGTCGACGGGCTCATGTGCGCCATCTCGGCCAGCTCATCGATGGACAGCGGTTCGGCGAAGCGGCGCGTCAGTTGCTCGATGACACGGTTGAGACGGCGCGCCACGCCATCGCCCTGAGCGAGCGCCCGCAGCCGCGGGCCCAAGGGACCGGTCAGCACCCGGTAGAAGATTTCTCGTTGCACGAGCGGGCCAAGCACCTTCAGTTCCTGCGGTGCGTCCAGCAGCTGCAGCAGGCGCAGGGCCGCATCCAGCAGCGGCGCGGTGACGGGGGCAACCTGGAGGCCTGCGTCGACGTCTGCCGCGGGCGCATCGCCATCCAGCAGCAGCTCGGCCAGCGCCTGGGTCTCGCAGGACAGGCGCAGGCAGACGTAGGGCTTGGCGGCGCTCGCCTCTAGCACCCGGCCACGGGGCAGCGCCGTGACCGGCACGAGCAGGCACTGCATCGCGTCGTAGTGCACGATGCGCTCGCCCAATTGCGCCTGCTTGCGGCCCTGCAGCACCAGCACCAGGCCGGGTTCGTAGATTGCCGGCACCGGCTGGGCCGGCGCGCTGGCCCGGATCACCCGCAGCCAGGGCAGCGCGGTCGCATGCAGCCCGTCGTTCGGTGCGCGGGCCAGGGCCAGCGCGATGGTGCGCTCGCGTAGCGGTTGGAGATCGTCTTCGGTCGGCATGCGGGCGATTGTGCAAACGCTGGCCTTGGCCATGAGCGGCCCGGGGGTGTTGCCCCGGAGGATCAGGCAAGCATTCGCCAGCTTTGTGCTGGCCGGCCGCGGGGCGGGTTTCCTAAGCTGCGCCTGCCCGTCGATCATTCGCCAACAAGGAGTTCCTTCATGACGCAAACAGACTTCCCCCGCCGCCGTCTCGGCACCTCCGGCCCCGAGGTCTCGGCCCTGGGCCTGGGCTGCATGGGCATGTCCGAGTTCTACGGCCCGGCCGACGACGCCCAGTCGCTGAAAGTGCTGCACCACGCGCTGGACATCGGCATCAATTTCCTGGACACGGCCGACATGTACGGCATCGGCGCCAATGAGAAGCTACTGTCCCGCCTGCTGGCCGTGCGCCGCGACGAGGCCGTCATCGCCACGAAGTTCGGCCACGTCCGCAGTCCTGACGGCACCGTGACGCGCATCGACGGCAGTCCGGCCTATGTGCGCCAGGCCTGCGACGCGAGCCTGCAGCGCCTGGGCGTGGACCACATCGACCTCTATTACCAGCACCGCGTCGACAAGACCGTGCCGATCGAGGAGACCGTCGGCGCGATGGCCGAGCTGGTGAAGGCCGGCAAGGTCAAGCACCTCGGCTTGTCCGAGGCTTCGGCCACCACCATCCGCCGCGCTCACACCGTGCATCCCATCGCTGCCGTGCAGACCGAGTACTCGATGTGGAGCCGCGATGTGGAGGCCGAGATCCTGCCCACCTGCCGCCAGCTCGGCATTGCGCTCGTGCCCTACAGCCCGCTCGGCCGCGGCTTCCTGACGGGCATGATCCGATCGGCCGAGCAGCTCAGCCCCGACGACCGCCGCCGCATCCACCCGCGCTTCCAGGGCGAGAACCTCGACCACAACCTGGCTCTGGCCGACTCACTGTCGGCGCTGGCCGAGGAGTGGAGCTACACGCCGGCCCAACTCGCGCTGGCCTGGCTGCTCGGCCAGGGCGGCGACATCGTCCCCATCCCTGGCACGCGCAGCATCGCCCGGCTCGACGAAAACGCGCTGGCGGCGCGCATCCACTTCGACGACGGCCGGCGCGAGCGCATCGATGCGCTGCTGGAGCGGCACGCCATTGCCGGCACGCGCTATCCGGCGACGCAGATGGGGGCGGTCAACGCCTAAGGTGCGGCCGCCGTGCTGCGGTAGGCCCAGAAGCGCGGCAGGGCAAAGCCCGTTGCGATCACGCCTGCCAGGCAGATCGCGCCGCCGATCCAGATCGCCGGCGCGACGCCCCAGGCATCGGCCATGAAGCCGGCCCGAGCGTTGCCCACGAGCGGGCCGGTCAGGTAACTGATCATCTCGATGCCGGCCAGGCGCCCACGCAGCGCGTTCGGGATGGTCTCGTTCCAGATCGTGCCGCGGAACACGCCGCTGACCATGTCGGCCGCGCCCGCCACGGCCAGGCAGGCCAGGCCCAGCGTCAGGCTGGGTGCAAAGCCGAGCGCGACGATGCCCAGCGCCCACACCGCCGCCGCGATGACCACGGCGCGGCCGTGGCGCGTGACCTTGCCGGTCCAGCCGCTGAACAGGCCGATGATCAGCGCCCCCACCGACATCGCCGACAGCAGCCAGCCGACCGACTCGGTGCGCCCGTCCGCCGCGGCCATCGCCGGGAACAGCGCGACCGGGAAGGCGAAGGCCATCGCGACGATGTCGACGATATAGGTGCCCATCAGCTCCGGCCGCCTCCACGCGAAGCGCAGGCCCTCGGCCAGGTCGGCCAGCAGGTGCGGGCGCTCGCCCGGGTCGCCCGGCGTGCCGATGGCTTCGCGCGGGATGCGGGCAATGAAGAACAGCGCGGCGATGAAGGTCGCGAAGTCGAACAGATAGGCGCCGACGGCGCCCCAGCGGGCCAGCAGGATGCCGGCCAGCGCCGGCCCCGCCACCATGCCCACGGTGCCGCGCACCGACGACAGCGCCGCCACGGCCGCGAACTCCTCGGGCCTGGCCAGCTTCTGCGTCAGCGCCTCCAGCGCCGGGCGGTGGAAGCCGCTGGCGCCCTGCAGCACGGCCACCAGCGCGTAGATGAACAGCACGCCGGGCGCGGCGCTGAGCGCATTCATCAGCAGCCCGGCGAGGCACAGCGCCATCAGCGCTTCCGACCCGATCAGCAGCCGCTTGCGGTCCACGCGGTCCGCCACCGCGCCGCCCAGCAAGCCGCACACGACGACGGGCACCAGCTGAACGAGGCCCAGCAGGCCGACCTGGGCGTTGGAATGCGTCAGCTGGTAGAGCTGCCAAGGCACGGCCACGTAGCTGACCATGGTGCCCAGGCCGGAGATGAACTGGCTGGTGAAGAGGCGGCGGAAGGCGGCGTTGCGGCGCAGCGGCCCGACGTCAAGGAGCATGGGCCTGCGCCTCGAAGCGGGCGAAGCGCGCCTCCAGCTCCCACTGCAACCGGGCCTTGGTGCTGGCGGCCAGCAACGCGCGGCAGCGCGGGCCTTTCGGCTCGCCGTTTGCGCGCTCGCTGGCGCAGGCCGGCATGAAGTGACCCGTGGCGGTGTCGGCCAGCAGCGAGTCGCCCTCGACGAAGCCATAGGCCAGCGCATTGCGCGACATGGCCTTGAAATCGCGGTAGGTCAGCGACGGGTAGGTGGCCGCCGCGCGCTGGTACTCGTTCGTCAGGTCGATGCGGAACACGCCCTCGTCGTCGGCCGACAAGGCGGTCGGCACGCCGAACATGCGGTACAGCAGGAAGGGGTGCTGACCGTCCTTGAGGTCGTGCACGATGGCGTTGCTGGTCAGGTTGATCTCCACCAGCACGCCGCGGCGGGCCATGTCGCGCAGCGTGGCCGGCGCGCCGGTCTCGATGCCAATGCCCTCGCCGTGGCCGATGCGGCGGGCGCCGGCCAGCTTCAGCGCCAGGTGGATGTGGTCTCGCAGGTCCTCGGGCGGCACCAGGCCGAAGGCGAACTCGCCGGCGTGCAGGCTGACCTGCACCTCGGGCATGAGCTTGTGCAGGGACCCGATGACGCCCATCTGCTCGCGGTAGTGGCGCAGCGTGCCGGGGTCGTCCTCGGGCGCGACGAGGTTGAGGCCCACGTAGCGTGGGTCGGCCTTGACGAGCAGGAAGGCCAGCGCGATCTGCGCATTGACCTGCTCCGGTGGAAAGGTGCGGATGACCTGCGCCAGATAGCGCACCGCGACGCCGCAGCCCGGCTCGGCCGTGGCCTGGCCGCAGTGCGACAGCTCGCGCCAGCGCGCCTCGTGGCGGTCCAGCTCGGCGCGCGTGTCGGCGACGATGCGCTGCAGCACCGGGTGGCTGGCCCAGTCGCCGGCCGGCCGGTCGGCCTTGAAGGCGCCCGGTTCGGCCGCGGCCAGTGCGCGTGCCTTGTCCATGCCGTAGCTCTGCAGCAGCTCCAGGTAGACCGTGTTCTCGGCGCCGCGGCGGTTGCTGGCCTCGCGCAGCATGTCGCCCTCGCGGCCCAGCGTGCCGGGGATGAAGCGGCCGAAGGTGTCGAAAACCTGGTCGTGGCCGGACTTGGGCGCGCGCTCGTAGTTGCGCACCGAATAGGCGTCGACCAGCTGGCGGTAGTTCACCGAGTCGGCCGCGTAGTCCTTCACCGGCGGCCGCTGCGCGTCGCAGGGTGGGAAGCTGATCTGGCCGCTGGCCGGCGCCACGCATTTGCCGTCCTCGCTGGCCCATTTGATGATGTTCTCGGCGTAGATGCTGCCGTCGAGATGGTTGTGCAGGTCGCCACCCTTGGGGAAGGCGAACATGAACTGGCGCAGCAGCCAGGGGTTGGTGCGGGCTTTCTCAAGCGCGCGTGCGGCGCCGGCCTCATCGGCATGGGCAAGCGGGCACAGGGCCAGGGCGAGAAGAAACGGGACAAGACGGCGCATGGCGGCAACTCGGCAGGCAGTCGGGACGGCGCGATCCTAGGTGGGATCGCGCCAGGGGCTGTGGTGCGGTTGGGCGGACAGCGGCGTGGTTGTTTCGTAGGGGCGCGCGACTAAGGGCGGGCCGCTACGGCCGAGAGGCGGCTCGCGACCCAGAGAGGAAATCGGCGATGCCTAAGTTTGGTGCCGAAGAGCAGACGTTCACCGTAAGAGCTAAGCGGTCTCGGCGTAAGACCGCCGCGGCGGCCGCGGTGCAAAAAGGTCAAGTCGTGAGTATCACCGCCTTGAAACAAGCCGCGCGAGAGTACGAGTCTGGGTGTCAACGGAATACACATGGTCTACGGAACACGTGCTCAGGGAGTTCACCGCGCCAGCTTTTAGGTACAGGACTCGTTGCCGTCCGACGGAAACCTCCGCCCCACAGGTACAGCACAACACACGTGTATCTGTTTCAACCGTCATCCCAGGTTGGCTGCTTCCCTTCCAGGCTCGCACTACACGCCATAGAACGACCTGACGCACGTTGAATTCAGCTTCGGCGTCTTGAGTCTGAACAGCCGGAGAGAGAAACCGAGCTTCAAATTCGGCGCGATCTACCCGCTGGTCGTCAATCGAATAAACCTTCTCGATTGCCATCGCCTCGGCCAACACAACCGCGTCCGCTGTCAGCCAGGATCTTCGGACGGCCGGGTCGGACGGCTCGGCCCTCGCACAAGAACAGGCTTGCACGGTGTTTACCGTTGCACACAGAAACACCGCGGCGAAGAAGTATTTCATGTCAATTGCGCCCGCTAGGCCGGGTTCATGGTACTGACTTTAACGCTCGGAAGCAGACGCATGCCGACGCCAGCTCCTGGCCGGTTGAAGTCGCTCCTTCACTCCACTGGCACCCGCTCATGCAGGACAACACGGCTCCAGACTGAAAAGGGATTGAGAAAACTGGAATGAAGAGTGAATTTGAAAAGATATCGGATCCCGCCTTGGGTCCCGACAATACTTGCCGAAGCTGGGCGGCCCATTCCGAAATCAAAAGTATCGGTCTCAGTGGCCACGGAGTTCGACGCGCACCACTTTGCTACCAAGCGCAGGCCTGCGCTTCGCCATAGCCAACTACAAGCCGCAAAGACTAGGCCCATAGCACCGAATACGACTACGGCATTTAAATTCATCTTGGAAATCGAACCAAAGTGTACGACCTGGAAGCGGCCGCTTACGAACGCCTGCTCCTGGCCGAATCCTGTCGCATCTAGAGCGTCTAGGTATCGCCAATAAGGGGGCTGCGGAGATCGCATGAGGATTCAGCAAGAATTTCGCCGGAGAAAACGCCAAGAATTGCGTTGCAGAAACGTTCAATGAATTGGTGGAGCTCGTCTGACGTGAGATTTGCAATGATGAAAATGTCATGCGGGTCGTAGTGCGAGGCGACCAAACACAGCACGCGAGATTGGATTTTCGCCACTGCCCATGCCAACTCTCGATCTATTTTCCCCACTGAACCCGACGCCTGAGTAGCCGCATCAATCAGAGCGAGGTGGAGTTTCCAGAACTCTTCTTTGTCCCAGACCGCATCTTCAGCCAAGCGTTCGTAGAAGCTCCCGACCCATGCAGGATTACCTGGAAGATTTCGAAATATAGATTCGTACACGGGTGCTTCGTAGAGACGCGTTCCTTTGACGTTCAGGCTACCCGAAAGCCGTCCGTCGTGGATCGTCTCCCCTGGCCGACTCTAGCCATTGCCGTCGCTGATCAGTGCACTAGAGCAAATGTGACGTAACCGGCACCTTCCTCGGCCAGGTGCTTGATGCCCGACGTGGCAGCACTGATGCCGATGAACTTGAGCTGCCGTTGGGTTTCCCTGGCGTGCTTGGCCAGGTCCAGAGCCGCCGTCATCCTGTCGTTGGCATGAGCCGCCAGGTCGTTGTACAGGAGTTCGAGGTTCGCTCCGGCGGTCATGAGCGATTTCAGGAATGCGGGTTGGAGGGCGTTGCTGTGCACGGGGTGTCTCCTCGGGTTTGGGGCAGCATAGTCCTGGATAGGCGTCGCATCACCCTCCAATGGCCCAGCCCCATCTCAGCGGGCGTCGACCCCCAGGAACTCCGCCAGCCTTTCGCGCTCCATCTCCAGCGCGGCCTTGAACTCCGCGTCGCGCGGCGCCCGTCCGGCGACGTAGCCGCAGTCCAGCTGCAGCCGGCCACTCTTGACGCTGGCGTTGGCCCAGCCGATGACCTGGTCGCGCCACAGCAGCGGCAGTGCGTAATGGCCGCGCACGCGCTTGGCCGCGGGCGTGTAGGCCTCGAAGCGGTAAGCCCAGCCCCACAGCAGCTCGAAGCGGCGACGGTCCCAGACGACCGGGTCGAAAGGCGCCAGCAGCCGCACCTGCGACGGGATGCGCCAGCCGCGCGTCGGGTCTTCGTCGGCGGGCCAGTACCAGTCCGTGCCGTCGACGCGCGCGTGCGCCAGGCGCTCCTTGGCGCGGGCGATGGTCGGCTTGCGCAGTGCCTCCCACTGGTGGGCAGCGTGGAAGAGCATGTTGATCAACTGCGACAGGCTGCCGGCAGGCAGCGGCGCGTACTTCTGCACCAGCACGTCGGTCATCGCGTCCATGGCCGCCTGCGGGTCGGCGTGCGGTTGCCAGTCGGGTGCGCGGCGATAGACCCGCGTGCCGCTGTCGCGCCGCACGACGTCGAGATGGCCGCGGTAGTGCAGGCCGTCGAGCAGCTCGGTGGACAGCCGGCTGTTGCCGCCGAACCAGTTCTTCACCGGGCCGTGGTCCAGCGCCGCGTCGACGTCGGCAGGGTGGGCGTCGCCCAGTCGCTCGACCTCGGCCAGCACGGCATGGGCCAGCTTCCAGCGCGCCTTGTCCCAGACGCGGCGCGTCGTGCGCGGGTGCATCAGCGCGCGCAGCTCGGGCGTCACGAAGCCGTAGTTGATGAAGAAGTCCTCCTGCAGCGGCAGACGCGGGTAGCGGCGCTCCAGGTCGCCGGCGCGGTAGTCCTTGACGCGGTGGCGCAGCGTCAGGTCCTGGGCGCGAGCCGGGGCGCGCAACGGGTCGGCCTGCACGAAGCCGCCGAGCTTTTCGACGGCCTTCAGCAGCGTGGTGGGCGGGAACAGGCTGCGCGCGACGGCGTGGCGGCGCAATGCGGCGAGGTCAATGGCTGTCGGCATCGTTCGGTTGGGCCTGCTTGCGGGCGTACATGTCGGCGTCTGCGTGCTTGAGCAGGGTCTCGGTGTCCTGGCCGTCGTCGGGGTAGAGGGCGATGCCGAAGCTGGCACCGGCCTGGAAGTCGGGCGGCGCGACGCTGGCCAGGCTGTCCAGCGGCGCGCGCATGGACGCCTCCAGGTGAGCGCGCGCAGCCTCAGCGTCGGCGCGGTTCTCGACCGATTCGAGCAGCAGCACGAACTCGTCGCCGGCATAGCGAGCGACGAGGTCGCCAATGCGCACGCTGGCACGCAGGCGCTTGCCGATCTCCTTGAGCACCGCGTCGCCCACGCCGTGGCCGAAGCGGTCGTTGATGATCTTGAAGCGGTCGAAGTCGATGAACATGACGGCGAAGGGCCAGCGGTCGCCGCGGCGGCGCTGCTGCAGGATGCGGTCCTCGATGCGGCGCAGGATGGCGCTGCGGTTGGACAGGCCGGTGAGCTGATCGGTCAGCAGACGCTTCTGCATGTCGACAAAACTGCGCGCCAGCTCGCCGAGCTCGTCGTTGCGGTGCACCTCGGGCGGTTCGTCCAGCACGCCGTCGCCGACGCGCCGCGCGGCGTCGGCCAGCTGGCGCAATTCCCGCGTGACGATGCCCAGCACCGCCCAGCCCAGGGCCAGCGCGACCAGCGCGGCCAGGCCCGCCAGCACGGCGGCATGCACGAAGCTGCGCTGCACGCCGGCGAGGAAATCAGCGCGCGGCACGGCGGCGATGATGGTCCAGTCCAGGCCCAGCGCCGGGTCCACCCGGGCGTAGCCGACCTGCACGGCGCGGCCATCGGCGTCGTCGAAGCTGAACGTGCGCGGCGCCGTGCCCAGGCCTTCGGCCTCGCTGCTGTCGCGCTGGCGCACGGCGGCATAGGCACCGGCGACGAGGGCGTCGGGGCTCTGCCGCGCATTCAGTCGCTCGTACTCGCCGGCGGCCAGCGTCCTCAGGTGGGCGCCGCGCGACGCGCCGACGAGGCGGCCGTCGGCCTCGACGACCATGGCCACCGCGTTCTCGCTGAGGGACAACCCCGCCAGCAGCGCGTTGACCTGCTTGAGCGGCAGGTCGGTTGCCGCCACGCCCTCCGGCTCGCCGACGTCGTTGCCGATGCGCTTGGTGCGCGTGACGATGAGGTCCTGAGTCTTGAAGTCGACGTAGACGGGCGTCCAGGCCAGCGCCGCCGGATGCGCCAGCGCGGTCTGGTACCAGGGTCGCTCGCGTGGCTCGAAGATCTTGTCCTCGGTGACTGGCGAGCGCAGCGCGCCGGCGATGCCGCTGAGGCGGTACAGGGTGCGCGGGCCTTCGCCGCCGGTGCGCAGCCGCAGCTCGGCTTCCTGCTCGGAGAAGCGCCACAGGCCGATGAAGTGGCCGCGGCGGTCGCCGTAGTAGACGTAGTTGTTCGGGTCGCGATGCACCGAGGTGGCCAGCCAGAAGCGGGCCCGCATCGCGTCCAGCTCGCGCGCGAGGTTGTCGGGCGCCGCAATGCCGGTCGGGAAGGCGGCCTCCAGCACCGCATCGGCGCCGCCGACATGGCGCTCCAGCGACACGGCGATGCGGTTGACGGCCTCGACGAGCAACTGCCCCGACAGCGTGTCCACGGTCTCGCGTCCGGCGCGCCAGGACAGCGCACCCATCAGCAGCACCAGGGCCAGCACCAGCACCGCGTAGGGCAGGGTCAGCAGGCTGCGCAGACTCAGGCGGTCGGACAGTGTCCTCTTCGGCAAGGGAGGCTCCGCGGCAGGGGTTGGGATGTGCCGCGGCCCCTGGGCGGCGGCCGGCGCAGGTTAGCAGGCGGGCGGGGTGGCGGCCCACCCCCGCGGCGGCCCGGCGGGGTGCCGGCCGGCCGGCACTAGAATTCAAGGTTGCTTTGCGGACCCAGCGGTCCGTGCCGGCGGCCGCCGCTCGCGCCCGCCGTGCGGCCCCCACACTAGGAAATCACCGTGTTCATCTCCAACGCCTTCGCCCAGGCCACCCCGGCCGCCGCCAGTTCCGAGAACGGCCTCCTCGGCATGCTGCCGCTGGTGCTGATGTTCGTCGTGCTCTATTTCGTCATGATCCGGCCGCAGATGAAGCGCCAGAAAGAGGCGAAGGCCATGATCGAGGCGCTGGCCAAGGGCGACGAGGTCGTCACGGCCGGCGGCGTCATCGGCAAGATCACCAAGATGGGCGACAACTTCGTCCACCTCGAGGTGGCCAACGGCGTCGAGCTGCAGCTGCAGCGTAGTGCCATCACCCAGGTTCTCCCTAAGGGCTCCGTGAAGGCAGCTTGAAGTAAGTCGGCCAGGCGCCACCTCCGGCGGCACTGACCACGCCGTTCAGGCGCAGACAAGGAAGTCCCCATGAACCGCTATCCGCTCTGGAAGTACGCGATCCTGCTCGTCGCGCTGCTGATTGGCCTGCTCTACACGCTGCCCAACCTGTTCGGCGAAGCTCCTGCGGTGCAGGTGTCGTCCGCCAAGGTCACCGTCAAGATCGACGGCGCCGTGCAAAGCCGCATCGAGGCCGCGCTGCAGCAGGCCGGCGTCAAGCCGGACTTCGTCCAGTTCGACGGCAGCTCCATCAAGGCCCGCTTCGGCGACACCGACACCCAGCTCAAGGCCAAGGACGCGATCAGCAAGGCGCTGAACACCGATCCGGCCGACCCGACCTACATCGTCGCGCTGAACCTGCTGTCGCGTTCGCCGCAGTGGCTGGCTTCGCTGCATGCCAACCCGATGTACCTGGGCCTGGACCTGCGCGGCGGCGTGCACTTCCTGATGCAGGTCGACATGAAGGCGGCGCTGACCAAGAAGGCCGAGGCGCTGACGGGCGACGCGCGCACCATGCTGCGCGAGAAGAACATCCGCCATGCCGGCATCAGCCGCGACGGCAACACGGTCATCATCGCCTTCCGTGACGCCGAGCAGCGCACGGCCGCGCTGAACCTGCTGCAGAACCAGTTGCCCGACGTCGTCTGGACGCCCCAGGGAGAAGGCAGCGAGTTGCAGCTGGCCGGCAGCCTGGCGCCCAAGGCCGAGGTCGCGGTGCAAGACGCCGCGATCAAGCAGAACATCACGACGCTGCACAACCGCGTCAACGAGCTGGGCGTGGCCGAGCCGGTCATCCAGCAGCAGGGCTCGGACCGCGTCGTCGTGCAGCTGCCCGGCGTGCAGGACACGGCCAAGGCCAAGGACATCATCGGCCGCACCGCGACGCTGGAGCTGCGCATGGTGGACGACAGTGCCGAGTCGCTGGAGGCACTCAAGGGCAACGGCCCCGTGCCCTTCGGCACCGAGCGCTTCATCGACCGCGGCTTCGGCCCCATCATCGTCAAGCGCCAGGTCGTGCTGACCGGCGACAGCCTGATCGACGCGCAACCCGGCTTCGACGAGAACCACAACCCGGCCGTGCACCTGACCGTGGACGCCAAGGGCGGCCGGGTCATGAAGGAGCTCTCGCGCGAGAACGTCGGCAAGCGCATGGCCATCCTGCTGTTCGAGAAGGGCAAGGGCGAGGTTGTCACCGCGCCCAAGATCAACAGCGAGATCAGCAATCGCTTCTACATCTCCGGCGCGATGACGACGCAGGAAGCGGCCGACACCGCGCTGCTGTTGCGCGCCGGCTCGCTGGCCGCGCCGATGGAGATCATCGAAGAGCGCACCATCGGCCCGAGCCTGGGCAAGGAGAACATCGAGAAGGGCATCGCCAGCGTCACCTGGGGCTTTGCCGCGGTCGCGGTGTTCATGTGCATTTACTACCTGCTGTTCGGCGTGTTCTCGTCGCTGGCGCTGGGCTTCAACCTGCTGCTGCTGATCGCGGCGCTGTCGCTGATGCAGGCGACCTTGAGCCTGCCGGGTATCGCCGCCATCGCGCTGGTGCTGGGCATGGCCATTGACTCCAACGTGCTGATCAACGAGCGCGTGCGCGAGGAACTGCGTGGCGGCGAATCGCCCCAGCAGGCCATTCGCCTCGGCTACGAGCGCGCCTGGGCCACCATCCTGGACTCCAACGTGACGACGCTGATCGCCGGCGTGTCGCTGCTGGTGTTCGGCTCCGGCCCGATCAAGGGCTTTGCCGTCGTGCACTGCCTGGGCATCCTGACCTCGATGTTCTCGTCCGTCGTGTTCTCGCGCGGCCTCGTGAACCTCTGGTACGGCCGCCAGAAGAAGCTCAAGAGCGTGTCCATCGGGCAGATCTGGAAGCCCGAGGCCGAGACGACCGACGTGGCCGCCAAGGCTTAAGGACAGACCATGGAACTCTTTCGCATCAAGCGTGACCTGCCGCTGATGAAGCACGCGTTGATCTTCAACGCGATCTCCTTCATCACCTTCGCCGCCGCCGTGTTCTTCCTGGTCACGAAGGGCCTGCATTTCTCCATCGAATTCACCGGCGGCACCGTCATCGAGGTGGCCTACCCGCAGGCGGCCGAGATCGAGAAGACCCGCCTGACCGTCGAAAAGATGGGCTATGGCGAAGTCCAGGTGCAGAACTTCGGCTCCTCGCGCGACGTGATGATCCGCCTTCCGGTACGCCCGGGCGAGAAGCAGACCGAGGTCGTGGGCAAGGTGTTCACCGAACTGTGCAAGGCCGAGTCCGGCACGGTCAGCGAGCACCAGGAGGTGACGACCCAGGGCGAGCAGGTCAGCAAGCAGATCTGCAAGAAACCTGACGGCGCGGAGCCGATCCGGCTGTCGCGCTCCGAGGTCGTCGGCCCGGCCGTGGGCGCCGAGCTGGCCCAGGACGCCGCCAAGGCCCTGGCCGCGACGGTGGTCGGCATCATGATCTACCTGGCCATCCGCTTCGAATGGAAGTTCGCGCTGGCCGGCATCATCGCCAACCTGCACGACGTGGTCATCATCCTGGGCTTCTTCGCCTTCTTCCAGTGGGAGTTCTCGCTGGCGGTGCTGGCGGCGGTGCTGGCGGTGCTGGGCTACTCGGTCAACGAGTCGGTCGTCATCTTCGACCGGGTGCGCGAGGCCTTCCGCAGGTTCCGCAAGATGAACACCCACGAGGTCATCGACCACGCGATCACGTCGACGATGAGCCGCACCATCATCACCCACGGCTGCACGCAGCTGATGGTGATCTCGATGCTGCTGTTCGGCGGCCCGACGCTGCATTACTTCGCCGTCGCGCTGACCATCGGCATCCTGTTCGGCATCTACTCCTCGGTTTTCGTGGCCGCGGCCATCGCGATGTGGCTGGGCGTGAAGCGCGAAGACCTGGTGAAGACCGCCATCAGCCGCGACGACCCCAGCGATCCGAATTCCGGGGCCGTCGTGTAGAGTGACTGCGAAACCTAACCCCCGAGACGCAGCCCCCTTTCCTCCATGACCGCCGCTCGCAACCAGGCCCTGGCCACCCAGGCACGGCGCGTCTACCTGGAGGCCCTGGTGCGCGGCATGACGCCGCTGGTGGCGGCCATCGGTCAAGGCGCGGGCAACCTGCTGTCGCAGGGCGCGCCACATGCCGTCATGCTGGCGCGGCGCGATGCAGTGCAGGCCTGGCACAAGCTCGGGCCCAACTGGCAGATGGCCGTCGTCGGCGCGCTGCGCCACGCGGCCCTGCACGGCGTCTCGGACAACGCCCGCGAGCATGACGCCGCGGCGCCGGCCCAGTCGCAGAAGATGAGCCTGGTCGACGACAGCACCATCGAACGCGAGATCACCAGCTCGCGCCTGGCCCTGGTCATGATGGACCGGGCCACCTGGGAGTTCACCGACCTGCGCACGCGCATGCAGGCGCTGGAGGCGCATGACGACCTGGAGCCGCTGGACCTGCTGCGTGCCCACGTCATCGCCCGCATCGCGCTAGATGCCTGGACCCGCGTCGGCCTGGACACCAACGTCTGGCAGCTGCTGCACCACGAGCTGCACGAGGAATTCGCCCAGCTCATCAGCGAGGCCTATCACGAGACCAACCGCTGGCTGATCGCCCAGAAGGTGCTGCCCGAGGTCGACCTGCGTCCCTTCATTCGCCGCACGGCCCAGGCCGCCGTCGCGGCGACCGCCGCTGCCTCGGGCACGCCCGCAGCGCCGGCCCCCCCAGCGCCGGTGTCGCCGGTGTCGTCGGTGTCGTCGGGCCTGGCGCCGTTGTCGACGCCCTCGGGCAGCGGTGACCTGCCCGCGCCGCGGAGCAAGGCCAGCTCCCAGGCCGAAGAGGTCATGGCCCAGCTGCAACGCGTGCTGGCCCGGCATGTACCCGGGTTCCCGGTCACCAAGAGCCAGGTGCCGGCCCGCCCGGGTGGTGGCAAGCCCAGCCTGGCCGGTCTCGGCGCGCCGGCCGCCCGCCCGGCCGGTGGGGCCGCGCCCAGTCTTGAAGCAGCGGGAACCAGGCCTTCGCTGGCCGATGCACCGCCCGCCAGCGTCCCGGCTTCGCCGCGGCTGATGGGCGCGATCAAGCATGCCCAGGAGTCCCTGCAGCGCCGCCCGGCCGTCTCCGGCAGTGGTGGTGGCGTCGGTGGCGACAGCATCCACAGCGCGCCGCGTGCGCTGGAGGAGATCGGCGCCCGCAACCAGGCCTTCAAGCAGGTGCTCAAGCAGGCCGCCAGCACGCCGGCCGAACGCGCGACCATCGAGATCGTCGCGATGATGTTCCAGAGCATCCTGACCGAGGAGCGCATCCCGGCCACGGTGCGGGTCTGGTTCGCGCGGCTGCAGATGCCGGTGCTGCGCGTGGCCGTCAGCGAGCCCGACTTCTTCGCCGCCGCCGACCATCCGGCGCGCCGCCTCATTGACCGCATGGGTGCCTGCGTGATGGGCTTCAACACGGTCAGCCACGCTTCGGGTGGCGAGCGCGCCAGCAACGATGCGCTGGAGCGCGAGATCAAGCGCGTTGTGCAGGTCGTCGAGGCCTACCCGGACACCGGCCGGCGCGTGTTCGCCACCGTGCTGACCGAGTTCGAGAAGTTCCTCGACCACTACTTCGAGAACGAGAACCAGGCCTCCAAGCGCGGCGTGTCACTGGCCCAGCAGGTCGAGCAGCGTGAGACGCTGGCCATCCAGTACACCATCGAGCTGCGCAAGATGCTGTCCGAGGTGCCGGTGCAGGACGGCGTGCGCGACTTCCTCTTCCACGTCTGGGCCGACGTGCTGGCCGTCACGGCCGTGCGCTCCGGCGCCCAGGCCGACGTGACCAAGTCCATGAAACGCGCCGCGGCCGACCTGATCTGGAGCGCCAGCGCCAAGTCCTCTCGCGAGGATCGCGCGGACGTCATTCGCCGCCTGCCGCCGCTGCTGAAGACACTGCGCGACGGCATGAGCCATGCCGGCCTGTCGACCGACAAGCAGGACGAGCACGTGCGCCAGCTCAACAACGCGCTGGCCGCGGCCTTCACGGCCAAGACGGCCGCCATCCCGCGCGAGCGCCTTGACGAGCTGATGGACCAGCTCGAAACGCTGGAGGCCATGCTGCCCGAAGACATCGAAGGCGACAGCCATGTCGACGAGATGCTGGTGCGCGACCTCTCCGGCCACGAATCCGACGGCATGGAAGTCGTCGCCGAAGGCGGCTCGGCGCCGACGCCGGCCATGGTCGCCTGGGCGCGAGAGCTGCAGGTGGGCGGTTGGTTCATGCTGGACTACCGCGGCCGCAACGAGCAGGTGCAGCTCGCCTGGCGCGGCCTGCGCAAGCAGCTGGCGCTGTTCGTCACGCCCAAGGGCCGCGGCGTGCTGTTCTCGCTGAACCGCATGGCGGCCTTCCTGCAGGCCGGCCTGCTGTTGCCGGCCCAGGACGAGGCGCTGACGGTGCAGGCCACGCGCAAGGCGCTGGCCAAGCTGGATGCCGACCCGGAGCAATTGCTGAAATGACAAACGGCGCCGAGGGCGCCGTTTGTGTGTGAAGGGCCAGTCGGCTCAGTGGATCAGTCGGTCTTCCGGCGCGACGAAAAGTTCGTCCAGGATCAGCGCATCGGGCTCCTCGCCCAGGCTCCAGAACACCATCAGCACGATGATCTTCAGGTCTTCCAGGTCCATGGGTGCGCCGGGAATCGCCATCGCACGGTCGACGACCATCTCACGCATCGGGCCGGGCAGCACGCCGGCGGATTCGAGGAAACTGACGAAGCCGATGGACGCCTCGCCCAGGTGCTCGATCTCGGCCGGCGAGTAGACGCGTAGCGCGTGCTCACTTTGCTCGCCCTGATAGGACTCGCCGGCCGCAGCCAAGCCGTCCAACCAGGAGAGTGCCTCCTGGATTTCGTCGTTCTCGAAGCCCACCGCCGTCAGCTTGCGCGTCAGCTGCGCATGATCGGGGCAGGCGTCCGGGCGCCAATAGGTCTCGTAGAGATAAACCAGGACATCGAACATCGTGAGGGGATGATAGCCCAGGGTTCCGGCCGAACCGGCTGCGAATAACCCCCCGGATGGACCTCTGATATCCGCGGTTAAGCTCGCTATCCCCGCTTGCGGCGCTGGAAGAGCTGGCCCGCCAGGCGAGCCACCTCGCCGTCCAGCTCCAGCTCCAGCAGCGCCGCGCTCAGCTCGGCCGCCGGCCAGCCACTGCGGGCCATCAGCGCCTCCATGCTGACCGGGTCGAAGCCCATCGCGCCGAGCAACGCCTGCTGCTCATGCGGCACCTCGGCGTCCTCGACGGCTGCCACCACGGGCCTGCCCAGCGGCGGCAGTTCCTCCAGCACGTCCTCGGCCGACTCGACGAGCTTGGCGCCCTGGCGGATCAGCGCGTGGCAGCCGCGCGCCTGCGGCGAGTGGATGGAGCCGGGGATGGCGAACACTTCGCGGCCGGCCTCGACGGCTTGGCGGGCCGTGATCAGCGAGCCCGATTGCACGGCTGCTTCGACGACCAGGCAGCCCTGGGTCAGGCCGGCAATGATGCGGTTGCGCTTGGGAAAGTTGGCAGGCAGCACCGGCATGCCCAGCGCGTACTCGCTGACGATGAGGCCGCCGCCGGCCAGCAGCCGGGCGGCAAGCTTCTTGTTGCGCGGCGGGTAGACCTGGTCCAGCCCGGTGCCGACGACGGCGATGGTGGCGCCCTCGGCATCCAGCGCGCCTTCGTGGGCGGCCGCATCGATGCCCAGCGCCAGGCCGGAGACGATGGCATAGCCGGCGCGGGCGAGCGCCTTGGCGAAGGCGCGGGCGTTGTCGCCGCCCTGGGCCGTCGGGTTGCGGCTGCCGACGATGGCCAGCGACGGCACGTTCAGCAACTCGCGGCGGCCCTGCAGCCACAGCAGCAACGGCGGGTCGGCCGTGGCGAGCAGGCGCGGCGGGTAGTCGGCGTCGCCGAGCGCGAGCAGATCATGGCCGGGCTCGGTCAGCCAGGCCGCGGCCTTGGCGATCAGTTCTTCCAGATGCTCGGGCGGCCGGTTGAAGGCGGCCCGCTGCTTGGGCGGCAGAGCCTGGTCCAACGCAGCGGCGGGCAACTCGAAGACGGCCTGTGGGCTGCCGGCCATCGCCAGCAGGCGCCGCGCGGCGCCCGGGCCGAGGCATTCGGTCAGCCGCAGCCAGGCGGCCAGCTCGGTGCGGTCGAGCATGTCAGTTGATGAGGGGCCGAGCGCCGGGCCGCTCCCAAGCCGGCCCGCCCGGCGATGTGCGAGCGGGGCCTCCCCCGCGAGCATCGCCGTCCCCTCGGGGGCTGAGCCCGGACACATTGCGCCCAGTGGACGCGATGTGCCTGGCGAAGGGCTGCGGCTCAAGCCGCAGCGCGGTCTGCAAGACCGGCCAAGGTACGCCTTGTACGAGGGGCTCCATCTAGGGCTGCGTGAAGCGGTCGCCTGCCTTGACCGGTTCCTTGACCGAGATGATCAGCGCATAGGACACGCGCTCGTAGACGTCGAAGACGAAGAGCACGCCGTGGCGCTCGTCGGGCAGCTTGATGGCCTCGGCCTTCTCCTGCGTCTTGTCCATGACGGCATTGCCGTCGCGCCAGAGTGCAAACACGTGGCCGCGCTCGACGCCGTCGCGCTTGCCGCGGTTCAGCGCGACGATCTGGTTCTGCCCGGCGTTCAGCGCGTCGCCGTACAGCGCCGCGATGCGGCCGGCCATGGGCTGGTGGGGCGCGTGCGGCACGTAGCGTTCCAGATCGCGTTGCGGTGCGGGCGCCAGGCGGTCACCGATGCCGACTTCCTGCTTGACCTGCTGGATCCGCAGCGTCGCCGGCACGATCTCGGTCTTGCCGTCGGGCCCCGGGCGGTTCTCGCCTTCGCGGATCAGGTCGGCCGTGCCGACGTAGGGCGCCTCGTAGCCAAGGATCTCGTTGGTGGTCGGGTCGCGCAGCACGCGCGTCGTGCGGAAGACGCGGAAGTCCGTGGCGCCGCCGAAGTCGCCGCGCGCATAGGCCAGATCGCCACGGCCGAGCAGCACATGGCCTTCCTGGGCGGCGACGATGCGCGGCGCTGTGGCCAGCGCGTCGTTGTCGAAGACGGCGGTGTCGGTCAGGAAGGGCTGGATCAGCGCCAGCGGGATGGCCGGGATGGGGTTGGCGTCCAGCGCCGAGACGCGCATCTGTGGGCTCACCTTGATCGTGTCGCCCGCGCCGCCATCGCCCACGCGCTGGCCGAACTGCAGCCGCGCCCGGCCGTCGACCTTGACGAGCACCAGCACCTGGCCGGGGTAGATCAGGTGGGGGTTGCGGATCTGGTCACGGTTCATGCCCCAGAGCTCGGGCCAGCGCCAGGGGCTCTTCAGAAAGAGCTTGGAGATGTCCCACAGCGTGTCGCCGGCCACGACGACATGCTGGTCGGGCGCATTGGGCGACAGCTCCGACAGCGGCACGCCGTTGGCGGCGACCTGGTCGGCCACGCGGCGCTGTTCCGCGGTGATGGGCAGCTTGCTGGTCTGGGCCCAGGCCGAGGTCGTCGCGAGGGTCAGGCAGGCCGCAAGGACTGAAATGTGGGCGGGGCGGGCAGCGAGCATCAGGCACGGTCTCCGAGGGGATTGCCGGATCGGCGAAAATCCGGGTGATTCTGCCCGCATTCAACCCGGCCGGACCGCGATTGCGAGTGCTTTCAACGCAGACGTCGTGGCCGCCGGCCCACATCTCATGGCCCAACTCCACATCCTCCGCTACCCCGATCCGCGCCTGCACACCGTCGCCAAGCCGGTGGCAGCCGTGGACGAGCGCATCCGCCAGCTCGTCGACGACATGCTCGAAACCATGTACGCCGCCGACGGCGTGGGCCTGGCCGCGACGCAGGTCGACGTGCATGAACGCGTCATCGTCATCGACACCTCGCAGGACCGCGACACGCCGCGCGTGCTGATCAACCCCGAGCTGGTCAAGGTCAGCGAAGGCTGGGTCGAGGGCGAGGAGGGCTGCCTGTCGGTGCCGCAGATCTACGACAAGGTGCCGCGCCATGCCGAGGTCACCGTGCGCGCGACCAATCGCGACGGCGAGGTCTACGAGTTCGAGGCCGATGGCCTGCTGGCCGTCTGCGTGCAGCATGAGATGGACCATCTGATGGGCAAGGTCTTCGTCGAATACCTGAGCTCGCTCAAGCGCGAGCGCATCAAGACCAAGATGGTCAAGAAGACGCGCGAGGAAGAGGCCGAGGCGAAGAAGCGCAACCAGAGGCTTTGATGCGGGTCGCGCCATGAGAGTCGTTTTTGCGGGCACACCGGAGTTCGCCGCCGTCGCGCTAGACGCGCTGTTGCGCGCGGGCTTCACGGTGCCGCTGGTGCTGACCCAGCCCGACCGCCCGGCCGGCCGCGGCATGAAGCTGCAGGCCTCGGCCGTGAAGCAGCGGGCCATTGCAGCCGGCATTGCGGTCGCGCAGCCGCAGGGCCTGAAGCTGGACGGCAAGTACGCCGTCGACGCCGCCGCGGCCCGCGAGGCGCTGATCGCAGCGGATGCCGACGTGATGGTCGTCGCCGCCTACGGCTTGATCCTCCCGCAGTGGGTGCTGGACACGCCGCGCCGGGGTTGCCTGAACATCCACGCCTCGCTGCTGCCGCGCTGGCGTGGCGCGGCGCCCATCCACCGCGCCATCGAAGCGGGCGACACCGAGACCGGCATCACCATCATGCAAATGGATGCGGGCCTGGACACCGGCGACATGCTGCTGACCGGTCGCCAGCCCATCCGCGCCAGCGACACGACGGCGACCTTGCATGACCGGCTGGCCGAGCAGGGTGGTCGCCTGATCGTCGAGGCACTGCGGACGGCCAGCCTGCCGGCGACGCCGCAGCCGGCCGAGGCCATCACCTACGCGCACAAGATCGAAAAGGCCGAGAGCGCCATCGACTGGCGCCAGCCCGCCGGCGAGATCGAGCGCCGACTGCGCGCCTTCGACCCCTTCCCAGGCGGCGTTGCGACGCTGGCCGGCGAGGCGGTGAAGGTCTGGCGGGCCGAGGTCGTGGACGGTGGCGGCGAGCCGGGCGAGGTGATTGCCGAAGGGCCGGTCGTGGCCTGCGGCGTGGGTGCACTGCGGCTCACCGAACTGCAGCGCGCCGGCGGCAAGCGCGGGCCGGCCGCGGCCTTCCTGCAGGCCCGGCCCATCGCCATCGGCGAACGCTTCGACGCTTGAACTGGGGTGACGTGGCACCATCTGCCACGTCATCGGTCACTTCTGAAAGCGCCCTGCGATGTTCAACCTCGTGAAGACCGCCATCCTGATGGCCGCCATCACGGCGCTGTTCATGGCCGTCGGCGCCATGATCGGCGGCCAGACCGGCATGCTGGTCGCGTTGCTGCTGGCCGTGGCGATGAACTTCTTCAGCTACTGGTTCTCGGCGGACATGGTGCTGAAGATGTACAACGCCCGCGAGGTGGACGCGAGCTCCGCACCGCAGTTCTATGCCATGGTGCAGGAGCTGTCCCAGCGCGCCGGCCTGCCCATGCCCAAGGTCTACCTGATCGACGAGCAGGCACCCAACGCCTTCGCGACCGGCCGCAACCCCGAGCACGCTGCGGTGGCCGCGACGACCGGCATCCTGCGCGCGCTGTCCGAGCGCGAGCTGCGCGGCGTCATGGCCCATGAGCTGGCGCATGTCGCACACCGCGACATCCTCATCAGCACCGTCAGCGCGACGATGGCCGGTGCGATCTCCATGCTGGCCAATTTCGCCGGATTCTTTGGTGGCCGGGACGAGAACGGCCGCTCGACCAACCTCGTCGCCAACCTGGCCATCGCCTTTCTGGCGCCGCTGGCGGCCGGCCTGATCCAGATGGCCATCAGCCGCGCTCGCGAGTTCGAGGCCGATCGTGGTGGCGCCGAGCTTTCCGGCGACCCCGCGGCGCTGGCCTCGGCGCTGGACAAGATCCACCGCTTCGCGCAGGGCATCCCGCTCGGCACCGCGGAAGCCCATCCGGAGACGGCGCAGATGATGATCATGAACCCGCTGTCCGGTGGCGGCCTGCGGGGCCTGTTCTCCACCCACCCGTCGACCGAGGAGCGCATCCAGCGCCTGCTCGCGATGGTTCAGGGCGGCGGGCGTTGATTCAAGTTGTCGCTGCCGCGGCCGATACCTGAGCAGATGAAGCGTCTACTTCTTGCCCTGCCCCTGCTCGCAGCCCTGTCGGCCTGCGAGCAGCTCGGCATCGACGACCCCGCCAAGGTGGCCGCCGCCAAGGAGGCCGACGGCAAGGCCATCGGCAGCGCCTGCCGGCACGCGATGCGCGCGATCGAGGACTGCTACGTGCTCAACCCCAAGGCGCAGAAGGCGGCCGTCTACGCCGGCTGGCGCGAGATGGACGAGTACATGCGCGAGAACAAGGTCGAAGGCGTCATCCCCGTCGTGCCGCGGCCGGGTGCGGTGCGCCAGCAGGCCGAGGAGGTCGAGACCAAGCCTGCCGAGAAGGCGCCGGAGAGGACCGCGGACAAGGCCGCGGACAAGGCTACCGACAAGGCTGCCGACAAGGGCAAGAGCCACTGAGCCGAGGCTCCGCCAGCGCGCCCAGCCGCATTTCGCGCCCCTGATCCCGCGCACCGTCGCGCCGCCGTTCGCGAGCTCCGGGCGACTCGGCAAGATGCGAGCCATCACAACCTCGATGGAGCTCGCCATGAACACCTCCCGCCACGGCCGCCGCCTCTTCGCCCTCGGCTTCATTGCCGCCGCCGCGCTCACCGGCTCCGCCCAGGCCTGGAGCTGGGGCTGGAACAACGGTGAGCGCATCAGCGGCAACGGCGACGTCGCCACCGAGTCTCGCGACCCCGGCGCCTTCGACGGCGTGGCGCTGAGCGGCGGCTTCAACGTCGTCATCCGCCAAGGCGCAGGCAACAAGGTCGAGGTCAAGGCCGACCGCAACCTGCTGCCCTACATCGAGACCCGCATCGTCGAAGGCGGCAAGGGCCGCACGCTGGAGATCGGGCCCAAGAAGGGCGTCAACATCTCCACGTCCAACAACCCCAGCATCACTCTCGAGATGCCGTCGCTGCGCACGGTCGCCGTGGCCGGCTCGGGCACCGTCAAGGTGGAGGCCATGAAGACGGGCGGCGTCGACGCCGCCATCTCCGGCTCCGGCGACATCCGCTTCACCGGGCTGGACGCCGAGCGCCTGGGCATGAAGGTCAGCGGCAGCGGCGACATCGTCGCGGCCGGCCGCGCGGGCAGCGCCAACGTCTCCATCGCCGGCAGCGGCGACGTGAAGGCGGCCGACCTCGTGGCCGAGGACGTCAAGGTCACCATCGCCGGCAGCGGTGACGCGCAGGTCAACGCGACCCGCAAGCTCGGTGTCTCCATCGCCGGCTCGGGCGACGTGAAGTACGCCGGTTCGCCGGAGATCTCCAGCTCCATCGCCGGCAGCGGCAAAGTCCGTCGCATCGGCCAGTGAAGCGGCTCCCGCCGACAATGGCGGGATGAGCTTGTTGAAGAGGCTGCGCGCGCTCGCGGCCGACCCCGATTTCCGTAGCGGCGCGCGCGACATGGCCTCGCCCTCGCTGGGTCTGGCGGCCTGGGGCCTGGTGACCGGCGTGACCATGGTCAAGAGCGGCCTGAGCCTGCAACTGGCCATGGGCATGTCGCTGCTGGTGTTCGCCGGCAGCGCGCAGTTGACGGCTCTGCCGCTGATCGCCTCCGGCGCGCCGCTGTGGGTGCTGCTGGCCACGGCCTTCTGCGTCAACCTGCGCTTCGTCATCTTCAGCGCGCAGTGGCGCAATTACTGGAGCCACCTGCCGCTGCGCCGCCGGCTGCTGAACGGCTATCTGTCGGCCGACCTCAACTTCGTCTACTTCGTCAAGCGCTACCCCGATGCCGTGCCGGCACCGGGCCAGCAGCGCTATTTCTGGGGTGGCGTGGCGGTCAACTGGCCGACCTGGCAGGTGGCTTCCTTCACGGGCATCCTGCTGGCCGACCGCATCCCGCCGCACTGGGGCATCGGCTTTGCCGGCGTGCTCGCGCTGCTGGGCCTGTCGTATGCGTTGCTGGCCGAGAAGCTGCTGTGGTGGGTGGCCATCACCGCCGGCGCGGTGTCCATTGCGACCTACTCGCTGCCGCTCAAGCTCAACATCCTCTGCGCCATTGTCGCGGCGGGTGCGGTGGGCTGGTGGCTGGATTCGCGCAAGGCCGCCAGATGAGCGAGTGGTTGACTTGGGTCGCGCTGTTCGGCCTGACCGGCATCAGCGTGCTGACGCGCAGCTTCTTCATGATCGGCGAGAAGCCCCTGCCCATTCCCGACTGGCTGCGCGAACTGCTCAAGGTGGCACCGCTCGCGGCGCTTGTCGCCGTCGTCGCCCCCGAGATCTTCATGACGCAGGGCCACGTCATCACGACCTGGCAGGACGCGCGCTGGCCTGCGGCCGTGGCGGCCACCGGCTACTACTTCTGGCGGCGTGACATCCTCGGCACCATCCTGGTCGGCATGGCCGTCATGCTGCCGTTGAGGCTCGGCCTGGGCTGGTAGTCACCAGCCCCTCGTCCAGACTTGCCGCGCTGAATGCCGGCAAGGCTGGTCGGTCCCCCAAGAGGACGGCGATGCTCCCGGCATTGAGCCGCAAGCACATCGCCCGCGGGCCGGCTTGGGGCGGCCTGGCGCCCGTCCGCGGTTTCGCCGCGGTACGGTGGAGAGCAGGGGCGAGAATCGCGACAGTTCTTCTCACCCAATGCCTCGCCCACCATGAACGTCATCCGCTTCTCCGACCTGATCGCCGCCGGCAAGGTGTCCGGCCAACGCGTCTTCATCCGCGCCGACCTCAACGTGCCGCAGGACGACCACGGCAAGATCACCGAGGACACCCGCATCCGCGCCTCGCTGCCCGCCATCCGGATGGCGCTGGACGCCGGCGCCGCCGTGATGGTCACGTCCCACCTGGGCCGCCCGACGGAAGGCGAGTTCAAGCCCGAGGACTCGCTCGCACCCGTGGCCGAGCGCATGGCCGAGCTGCTGGGCCGGCCCGTGCCGTTGCAGCGCGACTGGGTCGACGCCGTCTCGGTGGCGCCGGGCCAGCTGGTGCTGCTTGAGAACTGCCGCCTCAACAAGGGCGAGAAGAAGTGCAGCGAGGAGCTGTCGAAGAAGCTCGCGGCGCTGTGCGACATCTTCGTGCACGACGCCTTCGGCACCGCCCACCGCGCCGAGGCCACGACCTACGGCATCGCCAAGTACGCCAAGATCGCCTGCGCCGGCCCGCTGCTGGCCGCCGAGATCGACGCGATCACGAAGGCGCTGGCCAACCCGCGCCGCCCGCTGGTGGCCATCGTCGCCGGCTCCAAGGTCTCGACCAAGCTGACCATCCTGCAAAGCCTGGCAGCCAAGGTCGACGGCCTGATCGTCGGCGGCGGTATCGCCAACACCTTCATGCTGGCCGTGGGCCTGAAGATCGGCAAGTCGCTGGCCGAGCCCGACCTCGTCGACCAGGCCAAGGCCGTCATCGACGCGATGAAAGCGCGCGGCGCCGAGGTGCCCATTCCCGAGGACGTCGTGACCGCCAAGACCTTTGCCGCCGGTGCGACCGCGTCCGTCAAGGCCGCCACCGACGTGGAAGACGACGACCTCATCCTCGACATCGGCCCCAAGACCGCGGCCAAGCTGGCCGAGAAGCTCAAGGCCGCCGGCACCATCGTCTGGAACGGCCCGGTCGGCGTGTTCGAGTTCCCGGCCTTCGCCCATGGCACCGAGGCCATCGCCCGCGCCATCGCCGAGAGCGTCGCCTTCAGCATCGCCGGTGGTGGCGACACGCTGGCGGCCATCGCCAAGTACGGCATCGAGAAGGACGTCGGCTACATCTCCACCGGCGGCGGCGCCTTCCTGGAAGTGCTGGAAGGCAAGACGCTGCCGGCGTTCGAGATCCTGGGCCGGCGCGCCGCGGGCTGAGTCCGGGTCGACGATATGTGATCGTCGGTCATGATTTCACGTTGGCGAGCCGCATCCATGACTTTCCGGCCGCAGCGATGCCGACAATCCGGGGATGGTTCTTCGCTGGCTGCTTGCGCTGCTCGTCGTGGCGACGCTGCTTGGCCTTTATGCCAACGAGCATTGGATGACCCGCCGCATGGCGCTGGACGGCCGAGGGCCGGGCCAGCGCCTGCAGGTGGTCGATGACAGCGGCAGTGGTGGCACCAGCCATGCCGAGCTGGTCGACGGCGGGAGCGGCGGACCGGTCGCCCTGCGCTGCGAAATCCGTCCCGGCTTCGAGTGGCCCTTCTGCGAGCTGCAGATCGAGATGGCGGCGGGCGACCTCGACCTGAGCGCCTTCAACACCATCCGCCTGTGGCTGCACGCCGAAGGCCCGACGCTGGACCATGGGCCGGCGCAGGTGCGCGTCTTCCTGCGCAACTTCCACCCCGCCTATTCGGCCAAGGGCGGCGTCATCGACCTCAAGCCGCATGAAGTCGTCTTCGCGCCTGCTGCCCAGTCGATGCCGGTGGAGCTGCGCCTGTCCCAGTTCATGGTCAGCTCCTGGTGGGCGCAGAGCCACCCCTTGCCCGTGCCGCTGATGGGCCCGCAGCTGGACCGCATGCGGGTCTTCAGCGTCAGCACCGGTGGGCAGGCTGCGCCGGGGATGCATCTGATCCGCCTCGACCGCGCTGAACTGGTGGGCAACTGGGTCGCGCCCGAGACCTTCCGCCTCGGCCTGGTGGGGCTGTGGATGTTCAGCCTGCTGGGCTATCTGGCCTGGGAGAGCTGGACGGTGCACGGTCGGCTGCGGCGTTCGATGAAGCGCTCGCGTGCGCTGGAGCAGATGGCGCTGCGCGACCCGCTGACCCGCGTCGCCAACCGTGACGGCCTGCACCGTGCCCTGGACCTGCTGCTGCAGGTCCAGGGCGAGATGGGCTTTCCGCTGTCGGTCGTCTTCGTCGACGTCGACCACTTCAAGCACATCAACGACGGGCACGGCCACGAGGTGGGCGACCAGGTGCTGGTGCTGCTGGCGCGTGCGCTGCGCGCCAACCTGCCGCGTGACGACCTGCTGGCGCGCTGGGGCGGCGAGGAGTTCGTCATCGTCATGCCGCAGACGCCGGCCGAGGAGGCCATGGCCGTGGCCGAGCGCCTGCGCCAGGTGTTGGCGCGCACCGCCTGGCCATGCGGCCTGCGGGTGACGGCGAGCTGGGGCGTGGCCCAGGCGGCCTGCCCGGCCGATCTCGACTCGGCGCTGCGCGAGGCGGACCAGGCCATGTACCGCGCCAAGCGCGACGGGCGTGACCGCGTGATATCCGCTTCGGCATAGATCGCCAAAAAACCTGCATCGTCGGGCGCTGAAACGCGGCGTAATCTTCAGGGTTCCCCCTGGAGACACGCCCTCATGGAAAAGAACAACTCACCCTTGTCGCCTGCCGAAGCCGCGCTGCGCGACGCCGCCCTGGACTACCACCGCAGCCCGACGCGCGGCAAGATTTCGGTCACGCCGACCAAGGCGCTCTCCAACCAGCGCGACCTGTCGCTGGCCTATTCGCCCGGCGTCGCCTATCCCTGCCTGGACATCGAGCGCGACCCGGCGCTCGCGGCCGAGTACACGTCGCGCGGCAACCTCGTCGGCGTCATCACCAATGGCACGGCCGTGCTGGGCCTGGGCGACATCGGCCCGCTGGCGGCCAAGCCGGTCATGGAAGGCAAGGGCTGCCTGTTCAAGAAGTTCGCCGGCATCGACGTGTTCGACATCGAACTGGCCGAGCGTGACCCCGACAAGCTGGTCGAGATCATCGCCGCGATGGAGCCCACGCTGGGCGGTGTGAACCTCGAGGACATCAAGGCGCCGGAATGCTTCTACGTCGAGAAGAAGCTGCGCGAGCGCATGAACATCCCCGTCTTCCACGACGACCAGCACGGCACGGCCATCATCTCGTCGGCCGCGTTGCTGAACGGGCTGGAGCTGGTGGGCAAGGACATCGCCACCGTCAAGGTCGCCGTGTCGGGCGCGGGCGCGGCGGCCATCGCCTGCCTGGACGTGATGGTGGGCCTGGGCGTCAGGCGCGAGAACGTGTTCGTCTGCGATTCGCGCGGCGTCATCCAGAGCGAGCGCGACGATGCCAAGTCCGGCAAGCTGGACGAGTCCAAGCAGCGCTATTGCCAGATCACGAAGGCGCGCACGCTGGCCGATGTGGTCGACGGCGCCGACGTCTTCCTGGGCTGCTCGGCCGCGGGCGTGCTGAGCGCCGAGATGGTCAAGACCATGGGCACGCAGCCCATCATCCTGGCGCTGGCCAATCCCGAGCCCGAGATCCGCCCCGAGCTGGCCAAGGCCGTGCGGCCGGACTCCATCGTCGCCACGGGCCGCAGCGACTACCCCAACCAGGTCAACAACGTCCTGTGCTTCCCCTACATCTTCCGCGGCGCGCTGGACTGCGGCGCGACCAAGATCACCGAGGGCATGAAGCTGGCCTGCGTGCGCGAGATCGCGGCGCTGGCCA